>CAUJGQ010000144.1 GCA_963170165.1 Chloroflexota bacterium | reverse complement strand
CCCTGCAACCCCGAACACATCATCGAGCAGCACTTTGAGGTAGTGGCTCGCGTGGTCATCGCAGTGGATGTAGAAGCTGCCGCTGGGTTTCAGCACGCGGTACATCTCGCGAATGCGCGGCTCCATCCATCGCACATACGCACGGGGGTCGCCGAAACGGTCCGCAAAGGCACGCTTCTCTGCCGCTTCACCCCAGAACACCTCATAGTTCCGCCCGGTGTTGAACGGCGGGTCGATGTACACCAGATCGACCGACTCGTCCGCGACATGCTTCGGCAGCACCTTGGCGTTATCGCCGCAGTAGATCACTTCGGCCGGCATCCCGTCGCCTGCCGGTCCGGGCTCGCAGGGTGGGGCGGCACACGGACCAGCGCCTGCCACCGTGCGATAACGGTTCTGTAGGGTCAAGTTCGAGCGGAGACAGCTTTTGGAATGCCGCGCGAGCGCTCCGCTGCGAGGGCTGCCAGCCGCGACCGCCATCGCGCCGCCTGGCCGAACCGCCATCGCTCATCCGTCATCGCCAGTTCGAAGACATAGTCTCCCACCTGACCTGGACGCTTCACCCAATGGTCTACCTCGCCGCTCGCGATGATCAGCGGAATCCGGTCCGGAAAGGCTGCACAGGTGTTGTCCGGCCGTAAGTGCGCGCAGGCGCCGCACACGGTGCCCTCACCCTCTAGTACGGAGCGTTCCCAGTTGAGAGGTTCAACTTCAACGACCACCGCGCTCCTCCACGATCTTCACCTGCGCCGCATCGAAGGCGACCACCCAGCCATCGCCGGTACCACCCCCGTAGTATACGACGACACCATCATACCCACCGGCCCGGATCGCCTCGTTGAGCGGCAGGTCTGGATGAACCTCAGCAAGGTCATAGACCAGGTCCATGTCCCGCACGGAGTCACGCAGCACCAGCGGCCGGCGCAGCTTCACCGCCACCCACACCGGCGTATCACCGTACTGTGGGTCTAGCCGGATCGCCGAGTAGAAGCCGTAACCGTACTTTCCTTCTTCGCCGGTGCGCTTGATCCGAACCCCTTCGCGCCAAATGCTTTCAGCAGCTGCGCGGCTGGTGACATGCACCGTCGTTTGCTTGACCGCCGAGTCCGCCAGCCAGGCTGGCACCTCGTCTCGCGATATCAGATGCCCCGGCCTTCGGCTGCTGCCGGAGCCATGCACAAACCCTGCGACGTCCCCTGCTCCCACCTCCGCCAGCGGCTTCCGCCGCAACGTCGGTCCCCAGTCCGGCGAGTGGCGCACGTCCACGAAGTCCCGCAGGCTGGCTCCCTTCTGGTACAGCGCCAGCCCACCCGGACCCAACATCGCCCGCTGGGTGGCGGCGCTTTGCTTCCGAAACCACGCCTCTCCCCGCTCCTGCCCTGGCCGGGACGCCTCGGCCTCATCCGCCAGCCGCTGCACGTGCTCGGGAAAGCCCAACTCCTCCCACGAGCGCGTCAGGGGCACGACCGCACAGCGGCAGCGCGGGTGCGTGGCCAGCAGCTCGCCGGTTGGCTGCTCCTGCCCGTCCAGCGCCAGACACAGGATGCAGCTACGCTTGTCCTTACCCGCGACGCGCCGGAAGGCGCGCACCACACCCGGATTGGCCCGGTAGCTGGCCAGCGTGGGGATCATGGGATCGCACGCGAAGACGCGAAGCCGCGAAGATGCGAGGTTGGTGTTGGTCATGGTTCCCACGCAGCTCGCCTTCGCGGCTTCGCGCCTTCGCGTGAACCCGGCCCCCAGCGGGCTGCCCGCCCCGGCACCGCCCGCCGCAGGGCCGCAAGACCAATGCATGGCGGTCCGAGCCCCCGAAGGTGGCTTCGACTCCAACGCAGTTCGGGCACGTCTTGCAGATGCGCGAGGCCACGCGCTGAGTTGAGCCGCGCAGCCTGCTGGTCAGAATGTTCTGAACAATCCGGGTAATCCCTGAGCCGCTGGCTCTGCATCGTGCGAGGGGAGTACCGACAACTGTGGTAAGGCGCTCGTTGCCGCCTGCCAAGCGCCACGCAAGGCGTAACCGTCCGGCGATGGCACGTGTGAAGCTGGAGGAATCCGGGAGGCGGGTATGCGAATTGGAATCCGCGGGAAGCTGCTGGCGAGCTGTCTGGCCGTGCTGGCGCCACTCTACCTGGTGGGCGCTGTGGGCTGGCGCAACACGACGCAATTCGCGACCGACTTCCACAGCCTGTATGTTGACCGGCTGCAGCCGGCCATCCAGTTGAACGCCGCGATGCAGGGTCTGTATGAGCTGAACGCCGGCGCGCAGCGGTACGGCGAAGTGGACCCGATTGTTCGTGCCGAGATCCGCCGGGATGAGGCGGCCTGGCTTCAGAAGATCGACCGCAACATCGCCACGTATGCCGGGACCTATCTGGTCGCTGAGGAGAAGTCTGGGCTGGAGCAGTGGAACAAGTCGTACCCAGCCTTCATCTCTGCCCGCACAAGGATGCTGGCTCTGGACGACGCCGGCGACGGCGCGGGCGCCGACATCGTGCGCCGGAGTGAGGCCCCTGCCCAGTTCGGTGATGCCATCAAGACGTTGTCCGCATTGATCGAGGTGCAGGACCGCGTTGGGGCACAAACCAACGCGTCGGTGTCCGCCGCCGCCGATCAGGCCGAGGTGCTGCTCATCGTCGTGATCGCGCTGGCGACGGCGGCCGGCGCCACGGTGTCCTTTCTGCTGGCCCGTTCCATGGGCCGGGCTGTTGGAGCGGTGGCAGCTGCCGCACGTCGCATCGCCGCGGATGATCTACCGGCCATGGCGGCAACCGTTCGCGCCATCGCCGGAGGTGACCTGACCGCGCAGGTCGACCTTCACGCCGAACGGGTGGCGGCCGGCGGTCGCGACGAGCTGGGCGAGATGGCAGCAAGCTTCAATGCAATGATAGACCAGCTAGAGCAGACCGGCGCAGCCTTCGCGCAGATGACCGCTGGACTGGGCGAGCTGGTGGGCGGCGTGCAGCAGGCGGCAGCCGAGCTGACCAACACCAGCGATCAACTGAGCGCATCGGCCGGTCAGGCCGCCGTGGCCGTGCAGCAGGTGACCGGCGCGGTCCAGAGTATCGCCGGTGGCGCGCAGGAGACGAGCAGCAACGCCCAGGCCTCCAATGAGGCGGTGGAAGCGATGGCCGTGGCGGTCGAGGGCATCGCTCGGGGAGCCAGCGAGCAGTCCGGGCAGGTGCAGGGTGCGGTGACCAGCGCCATGCAGATGGCCACGGATGTCGATGCGGTGGCGACGGGCGCCGGAGCAGTGGCGGTGGCCAGTGAGCAGGCCCGCGCCGCGGCCGGCGCCGGAGCCCAGGCCGTACAGGCGGCTGTCGAAGGCATGGGTCGTATCAAGCAGGCCGTTGACGGCGCCGCCATCACGGTGGCAGATTTGGGCCGCCTCGGTGAACAGATTGGCGCGGTGGTGGAGACGATCGATGACATCGCCGAGCAGACCAACCTGCTGGCGCTTAACGCCGCGATCGAGGCGGCGCGGGCGGGCGAGCACGGACGCGGGTTTGCGGTGGTAGCCGACGAGGTGCGGAAGCTGGCCGAGCGCAGCCAGCGCGAGACGCGCACCATCACCGATCTGATCAACCGCGTGCAACTCGGCACGCGCCAGGCAGTGGATGCGATGTCCGAGGGGACGGCGGAGGTTGACGCCGGTGAGCGTCGCGCCCAGCAGGCGGGCGCCACGCTTAGCGAGATCCATACCGCAGTGGGAAACACCGCTGAGCGCATCGTGGCTATCGCCGGCTCTGCCCGGCAGCTCGCCGGCGGAGCGCGGGATGTGGTGGCCGCGCTGACCGCCATCGGTGTCGTGGCCGAAGAGAATGCTGCCGCCACCGAGCAGCTCTCTGCGCAGAGCGCCCAGGTTGGTGGGGCGATAGGCGCCATCGCCGCCGTCTCCTTGCAGAACTCCGCGGCGGCGGAGGAGGTGAGCGCCTCAGCCGAGGAGATGAGCGCACAGGTGGAGGAGATGTCGGCGCGCGCCGGGGAACTGGCGGCAACGGCGCAGAGACTCGCCGTGCTGACCCGGCGCTTCCGGCTGGCCACGGTGACGGTGACGGAAGCGCCACCCCTGCCTGTACGCCGGGCAGCATGAGCGGTGAGCCTACGAAAGATCGCGACCGGGAACCTGCATCCCGGTCGCGATCTCAATGCCGTGCGTGCGTGGGGCGGACACTACTGGACGTTCAGCTTGCCCTTCATCTCGACGGGGTGCACATCGCAGATGTAATCGAACGAGCCCTTCTGGCTGATCGTGAACGTCACGGAGGCGTTCTGGCCCCCACCGATAATCGCTGTGGTGATATCCTTGCCGTCGGCGCCTTTGACACCGGTGACATGCCAGTTGTGCAGCGCTGCACCCTTGTTCTGCATCGTGACGGTGTACGCCGTGCCGGATTGAATCGCCATCGTGGTCTTGTCCCACTTGTTGTCTGTGGCGACGATCGACTCTGGCTTGCCCTGCTCCTGGCTGCCAGAGCCGCCGGCCGCGGCGGTGCGGCTGCCGGCCGGGGTGGCATTGCTAATGGGGCTGGCGTTCGGCGCGGTAACCGTTGCCCCGGGGCCGCTTTGATTGACTGAGGCGTTGCCGCTTGCCTCTCCAGAGCCACAGGCGCTTGCCAGCAGCACTGCCCCCAGCGCTGCGCTTACCAGCACGCTCGATGCCCACCGAACCCGCATCCCAAGACCTCCACCCATGGTGGGGCCGTCCGCTGCCGCGGCGCGGCGCCCTCTCCCTTGCTTCACGCTAGCGGGGGCTGCGCCTATGTGCAATCACCCACAAAGTGGGTTACGCTGCCTCGTCATCCGCGCCGGTGCGGGGGATCTCCACGATGCGCGCCAGCGGGCCGCCGGTATGGGCTTGGCGCACTAGTGGCAACGCCACGTTGTAGACCGGGATTCCCGCCGCTGTCCGGCCATCCGGGCTGCCGTGATGGGCATGGCCGTGGAACACGGCGGTGACGTCGTAGCGGTTCAGCGGCTCTTCCAGGCGGCTCGAGCCGAGGAAGGGAAAGATCTCCGGTGGTTCGCCCTGGACGGTGTCGCGCACCGGGCTGTAGTGCAGCAATACCACACGCTCCCGCGCCTGCATGCGGGCTATCGCGCGCTCAAGCTTGAGTGCTTCGTCGACGGCATCCTGGACAAACCCCTTGATGCCGCTCTCTCCCCACGGTTCGAGCGCATAGCGCCCAAAGCCGCCGGCAAACCCCTTGGCCCCGGCGAACCCTGCTCCCGCGACCTCACACGCTTCGCCATCCAGCACGTTGATGCCGGCGTCGCAGAGAATGCGCTTCACCTCGTCCTGGCGGCCGGACTCATAGTCATGATTGCCGAGGACGGCCACGATCGGAATCCGTACACTGACTAGCTCCTGCACCAGTACCTGCGCTTCCTCCGGCAGACCGTAGTCTGTGAGGTCGCCACAGAGCAACAGCGCGTCGGCGTGGTCTACCAGCCCCGCTACCACCGGCTGCAGCGCGCCCTGCGATGCGCGGGTGACGTGCAGGTCAGCAACGGCAGCCAGCCGCAGCATCGGTGTCGTCACTGTCATGGCGTTCTCGCTCCTCAGCGATCGCCGCGGTCCACCGAGCGACGTCCTCCCGCGTCATGCCGGTGGCCGCGGTGAGCCGCGCGTCAACATAGCCGAGCTGGTCGATGTCATGCAGGTATTGCGCCCGCGAGAGCAGCGGACCCTGACAGATGCGCTGGGTGAGCGGCCCGGCTGCCAGTTCCTGTTCCGCACGGCGCCACAGGGAGCGCAGCAGCCAGGCGGGCACCGCGTCGCGCTCTGACGGGTATACAAAGCCGAACAGCAGCAAGTGTGCGAGCAGGACTCGCCAATGGCAGCTGAAACGCCTGAGCAACCTCGGCCAATCCAGTGTTCGTCCGTTCGCGTGCAGCAAATGGGCGATGTCGGCGCCGTCAAACCGCTCCCGCTCTTGCACAAAGGCCTTGGACCAGATCATCTCCTCGGTCGGGCAGAGCAGCACTGGCACGCCGAGTACCGTATCGGCCGTGGCATGGGCAAACCATTCGTCATCTACGGCGGCGACGCCGTTACCAGAGGAATAGATGATGTCGATGTAGTCCTCACCGCAATGCGCCTTTGCGAGCCAATGAGGAAACGCAACCTCGGTCTGACAGTCTTGCGATGCCAGGAGCCGCAGCGCCAGATCCCGATCGGCGGGCCGCAGGAAGATGTCAAGGTCCTTGGTGTGACGCTCGATGCCGGTGATGCGGGCAAAGGCATAGGCGCCGCCAACCAGGAACGGCACCCCGGCCTCGGTCAGCGCTGTGAGCGCGCGGCGATAGAACGCGCACGTTCGCGGGTCGAGCGTCTCAGCAGGCACGGTCACGCCGGATTTCCTCCTGGATTACAAGGTCCAGTAGTAGGAATTCAACGTACGTGGCACAACGTGGGGATGATATGCAGCGGAAGGGGTACTGCCCTGGGGTGTGAGGTACTCCCGTATGAGGTTGATGTTGATCGGTGGCATTTCCGTGTTGGGCAGAATCACACGTTCCCGAGCGGCTTGGCGCAGCCTGCGGCGCTGTCAACGCTAGTGAGCACGACTTCAACAATGAACGGGGTGTTGTGATAGTATTCTGCGTGGAATACCGCATGGAGGAAGGGATCGTGCCGCAACTCGGCCGCGTGTTGAAAGAGGAAGACCTCAAATCGCAACGGGCGCCGGCAGGGCTGGATTTGGCCCACTATCTCGACATCATCGATACCATCCGCGAGCAAGGAGGAGTTGGCGGTGAGGTATCGCTGGGTGCGACGGAAAGCCAGCGGACGGAGAAGGGCCGCCTGACGCGTGCCGCAAAATTACGCGGCTTCAAGCTCACCTGGCGGAAGTCAACTGCGACCATGCTGCGGTTTGTGCTCTCCAACCCTGGATCACCACCGCCGGATGGTCGCAGACGCCGGAGGGCGAAGTAACAGGCACGGGGGAACCAGATACGGTTCTCCCGTGTGTGTTTCGCCGAGGCATGGGCATCGTACCGGCAGCGTCTTAGTTGGGCGCCGCGTCGCCGAAGCCGAGCGGCCCCGTGATCAACGATGGCGCCACCGCCGGCCGGGTGAGTGTCGTACCGGACGGGGTGCATACCCACAAAACGTCAAGGCGGTTGACCGTCTTCATGCTATTCAGGCCGGCCGGCGCCCCGGGGAAGTATCCCTCCCAGTCCTGGCCGTTCCACCGCCACAACGCCACCAGCGTATCGGCCGGATTGAGATTGTCGATAATGCTCTTCACTGCCGTTCCGTTCGAGAACGTCGTCGTTGCTTGTGTGCAACCGGGGCCCAGGGCGACACTGTCCATCTTCGGAAAGATCAGGTCGAGGGCGGTCGGCATCCCGGCGACCCAGTTGCCGCTCTGGACGGCCCAGTAGTCCCCGAGCTTGAAGTACACGGCGCTGCCAGGGCTGGGACACCCGGGCCGGTCCACGCCCCGCGGCACGTTGACGGCGTAGGCCCCGGACGACACCGTGCCTTCGACGCACTTGGTGTCTGCGTCCGAGTACACGGCCAAGGCGGCCTTAGACGGCGCCTTGAATCCCGTAGCGAAAGTCAGCTTCCCAGAGAAGCGCGCCGGCAGCGAGGATGGCGGCGGCGGTGTGGGTGTCGGTGTCGGGGTGGGCGTCTTCGTAGGGCTGGCGGTGGCCGCGCCGGCGGGTTGCGGCCGGCTTCCTGGCAGGGCCCAGAGCAGCGCCGCCGCTGTGAGCAGGGTAATCAGCAGTGCGCGTCGCACAGGAGTTCCTCCGCTGCGGTGGTGGAAGCGAGGCTTTGATCGCTACCTGCAGCGTAGGCACGGATGAGGTGTGGTTGGATCGGGACAACCCCTATGGTAGGGGCACGAACCCAGGAATCCGCCGGCGCCGTCTAGTTCTGGCCGGCCGGGCGCTCCGCCATGTGGCCGTTCTCTGACGCCATCGGCAGCCGGATGCGATAGGTGCAGGCACGGTCACCACGCAACAGGCTGGCGACGAGCCGCGCATCACCGCCGGTCAGCCGCCGGACAAAGTCAACCTCAAGCGCGCACACGCCGGGATTGCGGCGGGCGACATTCGGATACGGGCAGGTGCACTGCCGGATATAGAAGGTGTCGCCGTCCTGCTCGGTCTCGATCAGGGAGCCCTGGTCACGAAGGATCTTCGCCGTTTCCAGCAACCGTTGCTCGGCAGGGAGCCCTTCCAACCGGGGGAGGTACTGTTCTGCCATACGCACCGACACGCGCTTAAGCACGCGCTGGAGGGCGTCGGCGCCGCCGAGGGCGCGCAACTCCTCCATCAGCATATTGGCCAGGGCATCGTAGTGGGTGGGGTATAGGTCCTCGCCCCGGTCACTGAGCGAGTACACATAGGCCGGGCGGCCGACGCGCCCGCGCTCTTCCGAGGCCTGGACCAGCCCTTCACGCTCGAGCAGCGCCAGGTGTTGCCGCACGCCGGTGAAGGTGATGCCCAGTACCGCGGCCAGTTCCTTGACGGTGGCGCGGCGTTCACGGTGGAGGAAGTCGAGAATCTGCTGACGGGTCGCCTGCATGGCAATCTCTCCGACGAGCCTCTCTCCTCCGCTTGAGAAGCATATCACAGAATCAACTTGGCGAGACGGGTATACTGCACCTAGCTTTGCATCGAAGAAGGGGACCCTCGTGCCGCTTCCTGATCCGACTTTCGATCCCCTGGCGCGCAAGGTGCAGGCCGATCTCGTGCTGGAGCGTGCCGCAGACCAGCTACGCCGGATCCTGCGTGAGCTGGTCCAGCAGTTAGACCCGTTCCCGCCGTTTCCCGGCGCATTCTTTACCTATGCCATTGAGATTGAACCTGAAGCAGCTGCCCGAACCGACCGCGGCTGCATCGTGCTTGCCCCGGACGCCGGCATCTACGAACTCGAGATCGGCCTTGATGTGGAAGGGCTCGATGTCAATGGTGGAGCAGACCCGGTGGCGCTCCGCAAGGAGGAGCTGAAGAAGCTGGAGCTGCACCCGCGCGACTATGTGGTCTACGCGCACAGCGCGATCGCGGTGGTCAGCGAGCTCTTGTTGGAGCGGATGGAAGACAGCGAATCCTGACCCGTGGGTTCTCGTGCCGCCTGCTGGTTGATGCAGAGGGCGCGTGCGACGTATGCCCCTTCAGTCTGCACCGTCAATGGCCGATGGTGCTTTGTGTAGGGGCGCGTGGCGGCCCAAGGGGGGTCCAGTGACCGCTGACAACTTTGGGGAGCGCATGCGCGAGCGAATGCCCTCGCACAGCGTGTGGCGCGACACCACCGGCGTCCCGACCATGTCCCGTCCCGCGCAGGATGCGATGTGGGAGGAGATGCGCGACCGGCTACGCGTGCTGGAGCTGGAGCGCAAGCGGGCCGCCCGTCACCGCCGCATCCAGCGACTGCACGACCGGTTGCGCCGCACTAACAACCGTTCTATCGCGGCGGTGGTGATTGCTGGCGGGCTGCTGGGCTTCGCGCTCTTCGAGCTCCTGCGCTGACCGCCGCTACTCCAGCTCGATCACGCCGGACTTGCCGCCCTCTTTCCGCGCCAGCCGCACCCCCTCCAGGCGCATGCCGCGGTCGACCGCCTTGCACATATCGTAGATGGTAAGCCCAGCGACACTGACGGCGGTCAGCGCCTCCATCTCCACACCCGTGACACCGGCCGTCCGCACCTCGGACTCGATGTCCACGCAGCTTTCGGCCTCGTTTGGCATCAGCTGCACATCTACCTTCGTCAGCAACAACGGATGGCACAGCGGGATCAGCTCATGGGTGCGCTTGGCGGCCATGATGCCGGCAATCTGCGCGGTGGTCAGCACATTGCCCTTGGTGACCGCGCCCGACTGAATCAACGCCAGCGTGTGCGGATGCATGACGACACGTCCGCGGGCAATGGCCGTGCGGGAGGTGATCGTCTTCTCGGTCACATCCACCATTCGTGCCCGGCCCGTGTCATCCAGATGGGTCAGCCCCTCGGCCACCGGCACCCTCCATGACACTAGCCGCCGATATGCGACATTTCCACTTTCTTGTGCTGGGCAGAGATCTCGGCACGGACCTCGGAGTAGCGGTCGTCGCGCTGACGCCAAATGCCGGTGATTTGCTGCGCCAGGCCAGAATCGGTCGCGCCAGACCGCAGAGACGCGCGGAGGTCGTGTCCTGCCCCGGCGAACAGGCAGGTATACATCACGCCTTCTGCCGAGAGGCGGGCACGGGTGCAACTGCCGCAGAACGCCTGGGTGACCGACGCGATGATGCCAACCTCGCCTTCGCCGTCAAGGTAGCGCCAGCGCGTAGCGGTCTCGCCGAAATAGTTGGGGGCCACCGGCTCCAGTGGGTAGCGCCCTTGCAGCCGCTCGACGATCTCGGCGGCGGTGACGACGTCGTCCATTCGCCAGCCATTGTGGTTGCCGACATCCATGTACTCGATGAAGCGCAGGATGTGGCCGCTGCCGCGGAAGTGCTCCGCCATCGGCAGAATGCTGTCCTCGTTCACTCCCCGTTTCACAACCATATCGATCTTGACCGGCGCCAGGCCGGCCGCGGCGGCGTTGTCAATCGCGGCCAGCACGCGACTGACGGGTACGCCGGCATCATTCATCGACATAAACACGGCATCGTCCAGCGAGTCCAGGCTGATGGTGATGCGTTGCAGTCCTGCGTCCTTTAGCGCCCGCGCCTTCGCCGGCGACAGCAGCGAACCGTTGGTGGTGAGCGTCAGATCACGTAGGCCGTCAATCGCTGCCAGTTGAGCGATCAGCCGTTCGATGTCGCGACGCACCAGCGGCTCGCCGCCGGTGAGCCGGATCTTCTCCACCCCCTGCGCGACAAATAGCCGCGCCAGCCGGGTGATCTCCTCAAAGCTCAGCAGCTCCTTGCGGTCGAGAAAGACGAACGCCGGGCCGAACACCTCCCGCGGCATACAGTACGTGCAGCGGAAATTGCAGCGGTCGGTAATGGAGATGCGAAGATCGCGCAGTGGCCGGCGGCGGGCATCCAGCAGGCCGGCCGGCCCGGGCGGGTCACTGACGAGTGGGAGCAGAACTGGGGTATCCATCGGCGGCTCGCTGCAGCGCATCGCGCAAGGCATGGACGGCGCGGGCACGATGGCTGATGTCGTTCTTTTGTGGTGCGGGCAACTCGGCCATGGTCAGCGGGCCGCCCTCCACCAGGAACACTGGGTCATATCCGAAACCACCTGCCCCGCGCGGCGTCTCCGCGATGATGCCCTCACATACCCCTTCGGCTGTGAGTTCGCGGCTGTCGGGGAACGCCACCACCACGACGGCACGAAACCGGGCGGTGCGGGGCGCATCCGGCAGGCCGGCAAGCGCAGCGAGGACCTGCTTCATCTTATCCCCGTGCGTCGTGTCGGGTCCAGCATAACGAGCGGAGTACAGCCCCGGCGCACCGCCCAACGCGTCGATTTCGAGCCCCGAGTCGTCGGCCAGCGCGGGCAGACCCGATGCCTGGCAGAAGGCGTGCGCCTTCAGCCGGGCGTTCTCCAGGTAGCTGTTCCCCGTCTCTTCAACATCGAGCGATAACCCAACGTCCCGCGGTGTGACCAATTGCCAGCCGCAGCCCGCGAGCAGGTCTCGGAACTCGCGAATCTTGCCATTGTTGGTGGTGGCGATGAGCAGCTGTGGCATGGGACCAGTGTAGCGCGGTCCGTGCGTAGCGATGCCGTACAATCCAGCGCATGACGTCCTATGCTGATGCGCTGGGCTTCCTGCATCGCTTCGACAACTACGAGTTCACGCCGCTGAGCCGGGCCAGCGCTGCGACGTTAGATCTACGCCGGATGCGCGGGCTGCTGGCCCGGCTGGGAGACCCGCACACCGGCCGGCGTACGGTGCATATCACCGGTAGCAAGGGCAAAGGCAGTACCGCGGCGATGATCGCGGCGATGCTCCGCGGCGCCGGGCACTCCGTCGGACTCTACACCAGCCCTCACCTCCACCGCGAGACGGAGCGCACGCAGATTGATGGCCGGCCCCTCAGCGAGGAGGAGTTCGTCAGGCTGATGGATGAGCTCATCCCCGCCGTCGGGCTGGCAAACGCCTCTGGGGAGTTCGGGCAGCTGACGGCATTCGAGCTACGGACCGCGCTGGCGTTCCTCGCGTTTCGCAGACATGCGCTTGACTGGCAGGTCGTCGAAGTAGGGTTGGGCGGGCGGCTGGACGCCACCAATGTGCTGGACGAGAAGGACGCGTGCGTGTTCACGCCGGTTTCGTTGGAGCACACGCAGATCCTGGGCAACACTGTCGCCGAGATTGCGCGGGACAAAGCAGGCATCCTCCGGCGTGGAACGCGGGCGGTGATGGGCTTGCAGCGCGAGTCTGCCGCCGAGGTGCTACGCGCCGCCTGCGCGGCGCTCGATGTGCCGCTGACCGAGGCCGCCCAGGCCTGCCAGATGGCCCCCGGACGGGTGAGCGAAGATGGCCAGGAGATGCGGCTGCGCACGCCGCGCTCCGAGTACCGCATCACCCTGCCGCTGCTCGGCCGGCACCAGCTGGAGAACGCCGCCACAGCGGTCCTGTCCGTCGAGCAGCTTGCCGGTGTCGTTGCACCGCCTGAGGTGGTGCGCACCGCGCTGGCAGAGGTGCGCTGGCCAGGACGGCTGGAAGTGCTCAAGCGCCGCCCGTTGCTGGTAGTCGATGGCGCTCATAATGCCGATTCCGCCCGCCGGCTCGCACAAGCACTGCGCGCGCACTTCTCCTTTCGGCGGCTGTTCCTCGTGGTGGGGCTCAACCAGGATAAGGACATCGCCGCCTTTGCCCGTGAGCTGGCGCCCTTGCAGCCGGAGGTGGTGGCGACGCGCGCCCAGCTTGCCCGCGCCGCAGCGCCGACCGATGTCGCCGCCGCCTTCGCCGCCCTCGATCTGGCGGTGCGGCAGTCTCCGGATGTCGCAGCGGCGGTCGAAAGCACGCTGGAAGAGGCGGGGCCGGCGGATCTTATCTGCGTGACGGGTTCACTGTACGTCGTGGCCGAAGCGCGCGCCTGGGTGCTCGGCGTTGTTCCCGATCCCGTCACCGGCCTACACTGAGGGCAACGGCAGCTTCCAGCCGGGGGGTGACCAACGGCCGGAAGCTGATTGCCCGTCAAGGGGACAGACCAATGGCAGCACACGCGCCACGTCGAGTGGTGATCACCGGCATGGGGGCGATCACCCCTCTGGGGCAGAGCGTGGACGAGTACTGGACGAACCTCGTGGCCGGCGTTTCGGGCGTGCGCCCGATGACACTATGCGACACCACCGGCTACCCAACGAAGGTATCGGGCGAGGTCCAGGACTGGAACCCAGAGTCGTTCATTGATCGCAAGGAGGCGCGGCGCATGGCCCGCTTCTCGCAGTTCGCCGTCGCGGCGGCGCAGCAGGCGGTCAGTGACGCGGGGCTGGACTTGGAAGCGATGGACCGTACCACCATCGGTGTGCTGTTCGGCAACGGCAACGGCGGCTATCCCAACATCGAAGAGGCGGTGCGCACAATCGTTGCCAAGGGCGGCATGCGCGTGGACCCCCTGTTCATGCCCAAAGCGCTGCCAAATATGGCCGCCGCGCAGGTCGCCCTGCAACTCGGGCTCAAAGGCTACAACGGCACGGTGGTTACAGCCTGCGCTGCTGGGACGCAGGCAATCGGCGATGCCTTGCACTTGCTGCGCCACGGCCGGATGGACGTTATGCTGACCGGTGGCGCCGAGGCAGGTATCTCGCAGCTCGGCCTGGCGGCGTTCTCAGTGATGCGGGCGATGACCCAGCGCAACGACGAACCCGCTCGTGCTAGCCGCCCGTTCGACAGAGACCGCGATGGCTTCATTCCATCGGAAGGCGCGGCGGTGTTTGTGCTGGAGACGCTCGACCATGCACAGCAGCGCGGCGCGCGCATTCTGGCAGAGGTGGCGGGCGCCGCCGCCAGCGCCGATGCCTATCACATCGTCGCCCCCTGCGCAGATGGCGAAGGGGCGGCGCGCACCATCCGCTGGGCGCTGGAAGACGCCGGGTTGTCCGCCGCTGACGTGGACTACATCAACGCCCACGGCACCTCGACACCGCTGAATGACGTATCCGAGACGGTGGCGATCAAGGCAGCGTTGGGTGAACATGCCTATACCGTGCCGGTGTCCTCCACCAAGTCGATGATCGGTCACGCTCTCGGCGCGTCCGGCGCGCTGGAGACCGTGGCGGCGGTGCAGACGATCGTCACGGGAACCATCCATCCCACGATCAATTTGGATAACCCAGACCCAGACTGCGATTTGGACTACGTGCCAAACACGGCCCGCCGGGCTGGCGTTCGGGTGGTGCTCAAGAACAGCTTTGGCTTCGGTGGCCAGAACGCCTGCCTGGTACTCAAGCGGTACGAGGACTAGAGGAACTCCCATGCATATCCTTGTCGCCGGCGGTGCGGGCTACATCGGCTCGACCACCGCCGCGGAACTGCTGCGCGCCGGCCACGAGGTGACCGTGTATGACACGCTGGAGCGGGGGCATCGGGCCGCCTCTCCCGCCGGCGCGCGGCTCGTGGTGGGCAGCATCGCCGATGACCGCCGGCTCCGCGCCACCCTGGCACAGGCAAAGCCGGACGCGGTGATTCACTGTGCCGCTTACATCGAAGCCGGCGAGTCGATGCGTGACCCAGGCGCCTTCTTCGCCAACAACGTCGCCGGCACGGTCACACTGCTCAACGCGATGGTTGACGCGGGTGTCGAGCGGATGGTGTTTTCATCCAGCGCGGGCGTGTACGGCGAACCGCAGACCCTTCCCATCCCTGAGGACCACCCAATCAACCCGGTCAACGTCTACGGCGAGACGAAGGCATTGGTAGAGCGGATACTGCGCTGGTACGGCGAACGGCGAGGGTTGCGGTGGGTGGCGCTGCGCTACTTCAATGCCGCTGGCGCCACGCCCGCCCGCGGGGAGGACCACGACCCCGAGAGTCACCTGATCCCGCTTGTGCTGGAGGTTCCGCTCGGCAAGCGAGAGGCAATCACCATCTTCGGCGCTGATTATCCAACGCGTGACGGTACCTGCGTGCGTGACTACGTCCATATCTTGGACCTCGCACAGGCGCATCAACTCGCGGTCAGCCAGTGTGACCGGGGCGGAGGGGTCTTTAATCTCGGCAATGGCGCGGGATTCACCAACCTGGAAGTGGTGGAGTCTGTCCGGCGTGTCACGGGGCACCCCGTTCCCGTGGTACCGGCGGATCGCCGTCCTGGGGACCCAGCCGAGCTGGTGGCCTCTGCGGAGCATGCCCGCGCTACGTTGGGCTGGGCGCCACGTTTCACCGACATCGACAGCATCATCGCCACGGCGTGGGAGTGGCGGCAGGCGCATCCGCGCGGCTTCGATGCCCCGGTGATGGATTAGCGCACTAAGGGAGAGCGACGATGGCGGGAGCGCTGGACGGTGTGCGCGTGCTGGATCTCTCCCGCGTGCTGGCCGGGCCCTACGCGGCCATGACCCTCGGCGACCTCGGCGCCGATGTGATCAAAGTCGAGCAACCCGGCGAAGGGGATGAGACCCGCCAGCTTGGGCCGCCCTTCACCGGCGGCGAGAGCGCCTACTACCTGGCCGCCAACCGCAACAAGCGCGGGATCACGCTCAATCTCAAGCATCCCTCCGGTCGCGACATCCTGCTTGACCTGGTGCGCCGCTCCGATGTGCTGATTGAGAACTTCAAGCGGGGCACGCTGGAGCGGATGGACCTGGACGGCGCGACGCTGCAGGCAGCCAATCCCCGTCTGATCCACGCCTCAATCAGTGGCTTTGGTCCGTTTGGTCCTTACGCTGACTATCCCGGCTATGACTTTGTCATTCAGGGGATGGCCGGGATCATGTCGATTACCGGTGAGGCGCAGGGCGAGCCGATGAAGGTCGGCGTGGCCATCGTCGACATCACCGCCGGGTTGTTCGCGGTCAGCGGCATCCTGGCGGCGCTCGTGTCCCGCGCCACCACCGGCCGGGGACAACGTGTCGATGTCTCGCTGCTGGAGTCGGCGCTGTCCTGGCTGGCGAACGTCGGCAGCAACTTCCTAGTCAGCGGTCAGCCGCCCAAGCGGTACGGCAATGCGCACCCTAACATCGTGCCGTATCAGGTGTTTCAGGCGCAGGACCGGCCGCTAGCACTGGCGGTGGTCAATCAACGTCAGTTCCGGCGCTTCTGCGAACTGGCCGGGGCACCGGAGCTGGCGGCCGATCCTCGTTATGGCAGCGCTTCCGGCCGGCTCACGAATCGCGAGACGCTTGTCCCCGCCGTAGCGGCGCTGATCGTTCAGCGCACTGCTGCGGAGTGGCTGGCGATGTTGAATGATAACGGCATCCCAGCCGGTCCAATCAACACCGTTCCCCAGGCATTCGAGGACCCCCAGGTCACGGCGCTCGGTGTGGTGCACCACCTGTCTCATCCTACGGCAGGCAGCGTCCCTGTGGTGGGCTCGCCACTGCGGCTGTCCGGTACCCCTGTGGAGCTGCGCGCTCATCCGCCCCTGCTCGGTGAGCAGACGGATGCCGTTCTCGCAGAACTCCTGGGTTTTGACCGCCCCACGGTGACCGCCCTGCGCGAGGCAGGGGCGATCTGAGCCCGGCGCTCCGTCTCTTGGCGCGAAGCCTGGCAGGCAACCGGCTTCAGTGCGCGTTACGCAAGAACGGCAGCATAGCCGCGGCGACCGCGGCAGGGCGATCATGCAGCAGGTCGTGCCGGGCGCCCGCGATGCGGACCGCGCGGCAGTCCTTGATGGTGGCAGTAGTGGCAGCGACCGCTTCTCCTGGCAAGACGGGGTCGTGCGCACCATAGATTAGCGTCACGGGCACGTCGATCTCATGGAATTCCTCGGCGTATGACACCGCATGAGCCCCGGGAGACCACGCGCGGTAGAGCTGGTATCCGGCACGGTCCCACGCAGGTGCGACGCGCCCGCTGGTGAGGCGCCGTACCATCCGCCACGGGTCAGCGTGCGTGGCCGCCGTTGCGTCGTGGCGCAGACCGGCGCGCACTCGGGCATTGTGCCATGCGGTGACCCACGCCTGCGGAGACGGCGCGTCCGGCGGTAGCTCAGCGTACAGCGCTTGCTCGGCAGCGCGTTCGGGCGGAAGGTTAGCGTGGACGCCGGCGCCGAGCAGGCACAGCCGTTCCACGAGATAGCCCTGTCTGGCCGCCAGCAACGCCGCCGCTAAGCCCCCGAGCCCGATGCCGGCAACTGCAGCGGGGATTAGTCCTAACACGCCGGCCAGCTCACCCGCATCGTCGCCGATCTCTTGCGGTGAGTAGGTGTCAATCCAGTCGCTGTCGCCATGGCCGCGCAGGTCCGGCGCCACGACGCGAAATTCGGCGCCCAGCACGGCGGCGAGAGGCAACCACTGGTCTGCGGTTTCGCCAAGATCGTGCAACAGCAGCAGCGGCAACGCCCGGCGGTTGCCCCAGGAGCGGTAATGGATGCGCAATCCGCCTACCGCGGCAAAGTGCGATGACGCCACATGGTGCACAAGCTGTCTCGCGGTCGATGGCCATCAGCAGGCTATCAGACCGGCCTTGCCTTTCGCCCGCCGGGGCCGTATGGGAGAATCGAAACGAGCCGCCCGGCTTGGGAGCGTGCCCTGATGGCGATTGACCTGCGATCCGACACCGTGTCCCACCCCTCCCCCGCGATGCGCCGGGCGATGGCCTCGGCGGTGGTGGGAGACGATGGGTTCGGTGATGACCCCACCGTGCAGCGGCTGGAGGTGATGGCCGCCCAGCGGCTGGGGAAAGAGGCCGGGCTGTTTGTCTCCTCCGGCACGATGGGCAACCTGATTGCTTTGCTGACGCATACCGAACGCGGCGATGAGGTGATCGCCGGCGAGCAGTGTCATATCGTGCTGGCCGAGGTGGCGGGCTCCGCCGCGTTGGGACGGGTACAGCTGCGCACTGTGCCCAACGGCCCGCGCGGTGCGCTGGACTCCGGGCGCGTGCGGGCGCTGATCCGGCCCGAGAACGTGCACTTTCCCCGCACCGCCCTGATTTGTCTGGAGAACACGCACAACCGCTGCAACGGCGCCGCGCTCTCCCGTGACGAGATGGCTCCGGTTGCAGCGGTAGCACGGGAAGCCGGCATCCCCCTGCATATCGATGGTGCGCGGATCTTCAATGCCGCCGTGGCTCAGGGCGTACACCCGGCGGATCTGGTGGCTGAAGCTGACACGGTGCAGTTCTGTCTCTCCAAAGGACTCGCCTGCCCCATCGGCTCGATGATTGTCGGATCCGGCGACTTCATTCGTCGTGCTCGCCGCTACCGGCAGATGGTGGGCGGGACCATGCGCCAATCCGGCGTGCTTGCCGCGGCCGGCATCATCGCACTGGAGGAGATGGTCGGTCGCCTGGCAGAGGATCACGCCAATGCCCGCCGGCTTGCGCACGGGCTCGCATCCATTCCAGGGCTGGCCTGTGATGCCGGTGTGGTCGAGACGAACATTCTCTATTAC
The DNA here is from genome assembly GCA_963170165.1 of Chloroflexota bacterium. Lineage (GTDB taxonomy): Bacteria > Chloroflexota > Dehalococcoidia > CAUJGQ01 > CAUJGQ01 > CAUJGQ01. The sequence goes on along the minus strand of CAUJGQ010000144.1, from coordinate 31,453 downwards.
AGCGTTAGCGGGATGCCGGCGCCGGCCTTTACGGCGGCGATGGAGGCGCGCGGTGTGCTGGTGGGCGGAAACCGCATGGTCACCCACTATGGCATCAGTGAGAGCGACATCGACGAGGCGTTGTCTGCCGCTCGAGCGGTGATGTCTGCTGGGGTCCCAGCCTAGCCCGGACCATTCATGAGGCGCCAACGTGCGCCAGCGAGGTGCGCTGAAAGCACCGGCCGAAGCAGCAGGGTCGTGGAGGTCCTGTCCCGGGCGGTGCGGCAGGGCTGCGGTGCCGGAGACGAGCGCCAACCCCCGCGCTGCCGTCACCTCCGATGCTGGCCCGCCGCCTGCGTGTTCTCCCCGCCCAAGAGAGAAGGCCGCATCCCTGTGCGGCCGTCCATGACTAACCTGCCTAGTGTTCCGCGAGAAAAGCGAGGACGCGCGCGCGCAGGTCCTCCCCATGTTCTCGCTGGGGGAGGTGGCCAGTGCCCGGGTAGAGGTGCAAGCGTGAGCCGGCGATGGCGGTGTGGAGTTCGTAAGCGTGCTGCACCGGCACCGTTGGGTCAGCATCACCGTGCAGGATCAGCGTGGGGCAGCGGATCTCATGGACGCGCTGGCTGACGATCTCGCCGCCACGCTCATCGAGCACGCGGTTGTACCCAGCAACCATCGCATCCAGGATCCCCGGCCAGTTCAACGGCCCCTGGGCGACGATGAACCGTTCACGGGCGCCGCCACTCCAAGTTGAAGCGCCGGCCAGCACCGGCCACACCGCGCGCTCCTGCGGCAGCAGCCGCGCCTCGCCGGATATGACGGTCAGCGAGCGCACGATGTGAGGATAGTGCACGGCCATGACCAGGGCGACCACAGCGCCGTCGCTCCAGCCGATGACGTGGGCAGGAGCGGTCGAAAGTGCGTCCAGCAGCGCGGCCATGTCGGCGGCGTCTTGTTGGTAGAAGTCGAACGGGAACGTGCGTGGTGGCGAAGATCGGCCGTAGCCGCGCATGTCAGGGGCAATCACGCGGTAGTGCGCCGCGAAGACGGGGATCTCACGCCACCAGTGCAGCCGTGCCGTGCCGAGCCCGCCGTGGAGCAGCAACAGCGGCGCGCCTTCGCCGGCGTCCTCGTAGGCAAAGACGGTGCCATTGATGGACTGCTCTGGCATGATGAAGCCCGTCGCAATAGTGAAGGGCCGCTCATCCCGAAGAGGAGAAGCGGCCCGAGCGGACGCGCACGTGTTCCGGCTAGACCGGCTGGGCCAGTGGATTATCTGAGAGCGCTTCCTTGGGGAGCATCTGACCGAGAATGCGCTCGAGCGCCATGGAGTGGCTGCACACACCCCATCCCGCGAAGAACTCGCAGGCGCAAACCAGGCGATTGTCTTCGAGACGGACGGTATGGCTCTCGTTCTCGCCCTTCACGTCAACCGTGAAAGAGGAGAAACGAACGCGCGTCTCCCGCTCGTCGGCGTAGCGCTTGGCCTTCTCGATCTTTCCCACGAGGCTGGAGTTCACGACCGGAACCTCCTAACGAAAAAACCGCCTCCCCACTTGTCCGCGGGTCCGGGGAGCATCCGACACGGGCTGGACAAACGCACGGCGCCGGGCATCGCATTCCCGGCGCCGTCCGGCGTAAGCCGTCTGTGAAGTGAAGAAGCGCATGGCTGCTGCCCTCCTGGGCGGGCTGCCTTGCTTGATGGCGCTACTATATCATCGGCGGTTCCGGCTTGGGATCGGGATCTTTCCCTGTCTTTGTGGCCGGGTTCCGGAGGTTGCCCGACGCCAGCTGGGTATACCGTGATCCGCCCGCTCCCAGTTCGCTGCGCATCAGCGCGATCGCGGTGACGGGCGCCGGCGCCAACGGTGGGAGTGGCGTCCCCGCCAGGACGGCGGGCAGCGTTGCGGCCATGTCCCGCTGTCGTCCGTCTGGTACCCGCGCAAGTGTCAGGTGGGGGGCGAAGCTCCCGCGTTCTGGTGCGAAGCCGAGCGGTGTCAGTTGCGCATCCACGGCGCGCCACAACCGGGTGAGCGCCGCAAGGTCCCCGGCAACACCGGCCCAGATCACCCGTGGCCGCTCGCCGCTGCTGAACGCACCCAACGTCCCCAGCCGAAGCGTGAACGGCTCGCACGTCGCGGCGGCGGATGCCACGGCAGCAATGATCGGCGACACCCGGTCACTGGGTACATTCCCGAGGAACTTAAGCGTGAGGTGGATGCCTTCCGGGCGGGTCCAGCGCAGGCTGGGTAGGGCGCCACGCAGGCGATGCTGGAGATCGGCCAGCGCATCGGTCCATGCCTCTGGCAACTCGATGGCGACGAACAGCCGGAGATCCATGGCTCAGCCTGCCTGCGCTAGGCCGAATAGCCGGGAAGCGTTCCCACCCAGCACCAACCGCTGCTCGCTGGCCGTCAGCGGCGTCTGCTGCAGCAGGCTCAGCTCGCGCCCTTGGGAGCGGAGCGGAAAGTCGGTCGCGAACAGGATACGCTGTGCGCCGATCAGATCTGCCACGGCGCGAAAGATGGCGGGCCGGTACAGCAGCGGCCACGCGGCGGTGTCGACATACATGCCGGACAGGACCTCGCGGACCTCCGGCATGTGTGCGTAGAGCGGTAGCCCGCCGCCAAGGTGCGCCGCGATCACCCTCACCTCGGGGCGCCGTTCGATAAAGCGGTACAGCGCATCGATGCGTTGTCCCTGCTTGCCGGGGTAGCGGTGGCCCGCCGCCTCGGTGGCATGGATCAACAGCGGCGCATCTCCGGCGAGCGCCGCCAGTACGGCGGCGTCACCTTCAGTGGCAAGGTCCAGACCCTGCCATTCGGGGCGCAACTCGCCGATACCGGTGGCCCCCAAGGCGCGGCATCGCTCCGCCTCGCGCGCTGCGGCGGCGAGGTCCCGCAGGCTGAGGGTGATAAACGGCAGCAGCCGGTCACCGGCGGCGGCGGCGGCCTCCAGCAGCGCGTCGTTGTGGGCCCGGCACAAGGCCGGGTCATCCCAACCAAAGCCGCAGATGACTGCCTGGTCGATGCCATGCGCATCCATTGACCGGAGCAGGTCCGCGGCGGTGGCCATGCGTGCGCGTGGGTCGCTGTACATCTCGGCGAACAGCGGCTCGCGCGCGGCCAGCGCGGTGCGGCGCGCGGCCCAACCCTCAGGGAAGATGTGCGTGTGGCTGTCGATGATCATCAGCGGCGATGCACAACGGCCCGCCCCTGGGAAGGGGCGGGCCGTGCACAGGCCGGACGTGCTCTGGTGGTGGGGTGGTGATTGGGTTTCGTCCGGCGTGAGGGCAGTATCGCCAACCCACAGGGGCTGCTGCAAGCCCCAATACAAAACATGAATCATCATGCGGGTATGCGGTCGTTCCCCGTGCGCTTTTTCACTAGCTCGGGCTGCGGTATTCTGGGAGCGCTGCAGCCCAGCGTGAGGAGACCGCCGCATGACCGCCGTCATTGAAGTGACCCCTGAGGAGCGGGTACCGCTTGCGTACATCCTTGCGGTGGAGATCGGCCATGCGCGGCACGGTACCAAGGAACATCAGGCAATCGGCGAGGGACTGCGCGAGGTGTACAGCAGCCTGTACGAAGCGCCTGACGGCCCGGTGCTGCTGGAGTTCTCACCGGATGAGTTGTACCAGACGGGCATTCGTCTGTTTGCCGATGCTTCCGTGCTGGAGGAGTGGTGGCTTGACCATCGCGCCAGCCTGCGCGCCATCCACGAACCCACCGAGTACCCCGACGTGAACGTCGGTCGCGCCATAGAGCGGTTCTTCCCTGACGCGGTCGAGCGACCGGAAGAGTGGGAGTTCGACCAGGTGCGCCCGCTGTTCGGCGGGCTGGCCCGCAAAGTTGACCTGGCCATGATCGAGTACGTGCCGGCGGCGCGGGCGCTGTACAACAAGGAGCGCGCGGAGATCAACAAGCGTGTCCGTGAGGAGCAGCGTCACCGTGCGGCGCAACGCGCAACCCGTTATCCCTCCATCGCCCGCGGTGACATGTGGCGGCGGGCGATTCGGGCTGAGGCGCTTGGTATTGGGGACATGGCGCGGGTGGACCTGGACGGGATCGGGATCGTGGTGGCGCGCACGCCGGACGGCTACTTCGCCATCAACGCCACCTGCACTCATATGCCCGCCCTGTCTCGTCTGTCGGATCTTTCCCACGGCAAGCTGGATATCGAGACCAATTGCCTGCAGTGCCCGTGGCACGGCGCCCGCTACGACCTCACGACCGGGTTCGTGGTACGGCAACCGTATGACCCGGAGTTCCGGCGTGAGCATCGCATCATCGGCAATGTCCAGGCGGTGCTGGACCCCAAGAAGACTGCGTCGGATATCCGCGTGTATCCGGCGCGTGTCGATGCCGGGCACGTGTGGGTCAATGTCGGCTGATCAGGGCCTGCGCCCATGGCGCAGCAGCAGGGGCGTGCCGCAGCTGGCCGCCCCTGCCACGATCTCGTCCTGGGGTGAGGAGACTACAGCCGCGGGCCGTTACCGTTTTCGCCGAAGTCCTCTTCGGCGTCCTCATCATCGGCGTCTTCGTCTGAATACACGCCGGCCGCGCGGCCACTCCATACCGTGACGACGAAGTCCTCCCGATAGGGATCTGCCGTCTGCACGAGCCGTTCGTCAATTTCGCCGATCAGATCCTGGATACCATCCTCGTCAATGCCTTCGTTCAGGCAGAGCGTCCCGTAGGTGATGGACGGCGTGAAGTGTAGGTCCACACGGCCGGCTTCAGCGCCGTCGTCATCAACGATCACGAATACCTCAGAGTGGGCAGTCCGCGCCTCACGCTCAAACCGGTAGGCCATGGCGTTCCTCCCGGGATCGGGGTCTACGGCCGGATCTGGCCGTTGCCCATGATGATCCACTTGTAGCTGGTGAGCTCACGCAGGCCGAGCGGGCCGCGGGCGTGCATCTTCTGGGTAGAGATTCCCACCTCCGCGCCTAGTCCGAACTGCGCGCCGTCCGTGAACTGGGTGGAGGCGTTGACATACACAGCGGCCGCGTCCACCTCGTTCAGGAAACGCTGGGCCCGGTCGTATGACGCGGTGATGATCGCTTCGGAGTGGCCTGAACCGTACCGCTCGATGTGGGCGAGCGCGCCGTCGATGCCATCGACAACGGCCACGGCCGCGATGTAATCGAGGAATTCCTTGCCCCAATCGCCGGCCGCGGCGCCGGTGACGGCCAGCCCGGCCGCGCGCAGGATGGCCACGCTCTCCGGGTCTCCACGCAGTTCGACATTCCGCGCCGCCAGCGCTTGCGCCACCCTGGGCAAGAACTGCGGAGCGACTGCGCGGTCTACCAGCAGCGTATCGAGCGCGTTGCAGATGCTCACCCGCCGGGTCTTGGCGTTGACGGTGATGGACTCGGCCATGGCCAGGTCGGCCGTGGCGTCCACATAGGTGTGGCAGACGCCGATGCCCCCGGCCACCACCGGCATGGTCGCCTCAGCATACACGCGACGGATGAGATCGGCGTTCCCGCGCGGCACCATCAGGTCGATGACATCGCGCATCTTCAGCATCTCGCCCACGAGGGCGCGATCTTGGCTCTCCACCATTTGAATGGCGCCGGCCGGCACGCCGGTCTCGGCGGCCGCCTCTTGCAGGATGGCCCATAGCAGGAGGTTGGAGCGACGGCACTCCTTGCCACCGCGCAGGATAACGGCGTTGCCGGCCTTCACGCTCAGCACCGCCATGTCCACCGTCACGTTTGGCCGGCTTTCATACACGGTGCCGATCACGCCGAGCGGTACGCGCCGGCGGCCGATTTGCAGCCCGTTAGGCGCCGTACGCATCTCGATCACTTCGCCCACGGGGTCTGCTAATGCTGCGACCCCCCGCACGTCGGCGGCAATCCCGGCGATCCGTTCCGGTGTCAAGATCATGCGGTCGAGAAAGGCGTCGGAGATCCCGGCGGCGCGGCCGTCGGCGACGTCAACGCGGTTGGCCGCCAGCACGTCTTCTTGGCGGTCGACCAGCAGACGGGCGACGGCGTGCAGCCAGGCGTTCTTGGTGGCGGTGTCGAGCCGAGCGAGGGCGCGGGCGCCGGCCCTGGCGGCCGCACCCTTTTGCTCAAGCTCAGAGGCGGTCATCGTCATCGTGGACGCTCCGGAGAGTGCGCGGCGGCGCGCCACGCGATTCGTACCCGCAGTATAGCGGGTTCCCGTGGCTGCTCGGGAGCGGCACTCAACTGGCCGGCGCCGGTACGACCCTGATCGTGTACGAGCACGGTTGCCCCTGCGCACGTAGGCATGGACCGGGTGTGGGAGTGATAGCGTGTGCCACCCCGAGCCCCTCGAGCCAGCCGAGCAACCTGGGAACGATGCCGCACTCATACTGGGCAGCAATGCCAGCGCGGGATACGTTCCGGAAGGCGAAGCAGTCGCGCACTTCGATCTGGAATTCCTCATCCCCAATGGGCATCAGTTCATAACTCAGCAGCTGCGGACCGAGCAGGCTGATCATCGTCTCCTGGGCCAGCAGATAGCTGTCGCGGTCGGTGACCGGGCTGAGCGGCACCGCCCGCCCAAGCCGGCGCGCTTCGACCTGGCCGAGTTCGTATACGGCCCGCTTGTTCAGCCGGTTGGCCACCGTCAGGCCGTACTCCCCCGCTACGGCGTTGAACCAGCGGGCGTCGTGCGCCATCCAGTTCTCAATCAACAGGCGCTCGCGCTGCTCCTGGGAGAGCGCGCTGAGACTGGCCGCCGCCTGATCGCGTAGCGCTTCTGGTGTGAGCGAGTCACCGTCCATGGATGTCCTCCGGCAATCTAGTGATGAATCGAGCATCTACCGGCCGGTAAGTCGCGGACAAGCGTCGCTAGAGCAGCACCATATTGTTCCGATGGACGATCTCGGCGCCGTACGCATGGCCGAGGATGTCAACGATCCGGTTCGAGCGCTGGCCCCGGATACGGCGAACGTCATCATCATCATAGTTGGCGATGCCGTACGCCACGGGCTGGCCGTTCTCGGCGGCAATGGTAATGGTGTCGCCGCGGCGGAACGGCCCTTCGGCGGCAATCACCCCAGCCGGGAGCAGGCTGGTGCCGCTCTCGCGTAACGCCCGGGCGGCGCCGCCGTCCACCACGACCCGGCCACGGGCGGCAAGCGCCGAGCGCAACCAGCGCTTGCGGCTCTCGGGCCGGTCGACACCGGCGGTGAACAGGGTGCCGGCTGCCTCGCCGGCGGTGACGCGATCGAGGATGGCTGGAGCGTGCCCGTTGGCGATGACGACGTCACAGCCTGAGCCGGTCGCCAGCTGCGCTGCTTGCAGCTTTGTCTTCATGCCGCCGCGCGAGCGGGCACTGCGCGCGTCACCGGCAAGCCGCATTACGTGCTCATCGATACGCTCCACGCGCGGGATGAGCGTTGCACTGGGGTCGATGGTTGGGTCGGCTGTGAACAGTCCGTCGGTGTTGGTCAGGATCACGAGCAGATCAGCCTCGACCAGGTTAGCCACCAGAGCGGCCAGGTTGTCGTTTTCGCCGATCTTGGCCTCTGCCACCTCGTCCAGGGACACGACGTCGTTTTCGTTGATGATCGGCACGACGCCCATCTCCAACATACCGAGCAGCGTGTTACGGACGTTGAGGTAGCCCTCGCGGTCCTCGATGTCATGCTTGGTGAGCAGCACCTGTGCCACCACCAGGTCATGCCAGGAGAATAGCTGGTCGTATGAGTGCATCAGGTGGCTCTGGCCGACGGCGGCTAGTACCTGGCGGAAGGGGACATCGCGCCGGCGGCTCTCGGTGCCCAGCCGGTGGCGGCCGGCCGCGATCGCACCGGATGTCACCAGCGCCACCTGCACGCCGCTGCGCATCAGCCGCGCGACCTGGCCGGTAAGCGCGGCCATCACTTCCAGGTCCAGCCGGTCCGTGCCGGCGGTGAGCAGGTTTGTCCCGAATTTGGCGACGATCCGCCGGTAGGCGCGACGAGATGGTGCGGCAGGTATGGAGGGGAGGACGGGGGTATCGTCGGTCATGGTCTGCGTGGCTGGCCCTTCGCGCCGAGTCTACCAACCGCGGTGGAAACGGTCTAGAAAGCACGGCCTCCGGTCTACACCGGCGGGATGATTGCCGTGTCCCGGCAGGGGCGTACGCTACTTGAGTGCGGCGGCAGAGGCGCCGGCTGGGAGAGGTGGCGATGGCTCGCTGGAAGTTCATTCTCGCGCGTGCAGCCAAAGCCTACGGAAAGGACAAATGCTCAGCCTTCGCGGCGGCGATAGCCTACTATGCGCTCCTGTCGATCTTCCCGCTGACGGTGTTCGCCGTGACGATCGGTGGCTATGCGCTCCGCAATGACCCGGGAGCGCAGGAGCGGATGATTGACGCGCTGCTGGAGCACCTACCGCTGGACGAGCAATCGGGCCGTGCCGACCTGGAAGGGGCGCTGGCCGCGGTGACGGCAGGCCGCGCTGGACTCGGCCTGCTTGGCCTTGCGGGCGTGGCCTACTCCGCCAGTGCGCTGTTCGGGGCGATGCGCACGGCGCTGAACGTTGTGTTTCGCGTCGAGCGGTCCCGTCCGCTCGTGCAAGGCAAGCTGCTTGACCTGGGGATGGTGCTCGGCCTTGGACTGCTGGTGCTGGCGTCGCTGGTGATCACCGGCGCAATCGCACTGTTACAGCGCTTTAGCCAGCAAATCTTCGGCGACTTCAGTGTGCTGGCAGACGTGCTGTTCGGCCTGGCGTACTTCATTTTCCCGCTGGCGGCATCGCTGCCGATCTTCCTGATTGCCTACAAGGTCGTGCCGCATGCCGATCTTTCCTGGCGTCATGCGTTGCCGGGGGCCGTGCTCGCGGCCGCCGGCTGGGAGGTGCTGAAGATCGGTTTCTCCCGCTACATTGCGAACTTCGGCAACTACGACGCCGTCTACGGCACACTGGGATTCGTGATCGTCTTCCTGTTCTTCGCGTACCTCAGTGCACAGATTGTGCTGTTCGGCGCTGAATTCAGTCGCGCATACGCGGAAGTGGCGTCCGGTGCGGTCCCCGCCGTCAAGCCGGCCGTGCCCAAGCGCCCGATGAGTGTTGCCGAGCGTGCTGAGGCGGTCGTAAAGGGCCTGTTCGTGGCGGACGGTCCGCACCACGAGGAGCGCCTTCCCTACCATCCGGCGCAGGAGAGTGGCCCGCTCACCGACCGGCAGGCCGGCACCCGCGACTGACACTGCCATCGGTGCACTACGGCTAGCGGCCCGGCGCTGCTACAATCAGCCGGTGTGCAGACAAGCGCCCCGCCCCGCGCGGGCCCGCACCCGGAGGGACATGCATGGCGGTACGGCTGGCGGCAGATTGCCGGTACCTGCGACGAACGATGGACTCATCCCGGGCTGATGGCCCGCTGGTGTGCCTGTGCACGTTTCCGGTGCGCGCGGACTTCGACTGCATCGGTCCCTTCCTCGACGAGATCGCAACAGACTGCGGCTTCTGGGAAGATGCCCGCGCCGCCGCGCCGGCGCCGGCCGGCCGCCTGCTACCGCACCCGGTCTAGCCGCTGGGACAGCGGTCTCCAGTAGCCATCAACGGGGAGCGTGGGCGCCGTGCCGGCTGGCGGGATGGACAACGACTATCCCATTGACGTGGGCGAGATCATCAACGTCGTACGTACGGCGGAGGTGATCATCTTTCGCTTTCTCATTATCCCCAAGCGGATGCTGCTGGACCCGCGCACGGATGACCGCACCGGCCCGCTGGTGCAGTTGGTGGCGCCGGCGAACTCGGCGGAAGAACGGTTTCGCTCGTTGCGCGCGTTGCGGCCGTCCCTCAAAATGCCCGAACGCATCACCGTGATCCACTGGCCCAAGTTCACGGACCTGCTTGTGAGTTCCGGGGTGTGGTCCGCAGTCGAGCAACGGCTGGCAGACACCGGCCACGCGGGCACGGGGACGATGGTCAGCACTGCGCTGGAAGCGCTCCAGGCCGAACAGGAGGCGGAGGTCCGCCGCGCCATCACCGGTGAGAACTACCAGGCGTTGTGGGAGGGCTGATGTGGGCCTGATCCCGCGCCGCCGGTTTGAGCGGCTCGTGTTGCGCGCCATCACGCGCTTGCCGGACGAGTTTCGCGATCGGCTGGACAACGTTGACATCTTGGTCGAGCCACGGCCGGACGCCGGACACTTGCGCGCCGCGGGCGTGCCGCCGGGCGATACGCTGCTCGGTCTGTACGTAGGAACGCCGCTGGCCCAGCGCGGCGGCGGCTATCATCTGGCGTTGCCTGACCGCGTGTACATCTTCCAGGAGCCGATTGAACGGCAGTGCCGCACCAGCCGGGAAGTCGTGGAGCAGGTGCGCCAGACAGTCCTGCATGAACTGGCGCATCACTTCGGCATCGACGACGCGCGTCTGACCGAGCTGGGGGTTGACTGACGGCCGGCCGGGATTGACGGCGACGGGCGAATCGCGTTACCTGCATTGGGAAACATGAGAAACTGGACATTTCTCACGAACCACGCGCACGTGCTGGTGTGCATCGGGCAGAACCCGAACATCCGGTTGAAGGACATTGCTCTGCATGTGGGCATCACGGAACGTGCGGCGCAGCGTATCGTCAACGAGCTAACCAGCGCCGGCTACGTGTCACGTGAGCGCAGTGGCCGCCGTAATCTCTACCACGTCCACCCGGAGTTGCCGTTGCGTCACCCGCTCGAACAGCATCAGACGGCCGGTGCGCTGCTTGGGCTGGCCAACGGCGCCCGTGCAGGCGAGGCGATGCCATGACCGAGTCTCGTGCTCCTCGCCCCGGTATCGTGGGCGCGGGCCAGCTTGCGCGCATGATGGTTCAGGCCGCGATTCCGCTGGGGCTTACCCCGGCGGTACTGGCCACCGCGCCCGACGAGAGCGCTGCCCTGGTGGCCGCACGGAGCCTGATCGGCCCGCCAACCTCGCTTGACGCGCTGCGCTCGCTGGCGGCCGTCAGCGACGTGGTGACGTTTGATCACGAGCTGGTTGATGCCGCACTGCTGCGCAGGCTTGAGGCAGAAGGTCACATCCTGCGGCCGTCCGCGGCCGTGATGGCGGTTGGTCAGGACAAGTGGTTTCAGCGCCGGGAGCTAGAGCAGCTCGGACTGCCTGCGCCGGCTTTCCGGCCGGTGCCGGACCTGGCTGCGGTGGAGGAGTTTGCGGCGACGTATGGCTGGCCGGTTGTCCTCAAAGCGCGTCGGGGAGGTTATGACGGTCGTGGTGTGTGGGTGGTGCACTCCCCGGCCGGCGCTGCCGAGGTGCTGGTTGGTGCACGCGCCGCCGGCACCTTCATGCTGGCCGAGGAATGGATTGCCATTGAGCGCGAGATTGCAGTGCTGGTCGCGCGCCGTCCAGCTGGCGAGGCGGTGACGTACCCGGTCGTGGAGACGGTGCAGCGTGACGGCATCTGTCACGAGGTCCTCGCCCCCGCACCCATTGCAACCGGTCTGGCAGACAGCGCTAGGGCGTTCGCGCTCCACATCGCTGAGGCGCTGGGCGTGACCGGCATTCTGGCGGTGGAGATGTTTGTGACACGGGCCGGCACCCTGGTGGTCAATGAGCTGGCGGTGCGCCCGCATAACTCCGGCCACTACTCGATTGAAGGCTGCGTTACGTCGCAGTTCGAGAACCACTTGCGGGCGGTGCTGGACTGGCCGCTTGGTGCGTCGGGCCTGACCGCTCCGGCTGTGGTTACCGCCAACGTGCTGGGCGCCCCGCAGACGGGTGACCTGATGTCCCGCCTGCCGGATGCCCTCGCTCTGCCTGGGGTGCACGTGCACCTGTACGGCAAGGCGGCGCGGCCGGGGCGAAAGCTTGGTCATGTAACCGTACTCGGCGCCGTCATCGCCGAGGCGCGTGCTCGTGCCGGCCGGGCGGCTGCGCTGCTCGCCGGGACGGGCGGCGCCGAAGGCTCGGAGGAGGCGGCATGAGCGCGGAGGCCAAGACGGGCGCTGTCGTCGTGGGCGTGATTATGGGCAGCGGCTCGGACTTGCCCGCCATGCGCGCCGCGGTGGAGGCGCTGGCCGAGTTTGGGGTCGGCTGCGAAGTGCGCGTGATGTCCGCGCATCGCACACCGGCCACAATGCTGGAGTATGCCCGCACCGCTGCCGAGCGCGGCATCCGTGTGATCATCGCCGGAGCCGGTGGCGCCGCACACCTGCCGGGTATGGTCGCCAGCGCCACCCCCTTGCCGGTGATCGGGGTGCCGGTGCCGCTGAAGTACCTTGACGGACTGGACTCCTTGCTTTCGATCGTGCAGATGCCCGCCGGCGTGCCTGTGGCGACGATGGCCATCGGCGGCGCGCGCAACGCTGGGCTGCTAGCTGTCCGTATCCTCGGCGCCTCCGATGCCGGTCTCCGGGAGCGGATGGAGCAGTTCCAGGCCGGCCTTGCCGCCCTTGTGCAGGAGAAGGACGCGGCCGTGCGGGCCCAGTTCTCTCCGGATGCGTAGGCTGCATTAGCTCTCGTTCGGGCGCAGTGACGCGCGTAGCCACACCAATCGCGCGCTGGCCTCCAGCGTGGCGCTGAGGCGTAGGCAGTCGTGCAGGCTTTCACCGCGCACGTACGCGCCATGGCCGGCCACCATCACTGCCACGTTGACGGTTAGCGCCTCAGCAATGTTGTCGATCATGCTGCGGCGTGAGCGAATCACCGGCACCAGACCGAGCACAAATCGTGACTCATGGTCCTCAGGGGTGAGCGTCTCACGGATAGTCGAGAGGGCGGCAGCGTGTGGGGGATGGGTGTGCATCACCGCCCGAGCGCCGGATACCACATACACAGCTCGATGAATCGGCGCATCCTGGGCCGGGTGGCGGGCCGGCGCGATGGTGCTGCGCCGGATAGGGCTGAGGTCGTCCGGCCCGAGGTCGTGCAGACGTGCGCCCTCGGCGGTGATGATCACGGCCTCCGGCGTCCACACGCTCATGTTGCCAGCGCCGGGATATACCAGCCCCAGGGCCTGCAATTCCCGCCCCACGCCGCGGAACACATCGAGCAATTGCCCGGTCGCCGTCACGTGCCCTGCCTTTGCACTATCTGCACGCGATTGTATGCGGCCGGAAGGTGGCAGGGCGACCGCCACGGCGCCTGGGGAGTATTGGCGCGCCACGACGGCGGGAGTACGGTGCGGGTGAGTGAGACGATGCCGGCTGCCCGCCCAGCTACAAGCCCGGGAGCGCCGCCATGATCGTGGTCCAGACGCTGTGTGCCGGTTGCGGCCGCACCATCGATGAAGACCGTGAGCCGTTCGTCAAAGAAGGGGTGCCTTACTGTTGTGAGAGCTGCGCCGACATCGGCCGGTGTGAACGCGGCTGCGGGTCGGATATCGGCCCCGATGATCCGGCCTCGGTGGGCCCCTGCCTGTGACCCCTTCGCGCGTCCTGCTCACGCATCCAGACAAGCTGCTGTGGCCGGCCGATGGCATCACCAAGGCCGATCTGGCCGCCTATTACGAGCGTGTGGCGCCGGTGTTGTTGCCGCATGTGCGTGACCGCCCGCTGGTAATGCGGCCGTTCCCGCAGGGCATCAGCGGACGGTCGTTCTACCGTCAGAGCCTGCCGCGGACGGCGCCGGGCTGGCTGCCACGCTTTACCCATGTGACAGCCGCGGACGGGCGAGCGAACCTGATGCCGCTGGCCAGCTGCCTGCAGGCGCTGCTGTGGCTGGTAAACCAGGCTGCCATCGAGCTGCATCCCTGGTTGTCGCGGATCGACGAGCCCGCTGCCCCTGACTTTCTCGTCTTTGACCTGGATATCGTGCGGGCCGAGCTGTTCCCGCTGGCGCTGGAAGCGGCGTTGCTCGTACGGGGAGAGCTTAGGCGTCTCGGTCTTGCCGGCTATCCAAAGACCTCTGGTGGGGATGGATTGCACATCTATGTGCCGCTGGCGCGTGGCCCAGGCTACGACGATACCCACCGCACGGCGCTGACGGTGGCACGCTCACTGGAAACTGACCATCCGCGCCTGATCTCCACCGACCCCAGACCGGCCCGCCGCAAGGATCGGGTGATGGTCGATTACGCCCAGAACGCCAAGGGCCACACCACGGTTGCGGTCTACAGCGTGCGGCCACGCCCGGGCGCCCCGGTCTCGATGCCCCTACGCTGGGAGGAGGTTGAGCAGGGGGCGATCCGGCCGGCGATGTTCACGATCGCGACCGCACCGCAGCGCCTCGACGCGCTCGGTGAGCTGTTCTCCCCCGTGCTGGCCGGAGGACAGCGGTTGCCGCCCGGCAACGGCAGCGGGGCGGTTGACGCACGCCACAGGGGCTGATAGCACGTCCTGAGATGGGCCCGAACGCGCTGATACGGGCCGCGCCGAGGACAGCGACGCTATGCTCACACCGCTGGATGACTTTCTCGCCCACCAGGCGCCGGAGACGTTTGACCGGGTTGCCACGTCAGACCGCAACTTCTTTGATCGCTACTACTTCAACTGCCACGACCTCGATGGTGACGTCTTGCTGGTGCTGGGGATGGGGTTGTATCCCAATCTAGGAGTAATTGACGCCTTCACCTCGGTCGTGACCGGGGGCAGGCAGTATGTCATTCGCTCGTCACGCGAGCTGGGAGCGGACCGGCTAAACACCCGCGTTGGCCCGCACCGGGTTGAGGTGCTGGAGGGTCTCCGGCGGCTGCGCATCACTTGCGAGCCGAATGAGTGGGGCGTTAGCTATGACCTCACGTTCGAGGGAGTGTCACCGCCGTTCGAGGAGCCGCGATTCTACCGGCGGCTAGGCCCGCGGGTGGTGCAGGACTACCTGCGCATGACCCAGTGCGGGCGGTGGAGCGGCAGCATCACGGTCAACGGACGAACCTCCACCGTCACGCCGGATCGGTGGTGGGGAGCGCGTGATCACTCCTGGGGAATCCGTCCTGTGGGCGATCCCGAACCACGCAACGGCCTCACGTCGCAGGCGCCGGGAACGTTCTTCTGGAACTGGTCACCGCAGCAGTATCCCGAGTATTGCCTGATGTACACCGTGAGCGAATTGCAGGACGGCAGCCGCTGGCATGAGTCCGGCGCCATCCTGCCTCCTTACGGTACAGACGGCGCCCCGACACACTTCACCGAGATGCGCCACCGTCACCAACTGGTCAGCGGCACGCGCCGCCTGGCCGTCCCCGAGCTGTGGCTCAAGGCCGAAGACGGACGCCAGCTGCGGATCACCGCCCGGCCGCTGACCACACTCCATATGAGCGGCGCCGGCTACGGCCCGCCCTGGCGCCACGGCCAGTATCACGGTGCGCTGGCGGTGGAAGGGGACGTGTGGGACCTGTCTGACCCGGAGACCCTGCGGCGCATCGCGGGACTGCACGAGGTCCTCTGCGAGTGGACCGTGGAGGGCGGAGCCACCGGTTACGGCGTGATCGAGTTCGTGGCGGTCGGTCCGTACGGGCCGTATGGTTGGGCCAGCGCCACGGATGTGGCCCGTTAGCGGTCGTGCTCCCAGCCGTGAACGCCGAACCAGTCACCCCGCACGGCCCGCGCGATGCCGTCGCGGATGTACTCCACTGTGTCTGGCGGCAACGCGCCCAGTGGGAACCACGCAAGCTCCAAGCACTTCTGCGGCTCGCGATTCTCGACGGCGCCGGTCCAGAGGCGGCTTGTGAAGAAGAAATCGATCCGCTCGCCTGATCCGGCCTGCCGGTGCAGCACACAGGCTGGGTACAGGTTGCCGGGCACGATGGTGACGCCGGCCTCCTCCCAGGCTTCGCGGATCGCCGCTTGCACCGCAGTCTCTCCGCCGTCGAGGTGGCCGGCCGGGACACCCCAGCGGCCGTCCTCGAAGCCGGTGTTGTGACGGCGTAGCAGCAGCACCTGCTCGCCATCGAGGAGCAGCACATGCACCGCCACCGGCAGCCGCAGACGTTCGGCCGTCATCGGGTTGCCAGCAGCGAGAATGCCAGCGGCACCGCGATCTGTCCTCCGGGCAGCGTCCACATGCCATCCCCACGCTCAGTCATGAACGGCAGCAGTTGCCAGGGAAGCTCACGATGTTCGTGCAGGAACTGAACATGCAACCCCGCGTCGCTCAATGCGGTGACGATCTCACCCAGCCCGTGGCTCCAGCAATACTCGGTGCGATTGACCACGGCGGCGGAGCGGTCGGCGTACGAGCCGTCGCTGTCGGTACGCACCGGACCGGCATCGCCGAAGTACGGATAGGCAACGCGCAGTTCGGTGGCGCCGGGCGCATCGTCAAAGAGCCAGGCGATTGGATGGGCTTCGACGATGTAGAAGCGGCCACCGGGGGCAAGGAAGGTGGCGATCACCTCGGCCCACTGGCGCAGGTCTGGTAACCAGCCCAGCACACCATAGGAGGTGAACACGATGTCAAAGGTTCCGCCGAGACTGGCGGGCAGGTCGTAGACGTTGGACTGGACGAAGCGGGCGTCGATGCCGGTGTCTGCGGCCAGCGCGCGGGCCACCGCGATGGCGTTGGCGGACCAATCGACGCCCGTGACCCGCGCTCCCATCCGCGCCCAGGACAGGGTATCCAGCCCGAAGTGGCACATCAGATGCAGCAGAGAGCGGCCCACCACGTCAGTCAGCTCGCGGATCTCGATGGGTTTGAGCGCGTTGCGGCCCGCCCGGAAGCCGGCGACATCGTACGACGCCGTCTCTGGATGGAGCAGCGCCAGTTCCTCCCACCGCGCGAGGTTGGTGGCCAGATGAGGGTTTCCGCTGGGGTTCAGGTGTGGATCGCTTGTCATGAGATGGTCAGTGCCACGCCGCCCTGGGCGAAGAACCACAGCCATTGGGCATCATGAATCAGCAGCCCGACGCATCCGTGAGACGTGCGGGCTGCCCCGAAGACGCTCTCGGGCTGCCAGTAGTTGAGATGAAGGGCGTTGCCCTCGCCGTCGAAGTACTGGGTGTACAGCACGTTCTTGACGTTGTAGGCCTCAGCAGGGTCGGTGATCGCTGCCTGGCCGGAGGTCATCGTCTCATTCGCCACTCGCCCCCAACTGCCGACGGTAAACCTACCGGTGGGGGTATCGAAGCCGGGTTTGCCGGTGGTGACAGCCGCCGTGAAGATGACCTGGCCGCCGATCAGGGCGCGCAGGGTCTGCGTACGGATGTCCACCTCGATGGTGCGGGCGCCGCCTCGGGCGAAGGGGCTGCTTTCACCGCCGCGTGGCACAAACACAAAGGCCGAGTAGATGAAGCCACCCTCAACGCGGTACCAGGTGTCGGTCCAGGACTGATAGGCCATCGGCCAATCTTGATCGCCGACGACGAATCGCTCACCCTTGACGGCGCCGAGGAGTTGTACCTCCTCCAGGTTGCCCAGACGCCGGAGGATCTGTCCGGTGGAGGTGGAGGGGGCAGAGCGCAGCGCTACACCTTCACCTACCACGAAGGCCGCGCCCTGCGTCGGGATCGTGATGGACGGCTCAGGCGTCCGTGTTGGCGCCGGTGACGGGGTGCGGGTTGGACTTGGGCTCGGTGTCGGGGATGGCGTCCGCGTGGGGCTGGGAGAGGGGGACGGGGTCGCGGTCACGGGGTCAAACGCGAAGGTGGCGGCCGGCCGCGGCGTCTCGCTGGAGGCGGCGCGGGAAGGTTCGTCCGCGGCCTGGCCCTCGACCCGGCCACAGGCAGACAGTGCAAGCCATGCAAACGCCAGCGCGAGCACGAATCGACGGGGCATGATGACATCCTCGGCCGCGCAGGGGCTCGACGTAACGGCTCGCAGATTAAACAGATGGGAGCGCCGTCATGTTACTGAGGCTTGATGTTATTGTCCGGTCACGGTCAGTGCCTCGTCAATCGCATTCACTGCGAATTCGAGCTGTTCCTCACGGATCGTAAGCGGCGGCCCGAAGGAGAGCACGTTACCGTGCATGCCGCCGGGCAGGAGGATGACACCACGCTCCAGCGCCGCCGCCAGCACCGGAGCTATCAGCTCCGGCGCAGGGGCGCGGGTAGCGCGGTCGCGGACCAGTTCTATCGCCGCCATCATGCCCAGGTTGCGCACCTGGCCGGCGCTGGGATGGCGCGCGGCCAGATGCTCCAGCAGGCCCCGCAGCTGGTGGCCGCATTGCGCAGCGCGCTGCACCAGTTGCTCAGTGGCGATGATGTCCAGGACCGCCAGTGCCGCCGCCGCCGATACCGGATGTGCCAGGAAGGTGCTGGCATGCGGTGCTTCTGGCGTCACCGGCCGCCAGGCTGCCATCACGTCCGCACGGCCCAGCACCGCGGACACGGGCATACCGCCGCCCAGGGCTTTGCCGGCGCACAGTAGGTCTGGGATGATCCCCTCATGCTCCACCGCGAACACACGCCCGCAGCGGCCCAGACCGGTGTACACCTCATCCGTGATCAGCAGGACGTCATACTGGTCGCACAGCGCGCGCAGCCCGCGCAGAAAGCCCGGCGGTGGCACGATCTCCCCTTCGCGGCCGGCAACTGGCTCGACAATCACAGCCCCAACCGGCCCGGAGGTGGGCGGCGGTCCGGCCAGCAGGTGTTCAACCGCGTCGAGTGAGGCGGCAGCGCAGTCCTCTGGGGAGCCATCAAAGCGGTAAGGGTAGGGGTACGGCGCGCGGAGCACATGCCGGCCCAACTGAGCGGCAAACGCCGCGCGGAAGTGCTCCCGTCCCGTGACCGCCAGCGCCCCGTACGATTGCCCGTGGAAGGCGGCATCGAATGCGATAACGCCGGGGCGACCGGTAGCCACAGCCGCGACTTTCAGTGCCAGCTCCACGGCATCGGAGCCGGTCAGCCCGAACAGAACGGTGGCCGGCTGCATCGGCGCCATCGCCGCCAGCCGGGACGCGAGCGCTGCCCGCGGCTCCGCCGGCGAGAAGTCACCCATGCCGTGCAGCAGCCGCCCCGCCTGCTCCTGCACGGCGCGCACCACCTCCGGATGCCGGTGACCAACCGACGCCACGCCGAAGGCGGCGGTGGTATCGATATAGACATTGCCATCTACGTCCATGACGTTGGAGCCGGCGGCCGAATGCCACACAACCGGCCGGTCGCCGTTGGCCAGGGTGGAGATGGCTGGCGCCTCGGACCGTACCAGCCGCTCGGCCAGAGCCAGGGAGCGCGGGCCCGGTGGCGGCACGAGGATACGCGGCAGCAGCATGCCGAAGCCCGCGGGCTCTGGCAGCGATGGGTGCCCTTCGGTATTGGGATAGGGAGCGTCCGGCGCACCAGCCACGGTGGTCACTCGTGTGTCTGCTCATGCCAGCGGCGCAGCAGTTGCACCTCGCGCTCAGGCTCCATCCCGGCGCGGCGCTCGTGCTCCGGCGGCAGGGTGCCATCCCACGCCAGCGTGTCCGCGATGGTACCGGCCAGCGGGCGGAAGACCAGCCCGGCGCGAAAGGCCTTGCGGCAGTCCACGGCGGCGAAACCGGCATAGTCTGGCGTACTTGGCACCCACAGCGGCAGCTCCATCCATGGCTGTACACCGTTCTCCAGTAGAAAGCGCTCATCCACCCACGTAAGCTGGGCATCGGTCCCGGCCTCGTGATGGCAGGCATCCAGCACTTCGGCCATGGTCAGACGTGACTCGGGCCCGGTGGCGTTGAACACACCGGCCCGGCGCTCCTCGGCCATGCGCACGATCCATTCGGCCAGGTCGCGAGCGTCGATGATCTGGACAGCGCGATCGGGACGGCCGGGCGCCAGTACCTCGCCACCGCGGGCCAGCCGCGCGGGCCAGTACGTGAAGCGGTTGGTGGGGTCGTGCGGGCCAACAATCAGCCCGGCGCGCACGTGCAGCACGCGGCCCGGCATGGCAGCCTCAGCGGCGCGTTCACTCAGCGCCTTCAGCGGGCCGTAGTGCTGGGTGACATCCTCACTGGTCTCATCTTCGATGGTGGCCGCCGGATACGCCTCGTCGAGGCCCGGGAGCTTGAAGTCGCGGTACACCGATATAGACGAAATGAAGGTGTAGTGCTGCACCGCACCGGCCAGCAGCCTGGCTGACGCGCTGACCAGGCGCGGCACATAGCCGGATGGGTCAAAGACGGCGTCCCATTCCCGTCCTTCCAGCACCTGGAGCACGCCATCGCGGTCGCCCCGCAGCTTCTCGAGGTCGGGATACAAGTCGGGATGGTGCTGGCCGCGGTTGAACAGTGTCACCTCATGGTCGCGCGCCAGCGCCGCATCGACGAGGTGGCGTCCGAGAAAGATGGTGCCGCCCAGGACGAGAATCTTCATACGCCGCCTCCTGGCGTTAGTGTAGCGGCCCGGGATGACGGCACGGCCACGACACGCCGGCCCGCGCCTCGATGCTATCCGCAACCCTCCGCAGCTCGGCGAGCGTGACCGGCTCCACGCCGGTCGGTGCGAACACCACTGGCGCGCGCTGCAGGACCACCAGATACCCTCGCGGCGGGCGATGGCACGTGGCCCCGGCCCCTTCCGCCGTGGTCACCGGCGGCGTCGAGCCGCAGCGCCGGCTCAGGGGCATGGCATCGCGGGGGCCGTGTAGGAGACTGGCTGCTACGCTCCCACCGGCACCACGCCCAGCACATCCATGGCGTCGATCTTGCCGAAGGCGTACGGCAGGAATTCCTCCGCCGGCACCGATGTCAGCGTCCTGCCGTACGTGAACACGTCGCCTTCCGTATACGTCGCGCCCAAGACGCGCATAATCGGGAAGTCAACCACCGGGTCATGCACCAGTTCGCGGAACGTGATCGAGCCCGTGCCGCGTTCCAGATGGCGGAGCACGGTGCGCGAACGGATGTGGAGGAGCAGTGGATCGGTGTCGAAGCCGAGGCCATCGGCCCGATGCGTGTACTTGAAGTGGAAGGTTGACCCCTCCGCCGGCTGCGGCGTGTGCTGTTCGGTGAGGCCGGCGTGTAGCTCGATGTACGTCACGCCAAATCGTTCCACCGTACCCGTGACATCCGCGCCGGTGCGCGTCAGGCTGATCCGCGCCTGGCGCTTTGGCTCACCGTACAGCTCGCGCCCGAAGACAATGGCACTGTCGGTGTTCATGGGCATGGTGACGCAATAGCCGCCCTCGAGGTCACCGTAGCGGGCGCGAACAGTAAGCGACGCACCGGCAAACGGCCCGACGCAATTGGAGGCGGCGAAGTCCATGACGCTGACCGACGCGAGCGGCCGGGCGGCGGGTTGCAGTGGCGGCGGCAGCACGGCGGCAACCACCTCCGGTGCAGTCTCAAACTGAACCGCCAGCACGCGTGATTGCAGGAACTGCGGTTCGGCGTAGATGGCGCGCAGGCGCGCGATATCCTCGGGAGTTTTAACGTACCGCATGGCATTCCTCCGGTCCGGCAGGAGGCGCGCTACAGCAGGCGTTCCTCCTGGAGATGTCCGAGCGAGCGGTCAAAGGCAGCGATGGTGTACTCGACCTCCTCGTCATCGTGGGCGGCGCCGACGATCAGGCGGGTGCCCATCGGATCGACGCCCTCATTGATCATGGCGCGGCGGAATGCCGCGGTCAGCGCCGGGCCGGTGTGGGGCACGTGGGAGCGATCGGCGCCTGTCCAGTTCCAGGTGATGCCGTCCTCCGGCGGAGACGTCTCATGGCCCAGGAGAATGTGCAGGATGGAGCCCTGCCCGTAGACGCAGCCCGCGATCTCGTGGCGGCGAATGACGTCGTTCATCCCCCGCGCCAGCCGCAGCGCCGCGCGGTTAGCTGCCTGGTGTGGCTCGCCGGTGGCAACGATGGCCAGAGCGGCGGCGCCGGCCACGGCGCTGAGCGGGTTCGCATTGAACGTGCCAGGGTGCGAGACCCGGCGGGCGCGGGGATTGCCGGCGCCATCGGTGAAGTTCATCTCGCTGAGGATGTCTGCCCGTCCTGTGACCGCACCGCCGGGCAACCCGCCCGCCAGGATCTTGGCGAGTGTGGTCATGTCTGGAGTGAGGCCGTAGTACGCCTGGGCGCCGCCGGGCGACACCCGGAAGCCGGTAACGACCTCATCGAAGATCAGGACAATGCCTTCCTGCTCGGTCAGGCGGCGCAGCTCGAACAGGAAATCAACTTCGACCGGCACACCGCCCATGTGTGCGCCGGTGGGCTCGATGATTGCAGCCGCAATCTCCCCGCGGTGCTCGGCGATGGTTCGCTCCAGCACAGCCACATTGTTGACCGGCAGGACCAACTGAGACTCCAGCGCACCGCTGGTCACGCCGCTGACAGCGGGCGGCCCGTCGTCGCCGGGATGCATCAGCGAGACGGTGTCGCTCCAGCCGTGGAAGTGGTCCTCAAACTTCAGCAGCAGCTCGCGCCCGGTGAAGGCGCGGGCCAGGCGGACGGCCATCTGCACGGACTCGGTTCCAGACGAGGTGAAGCGCACGCGTTCCGCTGAAGGGATCAACTGCTGCACCCAGCGGCCCCAGGCGATCTCATGTTCGTGCGATGCGCCCAGGTGGGTTCCGAGCGCCGCCTGTCGCTGAACGGCCTCCACCACCTCTGCCCGGCCATGGCCCAGCAGCAGCGCACCGTGCCCGGTGACGTAATCGATCAGTTCGTTGCCGTCCACATCCCACTTGCGCGGTCCCTGTGCCCGCTCTACGTACAACGGGAAGGGTGTGAAGCGGCGGGTGTCGTGCGTCACGCCGTCTGGGAATACGGACAGCGCGGTTCGGTGCATGGCGGCGGACCGGGCATGCGTGCGCTCGTACGTTTCCAGGATCGTCATGACGGTGCTCCTTGTCTGCGGCTGGTGGGGGTTCCGTGTCGCAGTGTAACCCACGCCACGTCTCCACGTGCGTGGCCACCGTCGTACCATATCAGGCACACGGTACCTTGGAGGGGTAGTTGATGACCGCGACTTCACAAAGCAGGCTGCCGCTCGACGAGCTGGTGCGGCTGCCGAATTACTACATGCCGGCGGTCAATGAGCAGGGCACCCGCCTGGCCTACTACGCTGATCATTCCGGGCGCATGGAGATGTACACGATCGATCTCCCCAATGGCGAGGCGCGGCAGCTGAGCCATGGTGAGGTGCCGCGTGCGCTGCATGCTGGGTTCGTGTGGAACCGGGCCGGTGACCGCATCGTATTCAGCAAAGATCTCGACGGCAACGAGCAACATGACCTCTATGCCATCGATGCCGCCTCCGGTGAAGTATCGCGGCTGACCGACCATCCTGGCTGCCAGGAGTATCCGGTCCAGTTCAGCCCTGATGATCAGTGGTTGGTCGTCGCCACGAACCGCGAAGGCCAGATGAATCTGTGGCGGATCCGTCCAGATGGCAGCGACTACCAGCGCCTGACCAGCTATCGCTTCCCCGTCCAGTCGGCAGTCTACAGCCCTGATGGTGCGATGATTGCCTACAACACGAACGAGTCGGCTGACCTCGGCAACGCCGATGGTTACGTGATGAACGCCGATGGCAGCGGTCAGCGCATGGTGTTCCGCGTCAGCGAAGGGACCCGCGAGTCAATCGCGGATTGGTCGCCGGATGGCCGCTATCTGGCGGTCGTGTCCGATGCCACGGGTGATAACCGTGCCGGTCTGCTCGAACTGGCAACTGGCGATCTCCGCTGGCTGAGCGAAGCCGGGTCCAGCGAGTCAGCGGCGGGCTTCTCCAAGGACGGCCGCTGGCTGGCTTGTATCCAGAACCGAGACAGCCAGATCCGGCCGGTGCTGTATGAGGTCGCTACCGGCGAGCGCCGGCTACTGGACCTCCCCCCGGGCGTGGCGGCCGGCACGGACTTCGCGTTGGGTGGCACTGCGCTGGTCGTCTCCTACACCAGCGAGACGGCGCGACCAGCGCTATTGCTGTACCGCCTAACCGATGGCAGCACGACCGAACTGCTGCGGCCGGCGTACGGCAGTATTGATCCGGCCGCCTTTGTGCCCTCCGAGCATGTCTGGTACAGCTCGGCAGACGGCACACGCGTCCCGGCGCTGCTCTACCGCCCGCGTGATGCGGCGCCAGGAGCCCGCCTGCCTGCGGTCGTCAATGTGCACGGCGGGCCTACGGCACAGTTCTTTCGGGGATTTGACCCTTTCGCGCAGTATCTCGTCAGCGCGGGCTATGTGGTGCTGGAGCCGAACCCGCGCGGCAGCACCGGCTACGGCCGCGCTTATCGTGAGGCGAACCGCCACGACTGGGGCGGTGGCGACCTCGATGACATCGTGGCGGGCGCGGAGTACCTGCGGGCATTGCCGTACGTGGATCCGGAGCGCATTGGCGTCTTCGGCGGCAGCTACGGTGGTTACATGACGTACATCGCTACCACCCGCCGCCCCGAGCTGTGGAAAGCGGGGGTTGCGTGGGTTGGCATCACGGATCTGAAGCTGCTGTACGACCATTCGATGGAGCACTTCAAGTATTATCTGCGACAACAGATGGGCGATCCCGAGGGGAACGCGGCCCTGTGGCGGGAGCGCAGCGCGTTGACCCATGCCGCCAACCTGAGAGCAAACCTGCTGATCCTTCACGGCGCGAATGACCCGCGCTGCCCGATTGAGCAGGCGCGCGTGTTCCGCGACGCGCTGCTGGCGGCCGGGCGAACGGCCGGTGAGGACTTTGAGTATGTGGAGTTCGCCGACGAGGGCCACGGCAGCACCGATGCCGAGCAGCGGCTTCGGGCCGTCAAGCTGATGGTGGACTTCTTCGAGCGGGCGCTGTAACCGGCGGGCCGGCGGGGTGCGGCAGATCGCTCCTCACCGGCCCGCCATCAATACACACCTGTCTCCGGGCCGTACGCCTCTAACCGCCGTTTGATCGCCTGCATGAACGGGCCAACGTGACTGCCATCGACGATGCGGTGGTCGAATGAGATGCACAGGTTCATCAGCGAGCGGATGGCGATGGCGTCGTCAACGGCCACCGGCCGCTTGATGATTGCCTCGGTGCTGAGAATGGCGCACTGCGGCGGGTTGATGATCGGCTGGCTGACCACACTGCCGAACACCCCGGTGTTGTCCAGCGTGAATGTCCCACCTTGGACATCCTCCAGCCGCAGTCTGCGTGTCCGCGCGCGCTCTGCCAGGTCAACGACGGCATGCGCCAGCCCGGCGATGGACAGCCGGTCAGCGTCGTGGATGTTGGGTACGACCAGACCCTCGTCAGAGCCGACGGCAATACCGATGTTCACCCGCTTCTTAAGCACGATCTGATCGTCGCGCCACTGGCTGTTGAGCATCGGGTGTTCTTTTAGCGTCTCGGCCAGCGCTTTGATGACGAACGGCAGATAGCTTAGCGACACTCCTTCGCGTCGCTCGAATTCCTCTTTGAGCGCCGTTCGCAACCGCACGAGCTTGGTGACATCGACCTCGACCACCATCCAGGCGGCGGGGATACTCTGGGCGGCGCGCAGCATATTGCGCGCGATGGTTAGACGTGTGGCGCTGGGCTTGACGATCTCCTCATCTGTGGCGGCCGGTGCCGGTGTGGCAGGTGGCGGCGTGGCCGGCTGTGGAAGCTCAACCGCAGGAGCGGCCACCGGCGCGGCCACCACCGCCGGTGGCGAGACCGCTGCCCCGCGTAGCCCGCCGCTATCGATGTACGCCTGGACATCCTTGCGCGTCACCCGGCCGTTCATGCCGGTGCCTCGGATTCGGTTCAGGTCGACCTGGTGCTCCGAGGCCAGCCGCAGCACGGCGGGTGAGTAGCGGCCACCATCGGGTTGGGCCACGGCAGGGGGCACCGGGGGCGTCGCACCATTGCGGGCGGCGGCCGGTGGGGCGGTGACGGCCGCCGGCTCCGGTGCAGGCGTCGGGACCGGCGGCGGCACTGCGGACATCTCCTCCGCCGTGGCGGCGCCAATCACTGCCAGCGTCGCGCCGACGGGGACGGTTTCGCCCTCCTGCACCAGGACGGAAGTGAGCGTGCCTTCGAATGGCGATGGGATCTCGACGTTGACCTTCTCGGTTTCCACCTCAACCAGCGGCTCGTCGGCGCGGACATGCTCGCCCGGCTGCTTGAGCCAGCGCAGCACCGTGCCCTCGACATCGCTCTCACCGAGCTGTGGCATGACAAACGCGGGCATCGCTGACCTCCGGGCGCGGGGATGGGCGATCTAATATGCAGCCAGCCGGCGCATGGCATCGGCGATTTTGTCGGTGTTGAGCATGTACCAGTCTTCCAGCGCCTGGGCGTACGGGACGGCGGGCACATCCGGCCCGGCCAGACGCATGATCGGCGCATCCAGGTACTCAAATGCCGCCTGTGCGATGGTGGCTGCTATCTCAGCGCCGACGCCGCCTGTCAGGTTGTCCTCGTGGACGATCAGTATCTTGCCGGTCGCCTTGGCCTCGTCGATGATGGTGGCCCGGTCCAGCGGCTGGATTGTGCGCAGGTCCACCACAGTCGCCTGGATACCCTCTCCGGAGAGCCGCTCGGCTGCCTCCATGGTGTAGTGGGCGGCCAATCCGTAGCTAAAGACGGTGAGGTCGTCGCCCCGGCGGCGCACTTCCGCCTTGCCGATGGGTACGGTGAAGTCGCGATCCGGCACTTCGCCCCGCAGCAGGTGATAGGTCTTCTTGTGCTCGAAGAACAGCACGGGGTCAGGGTCGCGGATTGCCGCCTTGAGCAGGCCCTTGTAGTCATACGGCGTGGATGGGCAGACGATCTTCAGCCCGGGCACGTGGGCAAACAGCGCCTCCACGCACTGGGAGTGATACAGCCCGCCGCGGATGCCGCCACCATAGGGAGAGCGCACGGTCATGGGGCAGGTGAAGTCCCCGGCCGAGCGGTACCGTAGCTTGGCTGCCTCGCTGATCAGCTGGTTGACGGCCGGCAGGATGAAGTCGGCGAATTGGATTTCGGCCACCGGCAACAGGCCGTTGAGTGAGGCGCCGATTGCTACGCCGATGATGCTGGACTCGGCCAGCGGCGTATCCATCACGCGCTCGGCGCCAAACTTCTCCAATAGCCCATCGGTGGCGCGAAACACGCCGCCCTCTTCGACGTCCTCGCCGAGAATGAACACGCGCTCATCGTCGGCCATTTCCTCGCGGAGCGCGTCGCGAATCGCCTCAAGAACGCTGCGTACGGGCATGGCGCCGGGCAGTGGCCCGCCGGCCCGCGATGGCGGCAGGCCGCTGCCCCCTCCTTTCGTCTCAGCGGCCGGCGCCTAGGGGAAGCCGGTCGGCTGGTGGGCATAGACGTGCTTGAGCGCTTCGGCGGGATCCGGATCCGCCGCCTGCTCGGCATAGCGCACCGCGTCGGTCACTTCCTCCTCGATGCCCGCCCGCATTTGCTCGTCGGTCTCTTCGCTCAGGATGCCGGCGCCGAGCAGGTACTTCTGGAAGCGATCAATGGGGTCACGCTTCACCCACTCCTCGACCTCCTTGCGCGTGCGGTAACGACGGTCATCATCGGAGGAGGAGTGCGGGACGATGCGATACGTCTTGCACTCGACCAGCGACGGACCGTGACCGCGGCGGGCCTCCTCTACGGCCCAGCGCGTGGTCTGGTAGACGGCCATGATGTCGTTGCCATCCACCACGGAGCCGCGGAACCCGTACCCGGCGGCACGGTCAGCCACGTCCTTGACCGCCATCTCTTTGGACTGCGGCTGGGAGATGGCGTAGCCGTTGTTCTCCACGATGAAGATGACGGGCAGCTTGTGCACCCCGGCGAAATTCATCGCCTCGTGAAAGTCGCCCTGGCCGGTCGAGCCTTCGCCCAGGGAGGTGATGCACACCTCGGGCAGCCCCCGGAGCTTGGCGGCCAGGGCGCAACCGACGGCATGGAGTGTCTGCGTGGCAACCGGGCTGGAGCCGGAGACCATGCGCAGCGCCGCGTGGCCAAAATGCGAGGGCATCTGCCGGCCGTGGGAGCACGGGCCCTCGGCTTTGCCGAACAGGTCGAGCATCAGCTCGCGCGCGGTCATCCCCAGTGCGATGCACACGCCCTGATCGCGATAGTAGGGGAACACCCAGTCCGTGCCGCGCTTGATAGCATGCGTGACGCCGACCTGGGTTGCCTCCTGCCCCTGCCCGGATATGAAGAACGCGACCCGGCCCTGGCGCTGCAAGGCAATCATGCGGTCCGTCACGCGCCGTGTGAGCACCATATCCCGGTACATCTTCAGCAACTGGTCATTGGGGATGCCGACATGGGGCTCGGCCCCCTGCTTGGTGCTGCGCCGCGCGGACTCACGTGCCGTGGCCATCCGCCGCCTCCTTCGTGCCTGACGGCCGCGCTCCGCGCTCCGCCGGTGCCCTGCTGCTCATGACCGGCGCTCCGCCGCCGCCGCCGCCTCACCGATCGCTTCCGACAGCGTGGGATGCGGATAAACCGCTGCCGCCAGTTCCCACACCGCCATGTTCAGTAACTGACCCAACGCCACTTCGGCGATTAGTTCCGTGCTGTGCGCGCCCAGGATATGGACGCCCAACACATCACCGGTGGCCCCGTCCGCTACCACTTTGACCAGGCCGTCTGGCTCGCCTGCGATCAGTGCCTTGCCGTTAGCACGGAAGTGGCTACGGCCGGCCTTGACTGCGAAGCCTGCGGCTGCAGCCTCGTCTTCGGTCAGGCCGGCGCTGGCGACCTGCGGCCGGCAGTAGGTGGCGCGGGGCAGACGCGCATAGGCCAGCGGCGGCGACGGTTTGCCGGCGATGACATCAGCGGCAAGCGCCCCCTCGGCGGCGGCGACATGCGCCAGTTGCAGGCCCCCGTTCACATCACCGACGGCGTAGATGCCCGGAACCGACGTGCGCATCGCATCGTCAACCACCACGTAGCCGCGCTCGGTCTTGACGCCCAACGCCTCAAGATCGAGCCCGTCGGTCACCGGCGCTCGTCCCACCGCCACGAGCAAGAGCTCGGCATCCAGCACCTGCTCCTGATCACGGCCGCGCACGGGGACACGCATCCCGCCATCGACCGGCGCCACCTCGCCGGCCACGACGCTGCTACCGGTGATGATGCGGATGCCACGTGCTGACAGGGCCCGCGCCAGCCCGGCCGCGATGTCGCGGTCCTCCAGCGGCACGATTCGAGGGGCCAGCTCGACCAGCGTGACGGCCGCGCCGAAATCTGCCATGCACGACGCAAACTCAACGCCCACCGCGCCGGCGCCGGCGATCACCACTGAGGAAGGAACGCGCTGCCGCTGCAGGAGATCATCGCTGCTGACCACTGTCTCACCGTTGAACGGCAGGCCGGGCAGCGGACGCGGGCGGGAGCCGGTGGCGATCACGATCGCTCCGGCCTCTAGTTCTTCCTGGCTGTCAACCATGACACGGCCAGGGGCGGCGATGTGTGCAGTTCCCGTGATGCTCGTCAGCTTGGCGGCACGCACCACCGATTGCAGGCCGCGGTATAACTGACCGATAACCTCATCCATCCGCCCGCGCACCCGGTCATAGTCCAGCGTGGCAGAGGGGATATCGACACCCAGGTCAGCGGCGTGGCGTGCGAGCGCGAGCACATCGGCGGTCTGCAGCATCACCTTGGTAGGGATACAGCCACGGTGCAGGCAGGTGCCACCCAACTTGTCGCGTTCGACAAGCGCCACCCGTAGCCCGTGGCGGGCAGACTGCACGGCCGCGGTGTAGCCGCCCCAACCACCGCCGATAACGGCGACGTCGTACCGCTCCACAGCGCTCCTCTGCTCCGCGGCCGGGATGGCGCGGATGGCGGCCCGTGACGCGGGCTACCCCTGTATGGTCGCCATTCTACACCGGCGGACAATGCCCCGGATGAAGTAGCCGTCACCGAGCCAGCAGCACAGGCGTATGGCCGCCTGCTAACCGGCCCGCTCAGCCGGCAGCGGTGCTTGCCCTCAGGACACCCAGCAACACGTCTGGGACATTGGTGACGATGCCGGCCACGCCCGTCCCGATTAGGCGGGCATGGTCGGCCGGATCGTCGGCGGTCCAGGCAAAGCTGGTCAGCCCGCGGCGTACGGCGGCATGTACCAGCGCGCGGTCGATGCTGGTGTGGTACAGCGAGATGCCCTGCTGGCCCCCCTCCAACGCGGCACGAAACAGCCCCTCCGGGGGGCGGCCGTCAAGCGGTGGTGAGAGCAGGCAGCTGGGGATCGCGGGAGCGATCTGCCGCATGCGGCGCACGACGTCAAGGCGGAAGGACCAGACCATGACCTCTGACGGCGCATCCTGCACCACGTCCCACACTGCTTGCTCGATGCCCTCAGCCTTGATCTCCACAATGAGCAGGCAGCGGCCCCGGGTTAGGTCGAGCGTCTCTGCCAGCGTGGGGATGCGTTCACCAGCGAAGCGGCCGTCATGGCTGCGCGCCCCCGCGTCCAGCGTGCGCAGTGCCGCCAGCGGCAGCGACGCAACGGCGCCCGTACCGTCAGTCGTGCGGTCCACGGTGGCGTCGTGCATCAGCACAGGTACGCGGTCCGCGCTGCAATGCACATCGATTTCAATCGCGTCGACCTCCAGGGCAAGGGCGGCACGGATGCCTGCCAAGGTGTTCTCCGGCGCATGCCCTTTGCAGGCGGCATGCGCGATCACGAGCGGCAATGAGGACATCCGGGTACTCCTTGGTGATGGGGTGCACTCTACGGTAACCGACGGCGCCCGGCGTTCGGTCAAGCGGTTATGCCTGGCGGCTGCCACGTACAACGCAACATGATGAGCGAGTAAACACGAGTATACGCGAGGCGCTGGGAATGAATTGGCCGTCATTCTGGTTCAGTGTCGTGGAAACGCAATGAACGGCTGACGTAGGATACGCGACGTGGGGTGGTTGCCGGGGGCGACCAGTGAACATGCTCGCGCGGTTGCGCTGGGGCGCAGCCTATCCACTGTACGCCGTGGCGCTATCAGCAGCGCTGCTACTTGTGGTGTCGCTCTCTATTGCCCTGCAGCCACCATCGGGCGCAGGCGGGACGCTGCCCGGCGCTCTGGAGTGGGCGCACGCACTGTTCTTCACAGGCGGGGTGGCCGCGCTCGCCCTGTCGGTGGTTGGCTATGCCCGGCCGCGCCCCGCCCATGAGCACGTCGATGAGGTCGATGATGTGACGGCGTTTTCCGCTGAGCCTGAGGATCTTGTGTTCACGCTGATCGCCGTGCGGCTGCCAGATGAGGCGCCGGCCGCTATCGCGGATTTCACTGCAGCTGCTGATCTACTGGCTGCGATGAGCGCATGGAGGCGGCAGCACCCGGATGAGGAGCTGCGCGTGTTCGGCCCAGGTGGCGTTGAGATCGCGCGCCGGCCACCGGCAGAGTGGAGCAGCGTACCTGCGCCGCAACCGGCTGCCGGTCGTAGCCTGCTGCGGCGGCGCGTGAGCCCGGCAATGGGAGGTGTGTGATGGCGGAGCGGTGGTGTGCCCGGTGCCGGGCTAACCGAACGATTGAGTGGGAGATCGATCTGAGCGCCGGGCCGAACAGCGAATCGGCGCGTTGCCCGGCATGTGGCACGGTGTGGGGCACACGTGCACGGCGGCGGACGGCGTTTGATGGCCGCTGGGAACAGGTGCTCCAGCCGCGAGAGCCCGCCGCGGGTAGCCGGGCTGCCGCCCCATAGTCCCAAGCAGGCACGGCGCCTCTCCAGGGATGGGGGGCGTTGCAGCGGTATCCCCGGGCCGATTCGAACGGCCGACCTGCCGCTTAGGAGGCGGCTGCTCTATCCATCTGAGCTAC
>CAUJGQ010000143.1 GCA_963170165.1 Chloroflexota bacterium | reverse complement strand
TTGTCGCGAATGCGGAAACTCGGTGACGTGTGATGCTCCATCGGCCGCTCCACCGCCTCCGGCAGGGCGAGGCATAGCATCCGCACTCGGGCGATCACCTGCTGCTCTCCCATAGCCGCTCCCTCTGCCCCTCACTCCGGTGGCTGGTAGGCCGGATCGGGCTGCCAGATCTGCCAGTGGTGGCCAAAAGGGTCCACCAGTGTGCCGATCTGCCCGTAAGGCTCCTGTGTGAGCGGATGGCGCAGCGCCGCGCCCGCCCCCAGCGCCTGCGCCATCGCAGCACCGGCGTCCATCACCGCCAGCACGAACGACACCGCGTGCCCATCGAGTGCCAGCGGTGAACGGATGCCTTGCTCCGGTGACTCGTCGCTCAGGTAGAAGGTACTGCCGCCGATCTCCAGCTCCGCATGATTGATGCGGCCATCCGTGCCGGTCATGCGGTAGTGCTCACGGGCGCCGAACGCCTCGATGTAGAACGAGATCGCTTCCGCCGCCCGCGCGGCGCAAAGATACGGTGTGATGGCCTGCGAGGTGTTCACTGCTGCTGCCCGCCCGGTGACGTTGTGGCGAGGCTATCGGGCGCTGGCCGGCTCCGGCAAGTGGCACAACGATCAGGGCACCCGGCGATCAGCATCGCCTTCTCGCCACTCGACCACCTGCACACCCGCCGGTACCGCACCAGAACACCACCCAGGGCAGCGGGCCGCAACGGCGACCAGCGGTGCCCCGCTCGGTCAGTCGACGCTGATCGTCCATGCCAGCGATTCCGTGCCCTCGGCCCAGATATACAGCAGGTAGATGCCGTCTTCCGGCAGGTCTACCGGCACCGAGGTGTAACCGGGTGGGATCGTCGTATCGATCAGCTTCCCGGAGAAGTAGCCGGTCAGCGGGCTGATCACCGCTGCACCGCCGAGGTCGTCCAGCCGGTACAGCCACGCCCGCAGGGCATAGGCATCTGCCTGAACGTTGACCGTGTAGGAGCCCGCCGGCAGCCAGAAGTACGGCGACACCTGTTGCACGCGGCCGGAGAAGGCGCGCTGCTCTACCGGCGCGACATTGGCCGGCATCGGTTGCTCGATGATCAGCTCATAGGCGCCGGCCGCTGCTGCCACTTCGAGGTAATAGGGAGCGGTGGTCGAGGCAAGTGCGACGGACGCGCCGTTGTACGTGTTTGTCGCATTGATCAGCAGTGTACGGTCACCGTAGGCGTTTACGACCTCTTCACCCGGCTCCGGCCGCACCAGCCAAACCACGAAGTTGGCGTTGCCATTTGAGCGGGCACGGACCACCGTCAACCCGGCCTGCAGTTCAATCGGGCCGTAGACTGCCTTTGCCGAACCGCGAAACGTCGCCAGCGGGGCAGGCCGCCCATCCGGCTGCCCCTGGGCGGCTTCCGGTGCGCGCCAGGTGGCAACGGCGATGATGGCGAGCGTGATGGCAGCAATCGCGAGTAGCAGCTTCCGGCTTAGCATGTCCCTCTCTCCTGCTTGCGTCGCATTCCCCGGCAACGACATCTGTGATTATTGGTGACCGGAGCCGGTTCCGGCCACCGTCGTGTGGCTTTGACAGAGCTTTGCCAGACGCCGGCATGGATTGACTCCTTTTCAGCGGGCTCGCACACTGGCGGGCAGACGGGCAGCGGAGGGAGAGCAACCGATGGTGACCGATGCATCACCCCTCAGTTCGGTGGAGTGGCGGCTGATCGGCCCGCATCGCGGCGGACGGGTGGTGGCGGTGGCAGGTGACCCAGCCGAGCCGGCGACCTTCTATTTTGGCGCGTGCGCCGGCGGCGTGTGGAAGACCACAGACGGCGGCACGTACTGGGAGAACGTTTCCGACGGCTACTTCGGCACCGCCGCCGTCGGTGCGCTGGAGGTAGCGCCCTCAGACCCCAACGTGATCTGGGCCGGCATGGGCGAGGCCTGCATCCGTGGCAACGTCTCCCATGGCGACGGGGTGTATCGGTCTACTGACGGCGGCCGCACCTGGCAGCATCTCGGCCTGGCTGACACGCGCTTCATCGGCCGGGTGCGCGTCCATCCACGGGACCCTGACACGGCATATGTCGCCGCGCTGGGCCACGCCTTCGGCCCGAACGAAGAGCGCGGCGTCTTCCGCACGCGTGACGGTGGGCGCACCTGGGAGAAGGTGCTGTACCGCAACGAGGACACCGGCGCGGTGGACCTCAGCATCGACGCCCGCAACCCGCGGAACCTGTATGCCAGCCTGTGGGATGTGCGCCGGACGCCATGGGGACTGACCAGCGGCGGCCCCGGCTCCGGTCTCTTCCGCAGCACCGACGGCGGCGATACCTGGACCGAGCTCACCGACCGGCCTGGATTGCCAGGAGGGCTGAAGGGCCGGATCGGCGTCGCCGTCTCCCCGGTGCAGTCTGGCCGGGTGTGGGCGCTGATCGAGGCGGAGGAGGGCGGCCTGTTCCGCTCCGATGACGGCGGTGAGACGTGGGAGCGTATCTCCGAGGACCGCGAGCTGCGCCAGCGCCCCTGGTATTACATGCACGTCTTTGCCAGCCCGCGCGACGCGGACACGTGCTACATCCTCAATCTGCGCATGTGGAAGTCCACGGACGGTGGCAAGACGTTCACGCAGGTGACCACACCCCACGGCGATAACCACGACTTGTGGATCGACCCCAATGACCCGCGCCGGATGATTGAGGGCAACGACGGCGGCGCCTGTGTCTCCTACAACGGCGGCGCTTCCTGGTCTACGATCTACAACCAGCCGACAGCGCAGTTCTACCATCTGACTACGGACACCCGCTTCCCGTACTGGGTGTACGGCACGCAGCAGGACAACTCGGCGATTGCGGTGCCCAGCCGCTCCGCCACCGGCGCCATCCCCTACAGCCAGTGCTACGCCGTCGGCTCCTCGGAGTCCGGCCACATCCAGGTTGACCCGCGTGACCCGAACATCGTCTACTCCGGTGCCATCGGCTCGGCGCCCGGCGGCGGTGGCGTGATGTTGCGCTACGACCACGGCACCGGCCAGACCAAGATCATCACCGCCTGGCCGGAGGTATACGGCGGCTATGGTCCTCGCGACCTCAAGCACCGGTTCCAGTGGACGTACCCGATCGTCATCTCCGCGCATGACCCAGATGTCATCTACATCGCCGGCGAACGCGTGTTTCGCTCTACCGATGAGGGCCAGTCCTGGACAGCTATCTCTCCGGATCTCACGCGCAATGACCCGGACAAGCTCGGACCCTCCGGCGGGCCGATCACGAAGGACACCACTGGCGCTGAGCACTATTGCACCGTCTTCGCGCTGACAGAGTCGCCCCATCAGCGCGGGCTGTTTTACGCCGGCAGCGATGACGGCCTGGTGCATATCTCGCGCGATGGCGGCGGCACCTGGAATGAGGTCACGCCGCGTGATCTGCCGGAGTGGGCGACGATCAATGTGATCGAGGTATCGCCGCATGACCCGGCGGCCGCCTACCTCGCCGCCTGGCGCTACAAGCTCGACGACTACCGCCCGTATCTGTTCAAGACAGCCGACTATGGCGGGACCTGGACGGCGATCACCAACGGCATCCCGCACGATGCGATCACCCGGATCATCCGCGAGGATCCGGTCCGGCGCGGGCTGTTGTACGCCGGTACCGAGACCGGTTGTTACGTGTCGTTCGATGACGGGGACAGCTGGTCTCCGTTGCAGGGCAACCTGCCGGTAGCGCCGGTGTATGACCTGCAGGTGAAGCAGGATGACCTGGTGGCAGCGACGCATGGTCGCTCGTTCTGGGTGCTGGATGACCTGTCTCCATTGCGCCAGTTGACCGATGAGGTGCGAGAGCAGCCGGCGCATCTGTTCAGGATGAAGCCCAAGCTCCGCACCCGGCCGCTGCCCGGCGCCGCCCGCCCTGCTGCCCCCGGTAAGAACTACTCACTGGGCCTGGGCGCTGCTGTCACCTTTGTCGAGCGAAGGCGCACGGATGGAGAGGCCGAGACCATCGTGCTGGACGGCGGCAAGAACCCGCCGGACGGTGTCGTGGTGACCTACTGGCTGAAAGAGCCTCCTGCTGGGGAGGTGCGACTTACGTTCCTGGACGCGGCCGGCAACGAGATCCGGCGCTTCACTAGCGCGCCGGAGCCAAAGGCGGCCGCCGTGGACGCCGTTCCCTCTGGCGATGAAGGCGCTGAGGGCGTTGAGACGGAGGAATCCACCGCCGAGCGGCCCGGCGAGCAGCGCGTCTCCAAGCGAGCCGGTCTCAACCGTTTTGTGTGGAACATGCGCTATCCGGATGCCGTTAAGGTCCCGGGCGACGTCACCACCGAGTCCAGCCTTGCCGGGCCCGCCGCACCGCCCGGTCGTTACACGGTCCGGCTGACGGTCGACGGTCAGGAGTACCGCCAGGACGTCGATATCGTCAAAGACCCGCGCGTGCGTGCCACACAGGAGGACTTTGACGCGCAGTTCGAGCTGTTGATTCAGGTGCGCGATAAGCTCAGTGAGGCACAGACGGCGATCAACCGCATCCGAACTCTGAAGACCCAGGTGGAAGGCTGGACCGCGCGCGCCAAAGACGCCGCCGTGCGTGAACGTGGCAGGTCACTGCTGGCGCGACTGACCGAAGTGGAGGAGGTGCTGATTCAGCCAAAGGCTAAGGGCCAGCTGGATTCAATCAACTACCCCAGTAAGCTCAACTCGCAGCTGGCCGCGCTGGCCGCCGTGGCCGGCAGTGCCGACGGCGCACCGACCCGGCAGTCATACGAGGTGTTCCAGACGCTGTCCGGGCGGATTGACGTCCAGCTTGGCCGCCTGGCTGCCGTGCTGAAGGAGGACGTCCCGGCCTTCAATGATGCCGTCGCCAAGGCAGCGCTGCCGGCGGTCGCGGTGGAGTGAGGCGCACGGCCGCCAGCGCCCGTTACCCTGCGCGCTGAAGCGGGCGGGGTAACGGCGGCGCACTACCCAGCCGCGGCTACCGGCAGGCGCTCGGCGATGGCGGGGCGCAGCCAGCGGATGGCAGACCGCAGCGCGGCAATGATGCCATCTACCTCAGCCTCCGTGGTCACGGTGGAGAGGGCAAACATGCCCCGGCGTGCCATGAACACGCCGTCGAGCAGCAGGCGCAACTGGAGCAGGCGGAGCAGCTCGCCATCGGCTTGGGCAGCCTCTCCGGCCGTGCGCGGCTGAGTGGCGGCGAAGTGGACGTTCTGGAGCGAGCCCGTGCCGGTCACCTGAAGCGGCACCTGCTGCTCCGCGGCCAGCGTGCGCACCCCTGCCGCCAGCCGTTCCCCCAGCCGGTTGATGTAGCCAGTGGCGTCGGCGTCCAGCTCTTCCAGTGTCGCGATGCCCGCAACCATCGTCAGCGGGTTGGCGTTGAAGGTGCCGCTGTGGTGTAGAAAGCCCGGCTCCAGCGGTGAGTAGCGGCGCATCACTTCCGCACGGCCGCCCACCGCGCCCACAGGCAGCCCGCCGCCGATGATCTTCCCCATCGTGGTCAGGTCTGGGCTGACACCGAACAGCTCCTGTGCGCCTCCTGGGGCGACCCGTAGCGAGATCACCTCATCCATCACCATCAACGCGCCGTGGCGCTCGGTCTCGCGGCGAATGTGCTGGAGGTAGCCCTCTTCCGGCGGTAGCATCCCGGCCGCACCCATCACCCCTTCCACGATCACGGCCGCCACCTGGCTGCCCTCGCGCTCCATCACGCGGCTGAGGTCCTCCGGGTTGTTGAATTGCACCTCTCGCACGTAATCGGCCGTACCAGGAATGATGCCGGGCGCCGCCACGCCATCCGCCACCTCGAAGGTATCGTGCGAGCCGTGATAGGCGCCGCGCATCTTGACGATCAGCGGCCGGCCGGTGACGGCGCGGGCGGCGCGGAGGGCGAGCATGGTGGCCTCCGTGCCGGAATTGGTGAAGCGCAGCAGGTCAACCGACGGCACGCGGTCCTTTATGGCTTCCGCGAGCCGGTGGGCATGCGGGTTGGCGGCAGCATAGGCGGTGCCCCGGGCCGCCTGGGCATTGATAGCCTCCACCACCGCGGGATGCGCGTGACCGTGAATCAGGGATGTCCAGTTATTGACGGCATCGAGCACGCGGTTGCCATCAACGTCGACGAGATATGCGCCCTCACCGCGATCGATGTACAGCGGATAGGGCCGCATGTACGTCGAGTTGCGCGTGTCTCCACCCGGCAGTGCCCGCTGCGCCTGTTCTGCCAGCGCAGCGGATGCGGGCGTGCATCGCCGGTACTCGTCCTCAAGCTCCTGTGCCAGCCGGGCTGATTCGCTCTGCATCGCGGACCCTCCTGCCGTGCGGCGTCGATTCTGGGCAGGGAGGGTAGACGTCTGTCAGCTCGCTGTCAACGCGGCGATCAGGCGGCCGCGCCGGCATCGCCGGTGGGCGGTAGCAGCAGCTTGGTGATGGCAGCGGCAGGTACGGGCGGACCGATGTGGTAGCCCTGGCCGAGATCACAGCCGAGCCCGCGGGCCCGCGCCAGCTGGTCGGCTGTCTCGATGCCCTCGGCGGTCACATCCATCGACAGGGTGTGGGCGACACCGACAATCGCCTCGACGATGGCTGCCGTCGCCGGATCGCTTCCCAGTTCGCGGATAAACGAACGGTCGATCTTCAGCGTGTCGACGGGGAAGCGGCGCAGGTAGCTGAGCGAGGAGTAGCCGGTGCCGAAGTCATCGATGGCGATCTGCACTCCGAGCGCCGTCAGCGCGCGCAGGCTGGCCACGGCGCTGCCGTTCTCCTGCATGATCGTTGTTTCCGTGATCTCGAGCTTGAGCGCCTCGGGCTCGAGCCCCGACTCGGTGAGCACGTCGGTGATCATTTGCACGAGATCCGGCTCGGTGAACTGGCGGGCCGAGAGGTTCACACTCATCACGAGCGGGATATGCTTGCGCCATGCCCGCGCCTGCTGGCACGCCTCGCGCAGCACCCAGCGGCCGATCGGCAGGATCAGGCCGGTCTCCTCCGCCAGCGGCACGAACATGGCCGGTGGCACCAGCCCGCGCTGTGGATGGTTCCAGCGCACCAGCGCCTCCACCCCGGCGATGCGGTCCGTGCGCAGGTCGGTTTCGAGCTGGTAGTGCAGCACGAGCTCTTCCCGTTCCAGCGCCCGCCGGAGATCCGTCTCCAGGTCAAGCCGCTGCACCGCTCGTTCATCCATGCCCGGGTTGAACACCGCAACACGGGACTTGCCCGCCTCCTTGGCCTGGTAAAGGGCAATGTCCGCTTCGCGAAGGAGATCTTCGACCGTCGAGCGATCCTGCAGGCGGGCCAGCGTCACCCCCACGCTGGCGGTGACAAACACCTCGCGCTCAGCGAGTTGCACCGGCCGGAGCAGCACCTCCAGCGCCCGCTGAGCAACGGCGAGCGCACCGGCCACGCCGCCGGCGTTCTCCAACAGCAGCGCAAACTCATCGCCACCGAACCGGCAGAGCGTGTCGCCGGCGCGCAGACAGCCCATCAGCCGCCGGGCGACGGCCATGAGCAGCCGGTCGCCGGTGGTGTGGCCCAGGCTGTCGTTGACGAACTTGAAGCCATCCAGGTCGAGCAGCACCACCGCGATATCGGCGTTCGGCTCCGGCGCGCGGGCCAGGGCATGGCCGAGCCGGTCGGTGAATAGCGCGCGGTTGGGCAGGCCGGTCAGCGCATCCGACAGCGCCTGTCGCGCCAGCCGCGCTTCCATCTGCCGGCGTTCGGTGACATCACGCATCGTCAGGACGAGACCGCCGACACTGGGCTCGTGCAGCAGATTGGCGATCAGCCCTTCCATATCACGCCAGCCGCCACCGGCGTGGCGTACCCGGAAGATGTGCGGCTGGAGACCCGGCGCGGTACCGTCTGCCTGCCGGCGCAGTACGAGGCGGGCCGCGGCCCGGTCATCCTCGTGAATCCAGGTCAATGGTGGGAGCGCGAGCAGCTCGTGTGGCTGGTAGCCGAGCAGCCGGGCAATAGCGGGGGTGACATAGCGCAGGACGCCGTCCGGTGTGAGCACCATAGTGATATCCGAGGCGTTCTGTACCAGCGAGCGAAAGCGAGACTCGCTGGCGCGGAGCGCCTCCGCGGCGGCGGCCAGCGACGCCCCCGTGCGGGCACGTTCCAACGCGATGGCGGCCAGCGCACCCAGGCCGGCTAGCAGCGCTTCGTCCTGTTCGGTGAAGGGCCCCCCGCCGCGTTTGTTCAGCACCGTCAGCAGGCCCAGCGACCGACCGCCGGCGCCGGTGATGGGCGCGACGATCTGGGCGCGGATTCCTCGTTCCTCATCGATCGCGCGGTCGGTGTGCGGGTCCGTGGTCAGGTCATTGGTGCGGTACGGCCGGCCACTGAGCAGCACATGGCCGGCGATGGAGCTGGTGGGGCTTGGCGTGTAGGTGCGCTCACTCCACCGGCTCTGGTTTAACTCGGTCACCATGAGCGCCCCGGCATGCAGCAGCCCCACGCCTGCACCATCCGCGTCGCACAGCCGGATCGCCTGCTCGGCCAGCACCCGCACTACCTCCGGCTCGGTAACCGCGGCGTTGAGCGCGGCGCTGACCTCGAGCAGCATCTGCTCTTCATGGGCGCGACGGAGCGCTTCTTGGCGCAGGTGCTCGCGTTCGGCTTCGGCCTGATGTTGGGCAGTGACATCGACCATGATGCCGCGGAGCACGGGCGGGCAGCCGCCCTCTCCCGGCTGGCGGCGCATGTGGTTGCGCATCCACACCAGGTGGCCGTCTGCTGCACGGACGCGGTACTCGAGTTCCCGCTCATCGCTGCCGGCCGCCGCGGCCCGCCATTGGGCGACGGTGGCAGCGCGATCGTCGGGATGGATGATCCGTTTCCAGAACCCGCGGTTTGTGGTCCAGCGCGCAGGCGCATAGCCGAGAATCGCCCGCGAGCGCTCACTGACGAACGACAGCTGCAAGGTGCGGGCGTCGGCCTCCCACACGATGGCGTCGAGACCATCGACCAGGGCCCGGTATCGCAGTTCGGCAGCCTCGGCGGTGGCACGGGCCGTGTGCTCGCGCAGGATAGCGCGATGGGCGTCACTGGCGGCGGCGCGCAGGTCGATCTCGGACATTACTGCCGCGGCGATGTCTTGCAGCACGGCCATAACCGGCAGCTCCCACCGGTGCGGGGTGGAGGTCGCAACACCGAGCACGCCAATCACGTGGCCGTCCGATGAAGTCAGCGGCACGCCGGCATAGGCGCGGATGCCGTGGCGGCGTACCGCCGGTAAGGGAGCCAGCCGCCGATCTGCCGCGCTGTCATCGATGGCCAGCGGTTCCGCAGCCCGGGCCACCAGCGGGCACGGCCAGTCATCCAGCGAGAAGCTGCCGCCGGCCACGATGCCGGTTGCAGACTTGATGAACTGGCGGGTGCCATCCATCAACGAAATCAGCGCCAGCGGAGCGCCGGCCACGGTTGCGGCGAGCCGGGTGAGACGATCAAACGCCTCCTCGGGAGGCGTATCAAGCAGGCCGGTGGCGAGCAGCGCGCTCAGCGGCGCGGCGGCCGGCGTGGATGGAGGTTGGTGAAGGATATGGGAGCGCGATGCGGCGCTGGTCATGCGGGCCCCACCGCAGCGGTAGTGCTGAGACACAGTGTAATGGGCCCGCTTCGCGGGCGACCGCCCTCCATGTCACGAGCACATAACAACTCGGCGCGGGACATGCTGGTATCGGGAGCGTGGCCGGCGGGCATCCGTGATCACCCGAATTCCCGCCAGGGCGGCGGCAACGCAGGATCAGGCTGCAATGGTGTGTCTGCTGATGTGGTGGACACATGAGCCAACAGGGGGCCCGACCGTGAACGCTCGTCTGCCGGCTACCGACCCATGCCTGGGGACCGCCGCCACGCTGGTGCACGCGGCGCATCGTATCTCCACCCACCACCTTCCCGCGGACGCGCTTGGTGAAATGGCCACGACCGTCCGGGAGGCCGGCGCCGGCATCCATGTCGCGCTGTTGCTGCGTGATCCGGCCGCGGGCGCATGGCATCTGACGCTGCTGGTGGACCCGGCGGGGAGGATTGCACCGCTGGCCGGCCTGGGCGTACCGAGCGGACCGCTGGAACTGGCTCTGGCGCCGGTGCGGGCCATCGCGCCACTATCATCGGTATTTGGTCCGGCGTGGGGGGTGGCAGGGTGTGCGCTCGCGGCGCAGCGGCTGGCAGCGGAGCAGGTGCTGAGCGTGCCGCTGTCTGGAGGCGCGGGCACTCCACAGGGCATGGTGATGGCCTTTGTCCCTGCCAGCGCCGGCTCTGTGACATCCGTGGTGGCAGCACTGTTGCTGCACGCCGCCGCGGCCACAGCCCGCCACCTGCGCGCCGCACCCGCCGGTTCCGGTGACGGGCTGCTGACCGCAGAGGCGTTGACATCGGCGGCCACCCGAGAGGTGGAACGCGCGGTCCGCTTTGGCCGCCCCTTGGCCGTGGTGGCGGTGGAGCTGCCACGCGTGGCCGAGATCGCCCGCACCGGCACGGCGTTGGCGGGGATGCTCAGCCCGTGGGATGTCGCCGGGCGGCTGGATGGCGACCGCCCACGCCTAGCCGTGGTGCTGCCGGATGCCTCGCGTGGTGAAACCCGCCGGGTGATCGACGGCGTGCTGTCCTCGGCGCCGGGGGCGCGGGTGGCAGCAGCCTGGCTGGGCGAGGATGGCCGGTCCTTCGCGCGGCTGGCAATGGTGGCGTTGGGCCGAACCGGGCTCGGTCAGCCACCGGCTGCGGCGGGAGCCGCCACGAGCACCGCGGGCAACCCGGCGCTGTTTACGTGGTCCAGCCGGCCGAGCGACGGGCCGCTTACCTGGCGGCGCGGGCTGCCGATGGGCTCCGGCGCCGAGACGGTGCGCTGCCCACGCTGCCTGGCGCCGTACTCGCTGCGGGGCGCCGGGGCGCTGCCGGCGGCAGCATTGGAGCAGGCGCTGGCCGCGGCCCGCGCATCGCTGCACGCCAGCTGCCCGCGCCATACCGAAGAACTACGCACCGCCGCGTAGCGGTCCCTCTGCGCGGCCCGGTTGCGTCGCCGGTGTTCGCCATGCCGGCGGCGCTGGCGTTTGCTCGGGTCCAACCGCTCGCCACAGATTGCCGTTTACTCGCAGGGCATCGACCCGTTAGTATCGTCCAACCGGCTCTGCCATCGACCCGCCGCCCGCCCGATGCAGGCAATCCGTCCTCCGAATCACTCACACCATTGGTCAGCGAGCAGCCCTGGCCGGCGTAGTGGCGATTGACAGAGTGGCATCCTTGTGGACTTCGGTCCCGCCCAGTGGAGGACGGCGATGCTCAAGGGGTTCCGCGATTTCATTCTGCGCGGCAATGTGATTGACCTGGCGATTGCGGTGGTGATCGGCGCGGCGTTCGGCGACGTTGTCAAGGCGGCGGTCAAAGGGTTGATTACGCCGCTGATCGCTGCCATGGGCGGGCAGCCGGACTTCTCCGCGCTCGACTTCACCATCAACAACAGCCGCTTCGCCTACGGCGAGTTCCTCAACGCGGTCGTCTCGTTCCTGATCATCGCGGCGGTGATCTACTTCCTCGTCGTCTTGCCGATGAACAAGCTGATGGAGCGGCGCAAGACGGAACAGCCGGTTGCCGAAAAGACGCGCGAATGCCCCGAGTGCCTGAGCAAGGTGCCGGTGGCGGCACGCCGCTGCGCGTTCTGCACGGCCACCATCCAGGCCGCCGCGTGAACGAGAGCCACTGGGGGGAGACGGGGCGCCGCTCTCCCCAGCGGCACCGGAGCGCGCCGCCCGTGCCGGCATAGCCAATCCGCTGCATCTCGGCATAGGCACTTCGCTCTCCCCCGAACGATGCGGTAACGCTGCCGGTGATTGGGCGTTTCCCCCAACTTGCGCTCCCGCCCGGGACAGCGATGGCGCCGGTGTGCGCTGTGCCCGCGGCGCCGTGGCCGGCCGGGGGGCGCCTTTGGGCGCGGCAGTCAGCACGAGCGCTATCCCAGTCGCAGGCTGCGGCGTGGGTGGTCTGAGGCGCTGCCGGCCGGCGCTTGACCTTCACCGTGTACGGTGCATCATGCGGGGGTGAGCGTACGCAACCGTGACCGGTTCGTCCTGCGGGGCCGCCCGGCGCGCGACGCTACACATAAGGACGCACCATGGTCACGGAGGAGACGCGAAGCGCTGAGGGTATCCCCACAAAACCGGTGGTGACCGAGCACAAGCAGGGACTCTACTACGGCTACTGGCTGGTGGCTGCGGCTTTCGTAGCGCAGTTCGTCGCCGTGGGCGGCCAGAACTACGTCATTGGCGTCTTCCTCAAGCCGATGACCCAAGAACTTGGCTGGAGCCGCTCGGAGTTCATCTTTTCGCGCACCATCGGCCAGGCGGTGATGGCCTTTGCTGGCTTCTTCATCGGCGCCTATGTCGATCGTCGCGGCGGCCGCCGCCTGATGTTTATCGGCGGGACGGTGCTGGCGGTATCGCTGGCAGCGCTCGGTTCGGTGCAGACCCTGTGGCAATGGTGGCTGCTCAACGGCATCGTATTGACGATGGGCGCCGCCCTGATCGGCAACCTGGTCGTCAACGTCACGCTGTCCAAGTGGTTCGTGGAGAAGCGCGGGAGGGTGGTCGGCTTCTCCTCGATGGGCGTCTCCTTTGCCGGTGTGACGCTGCCCTGGCTAACGACCGTGCTGGTGGACGCGGCTGGCTGGCGGACGGCGTGGCGCGTGATCGGCCTGGGTGCGCTGGTGCTGATCTATCCGGTAGCGGCGATGATGCGCCGCGCGCCGGAGGACTACGGCCTGCATCCCGACGGCAAGACCGACGCCCAGGTTGCCGCCGGTCAGGGCAAGGTAGCGGCTGCCGATTTCGCGACCTCGCTCACGCGGCGGGAGGCGATCCGCACACCCGCGTTCTATCTGATCGTGCTCGCCTTCGGACTGGTGACGCTCAATATCCAGGTAATGCTGGTGCAGACGGTGCCATTTCTCACCGATGCCGGCCACAGCCGTGGCTGGGCTTCGCTGATGATCACGGTTA
Organism: Chloroflexota bacterium; assembly: GCA_963170165.1. Classification (GTDB taxonomy): domain Bacteria; phylum Chloroflexota; class Dehalococcoidia; order CAUJGQ01; family CAUJGQ01; genus CAUJGQ01. The sequence continues at coordinate 1,468 of CAUJGQ010000143.1, read as the reverse complement.
TCTCGATTCCAGCCTTCTTCACTAAGCCGTTGTGGGGCTGGCTGATCGACAAGGCCGACCCGAAGCGATTGGCTTCCATCGGTGGGGTGCTGACGTCGCTGTCGCTGCTGATCGTTGTGCTATCCGTGCAGTCCGGCTCGGAGCCGGTGATTATCTTCGGCTTCTTCTTGCTGGGCTGGGGCTGGGGTGGGTTGATTCCGCTCCAAGAAGTCATCTGGGCGTCCTACTTCGGGCGGCGTTATCTCGGGTCCGTCCGCAGCGCTGCCCTTCCGCTGTCCATTCTGATTAGCGCAAGCGCACCGCTGGGCTCGGCGATGTACTTCGACCGCGTCGGCAACTACAATGGCGCCTTCCTGGCGATGTCTGCGGCGGCGCTGCTGTCTGCCGTGCTGCTACAAGTAGTGCGCAAACCGAAGCGCGCTGCCTCGTAGCGTTCTGCCGGACGCAGGTATGGCAGGCAGGGTGCCACTGGTACTGGGGATCGATCTGGGTGGCACGCGCCTGCGGCTGGCGCTTGCCGGACGTGACGGCGCCTTGCTCGCCCGCGCCGCGGCGGACACACCGGCCACCTCCGGCCCAGCCGCCGTCGTCGCCCGTATGCATTCCCTCGCTCTGCCGCTCCTGGCGAGTGTCCCCGGCACGCTCGTGACCGTGGGACTGGCGACACCGGGTGTCGTCGACGCGCAACGAGGGATCGTCGTGGCCGCCCGCAACCTCACGGGCTGGCAGCCGGCGCCGGTGGCAGCGATGCTCGCGGAGGAGTTCGGTGTGCCGGCGGTGATTGAAAACGACGTCAATGCGGCGGCCACGGGCGAGCACATACGGGGCGCGGGCCGGGGTCATGACAGCCTGGTGTTCGTGGCCGCCGGTACGGGGACCGGCGCGGGCATCATCATCGATGGCCGGCTGCACCGCGGCGCGCACGGGGCCGCCGGGGAGATTGGCAGCCTCCCCCTGCCGCAGGAGCTGGTGGCGCCAGGAGTGGCGGTGCTCGAAGACCTTGCGAGCGGTCCCGGTATCCTGCGGCGGGCGCGGGCGTACGGCCTGGCTGGTGATGACCTGACCCCGCCCGCCGTGTTCGACGCCGCCCGCGGCGGTCACGCGGCTGCACAGGCTGCAATTCGCGACGCCGCCATGGCGCTGGCCACCGGGCTGGCAGCCGTTATCGCCGTGGTGGACCCGGGGGTGATTGTGCTTGGCGGCGGCTTGAGCGTCCAGGGCGAGACCCTGCTGGCGCCGGTGCGGGCCGCCGTGCAGCAGCAATACGCACTGCGGGCGCCGCTGGTGGCATCGGAACTGGGGGAAGAGGCGCAACTGCACGGCGCGATTTACCTGGCATGGCGGGCCGCCAGAGATAGCACCGGCGCGGGCGGCTGACCGGAGGGGAGCAGGTAGCGATGGACAGGCTGGCAATCGACGGCGGCACACCGGTCCGTCGCGCACCGTTCGACACGGCGCATGGGGCAGC
>CAUJGQ010000142.1 GCA_963170165.1 Chloroflexota bacterium | reverse complement strand
TACACCACCAGGTAGGTGATGTTGCCCTCGGTATCGCGGATCAACCGCGCAATCTCGATGCGCTGCGCCGGCGCCGCTACCGGTTGTGGTTGCGGCGCCGCGTTCTCAACCGTTGCCATCTGTCGCTGCCTTTCTGCTGATTCGATCCCGATACCGGTTCTTCCCGTGCCGGCGGCAAAGTACGACACGGAGCGGATAGCAGAGCACCGAACGAGGGACGCTGATGCGCCGGGAAACGGCGCTACTCTGCGTGCGGCGGCCCTCCATTGCCCCGATCCCCGTCACCCAAGCGTGCTATGGCCGCCGCCGGCCTGCATACGGGACGGTGAGAGTGGCGGGCGCGCGGGCGGTGCGTGCGCGCAGAGGGGCGGCAGGGATGGCGCGCATCGCCTATCACCACTCGCACGAGCAGTTTGCGCCGAGCCAGCTGCTGGCGTGGGCGCGGGCAGCGGAGCGGGCCGGATTTGCCGCGGGCTTCTCCTCCGATCACTTCCACCCCTGGAGCGAGCGGCAGGGGCAGAGCGGCTTCTCCTGGGCGTGGCTGGGGGCGGCGCTCCAGGCGACGGCGCTGCCCTTTGGCGTCATCTGCGCACCGGCGCCCCGCTATCACCCGGCGGTGGTGGCGCAGGCGGCGGCGACGCTGGCGGAGATGTTCCCCGGACGCTTCTGGCTGGCGCTCGGCACCGGCCAGGCGCTGAACGAGCGCATCACCGGCGACGGCTGGCCGGCCAAGTCCGAGCGCAACGCCCGGCTGGCTGAGTGTGTCGATATCATCCGGCGGCTGTGGGCCGGCGAGACCGTGACGCACCGCGGCCGCGTGACGGTGGAGGAGGCGCGGCTGTACACGCGCCCGGCGCAGCCGCCACCGCTGTTCGGTGCGGCGGTGACAGCAGAGACGGCCGAGTGGCTGGGCGGCTGGGTAGATGGGCTGATTACCGTTGCCCGCCCTCCCAAGGAGTTGCGGCGGGTAGTAGAGGCCTTTCGCCGGGGCGGCGGCGCGGGCAAGCCGGTTTGCCTGAAGGTACAGCTTTCCTACGCCCGCAATGAGGCAACCGCCCGCGCCGGGGCGTATGACCAGTGGCGCACCAATGTCTTCCCCAACGCGGTCGCCACCGAGCTGCGCTCCCCGGCGCTGTTCGATGGCGCGGCGGCGGTGGTACGGCCGGAGGATCTGGACCGCCACGTGCGCATCGCTGCGGACCTGAAGCAGCACATCGCCTGGCTGCGCGATGACCTGGCGCTGGGCGTGGATGAGCTGATCCTGCACAACGTCAACCGCGGGCAGGACGCATTCATCGAGGATTTCGGCGCGGCGGTGCTGCCCGCCCTGCACATCCACCAGGAGCCGGCTCGTGCCTAACTTTGGTCTGGACCTCTGGTATAAGAACGCCGTCGTCTACTGCGTCGATGTGGAGACCTATCAGGACGGCAATGGCGACGGTGTCGGTGACTTTCCCGGCCTCACCTGGCGGTTGGACTACCTGGCCGGTCTGGGTGTCACCTGTCTGTGGCTGTTGCCGTTCTACCCCACGCCGAACCGCGACAACGGCTACGACGTCACCGACGGCTACGGCATCGACCCGCGGCTGGGCTCGCCTGGTGACTTCGTCGAGTTCATGCGCCAGGCGCGGATGCGCGGCATGCGTGTGATCATTGACCTGGTGGTCAACCATACATCGGACCAGCATCCCTGGTTCCAGGCCGCCCGCTCGGACCCGCAGTCGCCGTACCGCAACTACTACGTGTGGAGCGAGGAGCAGCCGGAGAACGCCCACGAGGGAGTGGTGTTCCCCGGTGTGCAAACGCGCACCTGGACCTATGACCAGCGGGCGAAGGCCTGGTATCACCACCGCTTCTATCAGTTCCAGCCGGATCTCAACATCGCCTCCGCCGCCGTGCGCGATGAGATCCGCAAGATCATCGGCTACTGGCTGGAGCTGGGGATCTCGGGCTTCCGCATGGACGCCGTGCCGTTCGTGATCGAGCACACGGCAGGAGCGATGGACGGCGAGGCCCCACCGCTCCGCTACGACTACCTGAGCGAGCTACGCACGTTTCTCTCTTGGCGCAGCGCCGACGCCATCATCCTCGCCGAGGCGAATGTCGAGCCCGGCCACGTGCTGGAGTACTTCGGCAAGGGCGACCGGCTACAGATGATGTTCAACTTCTGGGCTAACCAACATTTGTTCCTGGCGCTGGCGCGGGAGGAGGCGGGACCGCTGGTGCGCGCGCTCGACGCGCTGCCAGAACTGCCGGACATGGGGCAGTGGGCCAACTTCCTGCGCAATCACGACGAGATCGACCTCGGCCGGCTGAGCACCTTCGAGCGGCAGGAAGCCTATCAGGCGTTTGGCCCCGATCCGGCGATGCAACTCTACGAGCGCGGCATCCGCCGGCGGCTGGCGCCGATGCTGGGCGGCAACCAGCGCCGGCTAGAGCTGGCCATGAGCCTGCTGTTCAGCCTGCCGGGCACACCCGTGCTGTGGTACGGCGATGAGATCGGCATGGGCGATAACCTGTCGCTGCCGGAGCGCAACAGCGTGCGTACGCCCATGCAGTGGACAGCGGAGCCCAACGCCGGCTTCTCTACCGTCCCCGCCGAGATGCTGGTCCGGCCGGTGGTGGATGACCGCACGTACGGTTACCGGCGGATCAACGCCGCCGCGCAGCAGCGCGACCCCGGCTCGCTGCTCAACTGCGTGCAGCGTATGATCCGCGCCCGCAAGGAGCATCCGGAGTTCGGCCGGGGCACGTGGCGGCTGGTGGATGCGCTCGGCCCCAGTACCTTCGCCGTGCTGGCCGAGGCGCACAAGGAAGCAACCGTGGCCGTGCACAACCTCTCGCGCGAGCCGGTGGAGACCGCGCTTGATCTGCCACGCGACACCGTCCGCCAGTTATCCGAGGTGCTATCCGACCAGCGCTATCCCGACCTCGACCGCCGCTCCGGCCGGATGCAACTGGATGGCTATGGCTGGCGCTGGTTCCGGTTTGGGACCTACGGACTGTAGGAGGCGGTGATGCCACCGCTGGTGCGGGAGATGGCGCCGGCGCAGACCCAACAGGCGCTGCGCACGCGCGAGTGGCTGGTGACCAACGGCCTGGGCGGTTTCGCCTCGGGCACGGTCGATGGCGCGCCTACCCGCCGCTATCATGGCTTGCTGATCGCAGCCCTGGCCGCGCCACTGGGGCGAATGGTGATGCTCGCCCGCCTGGATTCACGCATGCGCTTGCCCGATGGAGGTTGGACGGCGCTGGACGGCGCGACACTGTCCGGTTTCCGTCTGGAGGATGGGCTGCCGGTGTGGCGCTACGCCGCTGGTGACGCCGTCGTCGAGCGGCGGCTGTGGATGGCGCACGGGCAGAATACGTGCTTCATCACATACCGGCTGGTGGAAGGGACCGGGCCGCTCCGGCTGAGCCTGCGTCCGGCTCTCCACGTCCGGCCGCTGGAAGCGCCGGTGAGCACCCCCTTGCACGAGCCTTACACGCTCACGCTCACCGAAGATCGCCACACGTTCACCGCACCCGGGCTACCGCCGCTGCGGATGCGCCTGGCCGGCGAGCGGGCCCTGTTCACCACCGATCGGCAGCGGCTGACCGGGCTGCCCTACCCAATGGAGGCGGCCCGTGGCTATGCGTCTGTAGGGGACCTGTGGTCTCCGGGAGAGTTCCGCGCGACCCTGACCGAGCAGAGCGCGGCCGTGCTGGTTGCCACCACGGAAGCGTGGGAGATGGCAGAGGCCCTGACGGCGGCGGAGGCGCTGGCCGCGGAACAGGCGCGGCGGCGGCGGCTGGTGCTGGCGGCGCCGGCGGGGTTGCAGAACGGCCCGGCCGCCGAGCTGGTGGTGGCGGCAGACCAGTTTCTTATTACCCCGGCCGGGCGGGTGGAGGACGCCGCCCGTGCCCGTGCCGCCGGGGATGAGGCGCGCTCCGTGATTGCCGGGTACCACTGGTTCACCGATTGGGGCCGGGACACCATGATCAGCCTGGAGGGGTTGACAGTCGCCACCGGGCGGGCGGCCGAGGCCGGCCGGATCCTCCGCACCTTTGCGGCGCATGTGCGCGACGGCCTCATCCCCAACATGTTCCCCGAGGGTGAGCGTGAAGGGCTGTACCACACGGCCGACGCTACCCTGTGGTTCTTTCACGCGCTGGACCGCTACGTGACCGCCACCGGCGACCGCGACTCGCTACAGCGGCTGTTGCCGGTTCTGGAGGAGATCATCGCCTGTCATGTCCACGGCACGCGCTTCGGCATCGGCGTGGACCCGGCTGACGGGCTGCTGCGCCAGGGAGCGGCGGGCTACCAGCTCACCTGGATGGACGCCAAGGCGGGTGACTGGGTGGTGACTCCCCGCCGGGGCAAGGCCGTCGAGATCAATGCTCTGTGGTACTACGCGCTGTGCCTGCTGGAGCGCTGGACCCGCGTCGAGCGGGGCGATACCGCTGCTGCGCCTTACGCCGGGATGGCCAAGCGCGTCTATCGCTCCTTCAATGAGCGCTTCTGGTACGCGGCCGGTGGCTATCTGTATGACGTGGTAGACGGTGAGGACGGGGAGGATGCCGCCTGCCGGCCCAACCAGTTGTTCGCCCTTTCGCTGCCTCATGCCGTGCTGGCGCCGGAGCGCTGGGCTACCGTGCTGGCAGTGGTGCAAGACCGGCTGCTCACCCCCTTCGGCCTGCGCTCCCTCGCCCCCGGTCACCCGGACTACCAGCCCCGCTACGATGGTGACCTGCGCTCCCGCGACGCCGCCTATCACCAGGGTACGGTCTGGTCGTGGCTGATCGGCCCCTATATCGATGCCTGGCTGCGCGTCTATCCCGAGCAGGCTGGCGATGCCGCGGGCCTGCTGGATGGGCTGCTGGCGCACCTGGGCGAAGCCGGCATCGGCTCGATCAGCGAAGTGTTCGATGCCGAGCCTCCCTTTACCCCCGGCGGCTGCATTGCCCAGGCGTGGGGCGTCGCCGAACTGCTGCGCTCGCTGCGAACGCTGTCCGCCCGCCGAGGGATCAGCGAACAAGGGGCGCCTCCCCCTCTCCCGCCCGGCGGCAGAGGGGGCCGGGGGTGAGGGGAGCTCCGCCCCCGCCCGACGGGAGCAGTGCGTAAGGGGGACAGCCCCGCAACCTTTCCCAATTTTCCTCCGCAGCCTGCGACAATGCAGAGAGCATCCTCCGCGGATGGCGCGTATGCGGTCCCGCCGGTTCCTTATCCTGGGCGCTGTGCTCCTGTTGCCGTTGCTGGGGCTGGCTGTGGTGGCAGCACTGATGCTCCGTGGCCGCCCACAGCCGGAGGCAGCGGAGTTGCTGGCTCCGCGGCCGGTGTACCTGGCGCTGGGGGACTCGGTCGGCTACGGCTATCAGCCAAACTTCGATATCACGAACGGCTACGCCGACCTGCTGTTTGCCCGGCTACGGGAGCAGGGAGCCGAGCAGCTTGTCAACCTCTCCTGTCCGGGTGAGACGTCGGGCTCAATGCTGGCGGGAAGCTGCCGGATGCGGTCGTTGGCGAAGAGCCGCTACGAGGGCAGCCAGTACGAGCAGGCACGCGCGGTCATTCGGGCCAACCCCGGCCGCGTGGGCCCTGTCACGCTCACCATCGGCGCCAACGATGTGCTGAGCGAGCTTGGTCCGCAGTGCGCCGAGAACGTCCCCGGCTTTGACGCGGCGCTGGCCCGGCTGGATACCAACCTCGATACCATCCTTGGCGGCCTGCGCCAGGAGTTGGGCGGCGCGGGCGCGCTGGTGCTCACCACCTACTACAACCCCTATGAGCAGGCCTGCCCCAACACCGCCCCCTATCTTCTCCGTCTCAACCAGCAGTTGACCGCCGCCGCTCAGCGTCATGGCGTGCGGGTGGTGGATATCTCCTACCTGTTCGCGGGTCGCACCTGCGAGCTGACCTGGATGTGCTCCCGCTACCGCGACATCCATGCCACCACCGCTGGGTATCAGCTCATGGCTGACCGCTTGTTGCTCGCGTTCACCCAACGCTGACGCGTTTCCCCCTGCTCCCCACCATGTACCCTGTGGCCAACCTCACACGTGGAGGGCTGTCATGCAGTCCATCAATCCGGCGACCGGGCATCTGCTGGCCGAGATTGCCGAACACACACCCGAGCAGGTGGCGGCGCTGGTTGCACGGGCGCACGCTGCGTTTCCCAGCTGGCGAGAGCGCGGCTTTGATGCACGGGCGGCGGTGTTGCGGCGGGCGGCGGCGCTGCTGCGCGAACGCAAGGAGCGCTACGGCGGCCTGATTACCGCCGAGATGGGCAAGCCGATCAGTGAGGCTGTGGCCGAGGTGGAGAAGTGCGCCTGGAACTGCGAGTTCTACGCCGAGCACGCCGCCGGCTTCCTGGCCGATGAGCCGGTGGCGACCAGCGCCGCTCAGAGCTACATCGCCTATGAGCCGCTGGGGGTGATCCTGGCGGTGATGCCCTGGAACTTCCCGTTCTGGCAGGTGTTTCGCTTTGCCGCTCCGGCGCTGATGGCGGGCAACACCTGCCTGCTCAAGCACGCCAGCAATGTACCGCAGTGCGCGCTCGCCATCGAGGAGGTGCTGCGCGACGCCGGCTTGCCGCCGGGCTGCTTCGGCACGCTGCTCATCCCTGGTTCTGCCGTGGATGGCGTCATCAACGACAAGCGCGTACGGGCCGTGACCCTCACCGGCAGCGACATTACGGGTGAGAAGGTGGCCGCCGCTGCCGGACGGGCACTCAAGAAGACGGTGCTGGAGCTGGGCGGCTCCGACCCGTTCATCGTTCTGGCCGGCGCGGATGTCGAGGCGGCCGCACTGACGGCGGCCCGCGCCCGCTTCCAGAACACCGGCCAGTCCTGCATTGCGGCCAAGCGCTTCATCGTCGAAGAGGCAATTGCCGATGCCTTCGAGGCGGCCTTCGCCGCAGCCGTGCGGGCGCTGCGCACCGGTGACCCTGCTGATCCATCCACGCAGGTCGGCGCAATGGCCCGCCCTGATCTGCTCGATGACTTGGAGCGGCAGGTAGCCGCTTCCGTGCAGATGGGAGCACGGGTGGTGACGGGCGGCCGCCGCCGGGAGGGCACCGGCTGGTTCTACGAGCCGACGGTGCTGACCGCCGTCACGCCCGAGATGCCGGTCTTCCGCGAGGAGACGTTCGGCCCGGTAGCCGCCGTTATCCGCGCCCGCGACGCCGAGCACGCGATTGGCCTGGCGAACGACTCTGACTTTGGCCTGGGCGCGGCACTGTGGTGCGGTGATGTGGCGCGCGCCCAAGCGCTCGCTCGCCGCATCGAATCCGGCTCGGTCTTCATCAATGGCATGGTTGCCTCGGATCCGCGGCTGCCGTTCGGCGGAGTCAAACGCTCTGGGTACGGGCGGGAGCTGTCCGCCGCCGGCATCCGGGAGTTCGTCAACATGATGACGATCTGGGTTGGCCCCGCGGCCGGAACGGCGCCAGTGCAGGCCACGGTTGAGTAGCCACACCAGGAGCGGGCGATGGCTGTCAGCGCAGGGACGTATCAGCGCCGCCTGGGAGATGCAGGCGATCCCTGACCGCAACGGAGCAGGGGAGCTGGCCCCCCTGTTCCCTGTTCCCGCTTCTCCCGTCATCCTTCGGAGGTGGGGGTGACGTGAGATGATACAGGGGCCGCTGGCAGGGTTGCGGGTACTGGACCTGGGGACGGTGGTGGCGGGGCCTTTCGCGGCGACGCTGCTGGCGGACTTCGGCGCCGAAGTGATCAAGGTTGAGATTCCCGGGCGGGGTGATACCCTGCGCCAGCTCGGCCCGATCAAGAACGGCGCGTCATTGTGGTTCGCTGCCGATGCCCGCGGCAAGAAGTCCATCACCCTCGATTTGCGCCGGCCGGCCGGCCGCGAACTGCTGCTGCGGCTGGCAGGCTGCGCCGATGCGCTGGTGGAGAACTTCATCCCCGGCACGCTCGACGGCTGGGGGCTGGATGGCGCTACGCTGCGCGCTGCCAATCCACACCTGATCATCTACCGCGCCTCCGGCTTCGGACAGACCGGCCCGTACCGGCGGCAGCCGGGATATGACCGCGTGGGTCTGGCATTCGGCGGGCTATGGCACATCACCGGGATGCCGGAGGGAGAGCCCGTTCGCCCCGGTACTTCGCTTGCCGATTACCTCACCGGTACCTTCGGCGCCTTTGGCCTGATGATGGCGCTGTATCATCGCGATGCCCGGGGCGGTGCCGCGCAGGAGATCGATGCCTCGCTGTTCGAGAGCGTCTTCCGCGTGATGGAGCACACCGTCACCGACTACGACCAGACCGGCGCGGTGCGCGGGCGCACGGGTAATGCCGGCCCCGCCGTTCCCTCTGGCGGCTTCCGCACGGCCGACGGCCGCTGGGCGGCGATCGTCGTGGCCGAGGACCGGATGTACGGCCGCCTGATGCGCGCCATCGGCCGGGAAGACCTGGCCACTGACCCGCGCTACGTGCATGCCCCTGGGCGGACGCTGGACCGCGAACCGATTGAGCGCGCCATCCGCGACTGGGTGGCGGCACACGATCTGGCACAGGTGCAGGCCGTATTGGGGGCAGCCGAGGTGCCGGTTGCCGCCAGCAGCACCGTTGCCGATGCCTTCATCGATCCGCAGTTCGCCGCCCGTGAGGCGGTGATTACCGTGGATGACCCCATCCTCGGCCCGCTGCGGATGCAGGGAATCACCCCTAAGCTGTCTGCCACACCCGGCGCGGTGATGCGTGGCGCGCCGCTGCTGGGCGAGCACAACCACGAGGTTTACAGCGGCCTGCTCGGTTTGGGCGCCGCGGACATCGCCGCCCTGCGCGCCGACGGGGTGATCTAGGAATGAGCGTTCGTCTCCATCCACACGCGGTCAGCCGGCTTGCCGAGCGTGGAGCAACCGTCGAGGAGGTCGTGGCGACTGTTGTGAGCGGAAGGAGCGTCCCGGCGAGGGCGAACCGCCGTGGTTTCCAGCAGGAGTTCGCGTATGGTCAGATGTGGCGTGGCCGGCGCTACGCAACAAAGCAGGTGACCGCGTATGCTGTTGATGAAGATGGCTGGCTCGTGATCACCGTGGTTGTGAAGTTCTTCGCAGACAGGTGACTGCGTATGCAGATTAGTTTCGACCCACGCTACAACATCGCCTATCTGCGCTTTGGTGACCGCCCTGCTGAGGTGGAGACGGTGACGCTGGGCGAGGACATCAACGTTGATATCGCTCCTGATGGCACGGTGTATGGCATCGAGTTGCTCAACGCCAACGCGCAGTTGCTCGGCGGTGCTGGAACACCGCTGGTCATTATCAACGACGCTACGGGCGCGCGGCGTGAAGCGGCGCTTCCGTAACGTCGCCTAAGGTATCCCTGGACCCGCACGTTTGCCCCATTTGAGGGCCCCAGTTCCGATAAGACCTGGGCGCCGCGGAAATCGCCGCCCTACGCGCGGACGGGGTGATCTGAGCGGCTCACGACCGGCGACCGGCGGTGTCAATCCGGCGAAAGCCACAGCGAGAAGGTGTCCGCCGTGCGGAAGCCGAGGCGCTGATAGATGGGGAATCCCGGCTCGGTAGCAGTGAGTGCGGCGGCCACGCAGCCATCGGCGAATCCATCAGCAGTGGCCTGCCAGGTGAGCCGCGCGGCAATGCCCCGGCCGCGATAGGCGTGTAGCGTGCTGACATTCGCGATCCCAGCCACCCGCGCGCCATCCAACCGCATGGCCGTCGCGACGGGGACGCCGTCCAGCAGGCCGAGGTAGTGGATGCAGTCGGGAATGGTCAGAAGCGCTTCGCCTCGCAGGATGCCCGGCAGGGCCCATGGCCCGCCGCCGAAACCGGCTGTCATGGTGTCGTTGTAGCGCTGCAACGTCTCCGGCGCCACCACCCGCTGAATGGTGAGACCGGGGACCTCGTGCGGCGGCGGCGGCAGCGCATCGAGCAGCATGAACGGCTCGGAGGCGAGGTGGCTGAAGCCCGCGCTCTGTGCCGCCGCTGCGACCGCCGGGGCCACCCGCTCCGGTACGACGATGGCGAACCGTTGTCCCCAGCGTGCGAAGGTGCTGAGCGCGCGGGATACCATGGTTGCGGCGTGCAGGGGGGCGCGCGTCACGACGGCGGCGTTGTTCATCGGCAAGAGCGGGCCGGTGTAGGCCGCCATCAGCCCGTCTTCTTCCAAGATTGATCCGGCCGGGGCGGCGCGCGCCAGTGCCCGGTACAGCTCGCAGTAGCCGGCCAGTGCCCGCGCGTAGCGCTCCGCCTCGGTCATGGCTCCTCCGCCAGCCGGATGCGCGGAATGAGCGACCGGTCAAATGCATCGATGTTGGGCGCCACGCGCTCCAGCTCGGCCATGCAGGAACGGGTTGCGGCGATCAGGGCGGTGACGTCGACACCGCAGCACACCGGCGGAAAGCTCTCCAGCAGCCGCACCCCTTTGGCCCACATCCGGCCGGCGCCGCGGGCGTTGCGCTTGGTCAGCAGGTGATAGCAGCCGACGCCGATCTGAAGGATGCCCTGGTACAGGTAGCGGACGGGGTCCTCCTCCGCGATCCAAGCTTCCTCCAGCGTCTCATGCTGCTCGAAGAACAACCCGGCATTGAACTCAGCGATGCCGTGCACGAGCGCTGGGGCGGGTGGCCCGGCGCAGCGGCTTGTCGGTGCGCCACGGCCGATCTTGCCGATGGTGGGGCGGCGCCGCGGCTGCTCGTGCCCGCCGCTCATGAACGCTCGGCCAGCGAGATGCCGGTGATGGTGCCGTAAAACAGACCCAGCACCGCGCCGGCCAGCCACCAGCCAGCTTCGTGGCTGTTGTAGCCGAAGATCATTCCCACGAAGGCGCCAAGGAGCGCCCCCACCACCATCATCACCAGCAAGGTCAGCCAGAACCGTCCCAGCACCATGGCCGTTGCCTCCGTCATTACTCGTAGTGTACCGGCCCAGCACTGGTCCGGTCAGCAACAGGTGCGCCTAGGCAGCAGGCGTCATAATCTGTAACGACGATGTTCCGTCACCGCTCCGTTACCCGGGGTATGCTGACGCTACAGAGCATCAACCGTCAATCGACACCGCTCGATCATAAGCTGGAGGAGCGGAGGTGCGCGGGAGCATGGCCGGCGAGCAGGACCCAGCACAGGACGCATCGCTTCACCAGTTGCTGGCGCTGGGCGAGCGCGGTCTGGCCGCGGTCGAAGAACTGCTGGCGGTGTTACGCGCCCAAGATCGCGAGATGATCGCGCTGCTGGAGCACGCCCGCCGGTTAGAGGCGCTGGTCTGGACCGATCCGCAGACCGGCCTGCTCAACCGTCGCGGGCTGGCCGCCGCCATGCGCCGGGAGGAGGCACGCGCCCGCCGCTACCATGCCGAAGTTGCAGTAGCGCTGGTGGAAGCTACCGGCCTGGCCACGGCCGGGATGCAACACGGCCCCGATGCCGCCGGGATGCTCGTGCGTACGGTCGCCGCCGCCGTGCAGGATAGTGCCCGAGGCAGCGATATCGCTGCCCGCATTGCCCCGGCCGTGTTCGCGGCGGTGCTACCGGGCGCCAACGCCGATGGCGCTCGGATGTATCTCAGCCGCGCCACTGCGGCTGCCCAGTATCTGCAAGCTCCGGATGGCGCCTTCCTGCCGATCATCCTGCGGACCGCCGTCGCCACCCGCGAGGAAGCCGGCTCGTTGGAGTCCGCCCTTGAGCAGGCGACCCGCCGCCTCGCACGTGGTGCGCCGCTGCCGGAGCGCCGGACCGCCACCCGCCCCCCTGTCCGCGACCAGGAGCAGGAAGCCGGGCTGAACACGGACCGCTGAGCCTGCCGCGCGGTAACCTGGCCCGCCCACCGGCGTTCACCCTGACAGGGGACGTGATGCGTGGCGGCGCGGAGGCAGCGTGACGCGGTGGATGTGGCTGGGCGGGCTGGCCGGGCTGGCGCTCCTGCTGCTCGGCGGGGTGCTGCTGTGGCTGCGCCGGCCGGATGGGGCCCCGCCGCGTACGTCGTATGCGCCGCTGCCTGGGGAGTCCCCTGCGGCCGCCCCGCTGGTCACCGCACCCGTCTCACCGGTGGGGCCGTCTGCTCAGGACCGCCGCTCCCGCTATGGTGTCAACCTATCGCAGGCAGACGCCTCGCGGGTGCAGGCGCTCGGACTGGAGTGGTTCATCCCCTGCTGCAGCCCGGACTACACGCCGCCGCCGGGCACCCGTATCCCCCAGCGGTTGTTCTTTGCTCAGCCCGGCGGACGCGACGCCGGTACGCTGCGGACGCGGGTTCTGCGCTGGCCGGGGGCGTACTGGTTCATCGACAACGAGCCGAACGTGCCGGAGATGGGCAACCTCACCCCCGAGGCCTACGCCGAGGCGCTGGCTTGGGCGGCCGGGGTGATCAAAGCTGCCGACCCAACGGCCAAGCTCGTGGGTCCGCATGTGCTCAACTGGAGCGTCACCTGCGAGCGCTGCGCCGGCTACACCGAGGGCCGCGCCTGGACCGAGGCGATGCGTGCCGTCTATCTCGCCCGTTACGAGCAGGAGCCGCCGTTCGACGTGTGGGCGCTGCACATCTACGACGTGGATTGGAGCGTGCTGCCGCAGGGCAACGCAGAACGGCAGATCAACCAGGTACGCGGCCTGCGCGAGTGGCTGGATAGCCATCCGGGGTTGCGCGACCGGCCCATCTGGCTGACGGAGACCGGCATCCTGTGGGGCTACCCCGCGATTGAGTGGCGCGACGGGCTGGCCGCTCCAGCCGGCGCCTTCGCCCATGATCATGTGGAACGCTACATGCGCACCCTGTTCGGCTGGCTGGAGGCCAACGCTGCCGCCCTGTCCATCGAGCGCTGGTTCCTCTGGTCCGTCTGGCAGGGACGGGAGAGCTGGAATACTGCCTTCGGCGGCATCACGCTGGTTGAAGGCCCACAGCCGAACGCGTCCATCACCCCGCTGGGCCGGCTGTACCAGGAATTGGCCGGCATCCGCTAGCCCCTCAGCCGCCGTCAAGCTGCTGTGCCCGGTACAGCGCCCGCTCCGTGAACGTGAACAACCGCTGCTTGCACTCCTCCACCGTCAAGTGGGTGAGGCCCAGCGCCTGAAAGCCGGGCAGCCATAGCTCCAGCTCGCCGGGTACGCGCATCGCCCCGGCCAGGTCCCATACGGGCAGAAACGGCACCGTGCTGCCGGCGGCTTGCTCGTAGGCACGGCCAAACGCATCGGCGTCTGTCTCGCTGCGCTGCAGGGCAAGATCCATGCGGCAATAGCCGATCTCCTCCCCCGGTGTGGACAGCGCCGCCTGCTCCCAATCGACAATGGCGGACAGCCGCCCGCGCCGCCACAGCGTGTTACCGGCCCAGTAATCACCGTGGATCAGGCACAGCGGCAGCCGGGACATGGCGGCGCTGTGGCGCTGGAACACCGCGCGGATCACCTCCCCCAGCGGGTGGCGGGCCAGCTGGTTGGCGTGCGCCACCGCCAGTGGCACAGCCGGCCAGTCCCGCGGGCGGTTGAGGAACGCCAGCGCCGGTGTGATCGGCGTCTGGTGCAGGGGAACGACCGCCTCTGCCAGGTCACGCAGCCAGCGCTCTGGGTCGCGGGGTCGCAGCCCTGCCCGCCCCGGCTCGCGCGTCATCACCACGGCCGGTGCGCCGAACCGGGCGCCCGACTCGTCGAACAGCACCGGTCGCGGCGCGCGGAC
Source organism: Chloroflexota bacterium (assembly GCA_963170165.1). Classification (GTDB taxonomy): domain Bacteria; phylum Chloroflexota; class Dehalococcoidia; order CAUJGQ01; family CAUJGQ01; genus CAUJGQ01. The sequence goes on along the minus strand of CAUJGQ010000142.1, from coordinate 7,146 downwards.
GCCGGTGTTTGCCGCGGCCAGCGCCGTCAGCGTGCGCCACATGCGGGCAGGCGCATCCGGCCAGCGCTGCATCGAGGCGGTCTGGTAACGCCGCACCACCACTGCCCGCCGCTCGCCCGCCGCGCCGGCCAGCCTCACCAGATGGGTGATCTCGGAGACACCGCCGTGCAGCCGTCGCACCCCCGTCACCCGACCGCCGGGCGCCGCTGCATCGACGATGGCTGCGAGCGCAGCGGCAGGCATTGGACGGAGGGCCGGGTCGGCATGTGGCATAGGCAGAGGATAGCGTACGTGGTGCTGCTACAGTGTGCGTTGCAAGAGGAGCGAGGAGCGGATGCGCTGGCTGCTGGTGTGCGCTGCGTTGTTGATGGTTGCGTGTGTACGCGAGCCGCTGTCCTTGGCCCTGTTCCAGCCCGACGATGGCAGCACCGAGCCACCGGCCGCGACAGCCACACCGGCGCCCTTGCGGCGCGTCCCCGTCTCGGCGCAGGAGCTGGTGCGCGGCCCGGCGGATGCGCCACGGCTAGCGCTGGTGATCAACGCCGGCGCCGGTTACGAGCCCGCACCGGAGATTCTCGATGTGCTCGCCGCGCGCGGGGTGCGGACGACCTTCTTCCTGCTCGGTTGGTGGGCTGAGCGGCATCCGGACCTGGTTCGGCGGATGGCGGGCGAAGGCCACGAGATCGCCAGCCACGGGCACAGTGTGTTCGACCTAACCGCCGTCTCCGATGCCGCCGTGGCCGCCGACCTGGAACGGGCCGATGCGGCCATTAGCGCCATCACCGGCCGTACGACCCGACCGCTGTGGAGCCCCTCGGCCGGTTACCGCGATGCGCGGGTGAACGGCATCGCCGCCCGGCTGGGCTACCGCCCGATCCTGTGGAGCCAGGACAGCGCCGACTGGCGCACCGACGCCACCGCGGATCTCGTCCTGCGCCGTGCGCTGGCCGGGGCGGAGCCGGGTGCAATCATTGTTCTGCACTTCGACAGCCCCACCACCCGCTGGACCACCGCCGCCGTTCTTGGTGACATCATCGACGGCGTCCGCGCCCGCGGTCTGGAGCCGGTTACCGTCAGCGAACTGGCGGGGGAATGATCGGGCGCCGGTTTCCCCGAGACGCCATCATCCCTCATGCTTTGTCGTATGAGGGATGACCTGGTCATCGCCCGGTTCCGGCACGGGCCGTTTTGGAACTGCTCGTATCTGGCGGGCTCTCGGGCTGCGGGAACAGCGGTGCTGGTGGACCCAGCGTGGGATACGGCGGCCATCATCGCGCGGGCGCAGGATGAGGGACTGCGCATCACCGCGGCGGTGATTACTCATGCCCACGATGATCACGCCCACGGGGTAGCGGAAGTGGTGGCGGCTACCGGTGCGGCGGTGCTCGTGCATGAGCAGGACGCGGCGGCGCTGGCACGGATCTACCGGGGCCCGGTCCGCGCGGTGGGGCATGACGCCGAATGGCGGCTGGGGGCGCTGACGGCGCGGCTGCTGCATACGCCCGGGCATACTCCCGGGTCACAGTGCTTGTTGCTCGATGGCGCACTGCTCACCGGCGATACGCTGATGATCGGCGCACCCGGCCGCCCCGGACCAGAGCCGGGCGCTGCGGAGGTGCTGGCGCGTTCGCTGCGCGAGGTGCTCGCACCGCTGCCGGATGATCTGCTGCTTTACCCTGGCCACGACACCGGCCCGGTCCCGGTGCGCCGGCTGGGGGAGGAGCGGGGAATGGAACGCTCCCCGTGGAAAGCTGACGGCGGATAGCTGCTTATGGCTCTGTATGACGGTGCGGCGCAGTTCTTTATGCCAGACGGGCAGGCACTCCCGGTGTCGGTTCACGCTTCCCAGCGAGGCGAGCAGTGGTCCGGGGTGCTGACACTGCCGGAGAGCGAGCGGCGGCTCGAGCGCGGTGATGTCTGCCGTCTCTCCGGCGGGCCGTTGGGCGATTTACGCGTCATCATCACGGACGAACGCGGCCGCCGCCGTTACGCGTTCATCAGCATGGTCACCCCCGACCCCAGCGAGCGGCTGGGTCCGTGAGTCATGGCATCCGGCAGGATGGGGCAATCCCGGCCGGGGGGGCTATGCACTGATTGTTCGTGGCTCCTTTGTTGCTGCGCGCCGGCGGCTCTCCCCGGTTGCCGCCCGCGCCTCGAGCCGCGCAATGCGGGCGGTGAGCGCGGTACGCTCGGCGGCAGCGCGCGGGTAGCCGCGGCGGGCGTGGTAGCTCTCCAGCAGGGCGAGCGCTTGGGCGGCGGCCTCGCGGGCAGCGGGTAGGTCCTTGGCCACGCGCTCGTAGTACTTGGACAGCTCTACCAGCGGGTACAGCAGCCGGTTTGCCGGGCTGGTGGCGATGGACTGCCAGAGCAGCACCGCCTCCTCCCAGCGCCTGAGCTTCCTGTACAGCCCGGACAGCCGCTCCTCACACTGGTGGCGCTCGGCGTCGCGCGGGTCCAGCAGCAGCGCTGCCTGATAGCAGGAGATCGCCTCCTGTGGCCGGCCATCGTGCTCGTGTTCGCGGCCTAGTGCCAGCTGGTCGGCGGCGGAAAGCGGCAATGCGCCGCCGTGCAGCCGCGCCAGGTGGGCCGTCAGCGTCACCAGCGACAGCACATCGTCGCGGTTGTGACGCAGCACCCCCACCAGCGGCCGGAAGCGGCGGGTATGCAGGTAGCGGAAGTAGAGAGCGGGGATCTCTGCCCCCGGCACATCCTCCTGCCGCTCCAGCCCCAGCACCTGTCGCTCCAGTTCGCCCAGCCGGCACGAGGCGAAGCGATCACGGTAGATCCGGCGGGCGGCATGAAGCAGGTCCAGGTGCGGTAGGGCCGTCAGTGCCTGCTCGCGACGGGCGAGGATCAACCGCGTCTCCAGCAGGGGCAGATCAAAGGTCTTGCCGTTGAAGGTGACGATCGCCTCAAAGCCGTCCAGGTATTCCGTCAGCGCCCGCAGCAGCGCCCGCTCCTCTGACGGGCCGCGCAGGAAGTACTGGCGCAGGCGGAAGTGGCCATCGAGAAAGTGACCGATGCCGACCAGGAACGCGACCGTGCCGGTGCCGCCCGCCAGTCCCGTTGTCTCGGTATCGAGAAACACCATCCGCCGCGGGTCCACCTCTGCCAGCCGGCGGTCGCGGCCGAAGCGCGCCCACAGCTCGGCGGAGGTGTCCAGCATTGCCCCCAGCCGCAGACCGCCGTGGCGGTACTCCAGCTCGTAGCGCTGCTCGACGATGAAGGCGCGGCCGTCGGCGGTGTCCTGCCAGAAGCCGGGCAAGTGGTGATGGATATCGTCGAGGTCGCCGCTGGGTCGGGCGCGCCCGACACCGCGCAGCCGGGCATCGACCACCTCGCCCCAGCCGGGTGCGGGGCGGGGAGCAGGCGGCGGCGGCGCCGGTGGCGGCAGGGGACGCAGGCCCAGCGCCTCGCGTAGCCGTTCGCGTCGCGGGTCAGGGTGCTGCGGCAGCATCGGTCACACCAGCCCGTGATAGCGCAGCGCGCCGTCGGCGTAATCGCGCTGCATCAGCGATGTTTGCAGCATGGCATAGCGGCGTGGCAAACGAGAACGATCCACGCCGGTATACGGATTGATACCGCTGGTGCGGAAGGCGGGCTCGTACAGGAGCGCGTCATCAGAGAGGCCGGTGCCCAGCGCCAGCCGCAGGGTGTACGGCAGCAGGCCGGTGGCGTTGAGGGCCGGGCGGGTGGCGGCTACGTACTCCCGCGCAAAGGCAACCGACCGGCCCTGAAACTCCGGAGCCACCGTGCTCCCCTGATGCAAAACGAGGATGCCACCGGAGCCCGCGTTGAAGTGGACGGAGATGACATGCACTGCCACCGGCGCGCCGGCATGAGCAGCGTTCCAGTCAGCGGCCTCGTGCGCCAGCATCGCCCCGCGGATGTTGCGCAGCGTCAGCGCCGCTGCGCCCTTGCGGTCGTTGGGCGGCGGCAGGAAGAAGTCATCACCGATGGCGTCGTTGTAGATGCGGCGGACAGTGACCGAGGGGGCGCCCGCCGCCAGCACCTCGATCCAGGCGGCGGTACGGCGGGCGTGCTGCGCCTCGGTGCCGTGCGAGCCGGGGTCGTGATACACGCCGGGCTTGCCGCCGTGACCAGCATCCAGAGCTAGCACCAGCGGCTGCCCGCCGTACACCCGCGCCAGCGCCGCGAGCACCTGGGCGGCGATCAGCTGGTAGAGGGCATCCAATGCTGCCGGGCCGTGCCGCGCAAGCACGGCGTCCATCACATCGGTGTCAGTGGTCTCCAGGATATCGGCGGCAGAGTAGCCCATCAGACTATCCAGGCTTGCTCCGGGATAGCGGGGATGGCGGCCGGCCAGGAAGAGCAAGCCATCCCACGGCTCTACCTCCTCCACCAGCGAGAAGGCAGGCGCGCTCTCCTCCTCGTCCCGGCGCTTGGGGGTGAGTGTTCGCGGCAGTGGCGCGTGTGGTACACCATCCTCATTGATGGGCCGTGCGCCGGCTCGCCCCTTGCCACGCAGCGCCATCAGCACCAGCCCGCCCGCCATACCGGCCAGCAGGCGGCGGCGGGAGGGGGGAGCAGCGGGCAGGAACGTCCCCTCACCCTCCTGGCCCCCCGCTCCCGCAGTCCACTGCCTGCCCTCCGGCGCCTGGCGCAACGGGATGCCGGTTGCTGGATACCGTCGTATCGTATGTTGTGGCTGCACGTACCCCGTCCGTTGCCACTGCGAGGGCCGCGATGACCGATACCGACTCCGCCACGCTCGCCACCGCCATTCGCCGCTACCTAGACGGCGAGCTGACCGCCGAAGCGCTGCGCGACGAGCTGGCCGAGCGCGAAGCGGCGCTGCGCGTGGCGCCGGAACCAGCGACGGCGCTCTCCCGTGCGGTGGCGACCGCCGCTCTGGTCATTATGGAGCAGCAGGAGGGGGTTCGTCCCCCCGCCGATGTGCGCTCGGCGCTGGCAGCCGTCGCCCGCTCACTGGAGGACGGCCCCAGGGTACGCCCGCGCCCCCTCACCGGCGTGCCGCCCCGCCCCAAGGGCAAGCGGCGGTCGAGGAGGTCGTAAAGGATAGAGGTAGGGGGCAAGGGCGTGCATGCCTCTCCGACCGCCCCACGCCGCCCGCCCGGGCCGTCCATGCATCCTCCGGGCGGGGGGCGGCGCCGCTCGTCGTAGCACGAAGGTTAGAGAAGCCCGGTCCTCGGCATCGATGCTCCTCGCGTCAGATACAGCGCCCAGTATCCTTGCCAGGGGCCGTAGCGGGCGGCGATACCGGCGGCGGTCTCCGCGGTGCAGCCACCGTAGTACTCGGCGATGGCGGCGCGCAGTGGCAGGTCGTCGAGCGGTGCGCGCTCCATCCGCCCCAGGCCGAGCAGCAGCACCAACGCCGCCTCGCGCGCGCCGCAGCCGGGTAGCGCCTGCAACCAGCCGTCCACCGCGTCGATTGGCCCGCCCCGCAGCCATGCTTCATCCACCGCGTCCAGCGCCCGTGCCGCGGCGATGATCTGCTCCGCGCGGCGCAGATCACCGGCATACGGCAGCAGTGCAGCCGGAGTGAGCGTCGCCAGCCGCGCCGCCGCTGGGAAGGCTGTCAGCGTCGCACCATCGACCACCAGCGTCGCGCCGAAGCGCGCGGCCAGCGCGGCCAGCCGCCGGCGGGCCAGCGGCTCGGGTGTGCGACGGGAGAGCAGCGCCCAGCTGGCAGCCTCGACGGTGGAGAGCATCCGCAGCGGGTGGTAGCCGTGCAGGCGGTCGCAGAGCGGCGCTAACGCGGTATCACCTTCGGCCAGCGCGTAGAAGGGGCGCAGGTCGTCGTGCAGGCCGAGCCAGCGGCCGGCGCGCTCCGCCAGGATATGCTGCCGGTGTTCCGGCAATGGTTGCTCACTGACGAGGGTGCAGCGCACCGCATGCAGCGCCGGCTCGGCGGTGACGAGCAGGGCGGCGGTGATGTCATCCACGCTGACTGCCGCCTGCAGCAGGCCGGATTGTCCGGCGGAGGTGAGCGTGCCGGCGAAGTCAAACGGCTGGTTGGGGGCCAGCAAAAGCGTCACGGTATCCACAGAAGTGCCCTCGTCGTCGGGGAGAGAGGAGACAGCGCGGCCCGCCGGGCAGAGCGCCACGGCGGGCCGGAACGCAATCTGTCTGGGTTAGGAGGCGGCACGCTGCCCGCGTAGGACGGCGGCGAGGTGCGGGCGGCGTCGCCACAGCGCGCGTAGCGTGCCCCACACGTTCAGCTGCAACTCCGCCGGCTGCAGTCCCAGCCGCGCCAGCCGGAGGGCACGCGCGAGTTCCATCTCCCGCTCGATGCCCTGGCACATCCGCCGCGTCTCATAGTCGTACATCCGCGTACCCCCTTGAGCAATTCCCCACCGTAGGGATAGGGTACGCGGCGGCAGTGACACCGCCCTGTCAGTGGCGCAGCGCAGCCGAATACATGTTCGCAATGCGGTGGGCTTCACCGGCGATGGCGGCGCGCACGGCATCCGGCTCGATCACTTCGGCACTGGCGCCCCAGCGCAGCAGCCAGGGGACGATATCAGCCGGGCGCTCCACGGCGAAGCGCAACACGCCATCCCCCTCGTCCGCCACGTATCCCCAGTGGCGCTCCTCCCGCACCCAGCGCAGGCTGCCTGGCGCAAACCGCACCCGCACAACAACGCTGCGTTCACGGTTGCGCCGGCTGCGTTCCATCAGCTGGTCATCGCGGGTGAAGGTCTCGGCCAGCAATGTCAGGCCATCGATGCGATCCAAGCGAAACTCACGCATCTCCTGGCGCAGGCGGCAAAAGGCGTCCAGGTGCCAGACGTTGCGATAGTACTGGAGGCTGTACGGCTCGACGTCGCGCTCGCTGGGGGCCTCGTACTGCGGGGAGTGGTAGCGCATCCGCACCGGCCGCCGGGAGAGGATACCCTCACGCAGCGCTACCAGCTTGGCGGCGTCCGTCTCCGAGGCCCAGCCGCCGAAGATACGCATGCTCCGATGCAGCTCCTGGACGTGCTCGCGCGAGGCTGGGGGCAGCACCGCCTCCAGCTTGCGCAGCGCCATCGTCGCCGCCTCGCGGTAGGCGGTATCGACCACAAACTGCACGGCCTGCGCCCCCACGACCAGCATCGCCGCTTCATCTGGCGTGAAGGAAAGCGGCGGCAGGAAGTATCCCTCCATCAGCCGGTAGCCGGT
>CAUJGQ010000141.1 GCA_963170165.1 Chloroflexota bacterium | reverse complement strand
GTGGTGGAGACGGGGGAGAATCGAACTCCCCGTCCAGAAAGAGTCCGCCCAGGATCTGCTACGTGCGTAGGCGGCGATTAGGGTCTCGCCCGCCGGACGCCCGCCGCCGGGCATCGTTTGGGCCAGCCGCTGGGTCTTAGGCTCCGTCTAGCGGCGTCGTTGGAGCAGCACCCCGACTATGTGTCGCGGACTCCCTACCCGCCGGGGTGGGGCAAGGGTCCACGTCGCGGTTGTTTAGGCCGCGAGGGCGAGTTCGCGCTCGCCAGTTACTTTGTGCCAGTTGTTTTACGAGGCCACCGGCAACCTCGGCACGCAAACCTGATCCGTCGTCTCCTGTCGAGCCCTGTCGTCCCCGAGGACACACCCAGCATAGCACAGCAGCCGCGACTGTCAAGCGGCCGCTGCCTGCTTCTTGATAACGATATTAGTAAAGAGCATGCGGCGGCATCAGAAATATGACATAATGAGATGGATGGGAGGGAGGCTGAAATGACCCCGGCGCTGCTCCAGGCCCGCGCCCACGCGCGCGCCCACAACGAACATCTCTACATCCGAGCCGTCCCCAACCGGCCCGGTTACTATACGGTTCGCTCGCGCAGCAACCCGAACCTGCGCCATACGCTCGTGGCGATCGGCGACGACTTGGCCTGCTCCTGCACCGGCTTCTACCATCGCCGCAACTGCAAGCACATCGAAGCGCTGCGCAACCGCCTCGCCCGCGAGGGCCGGGTGATGCCCGCTGCTGCCCAGCAGAGTGAGTTGCCGCTCTTCTTTCCAGAGCTTCCCGTGCGCCTGGTGAAGTAGAGCGGGCGCGTCCGCCCCCCCGCTTGCGGCTCCTTACGGTCAACGGAGGCGGCTGCTTCCGTTCTCCACCCCTCTCTGCCCACCCTGGCACGTTTCCGTTATGCTGTCGGCGCGGAAAGCACGGGAGAGAGGGAAACCATGGCAGAGATCACGCATCGGTTCGTCAACACCAATGGCATCCGGATGCATATTGCCGAGGCCGGCCAAGGCCCGCTGGTGGTGCTGTGTCACGGCTTCCCCGAGTCGTGGTACTCGTGGCGCCATCAGCTTGTCGCGCTGGCGGAGGCGGGTTATCACGCCGTGGCGCCTGACCAGCGCGGCTACGGCCAGACAGAACAGCCGGCCGCAATGGAGCAGTACACGCAGTTGCACCTGGCCGGCGATATCGTTGGGTTGCTGGACGCGCTGGGCGAGGACACCGCGGTCGTCGCCGGGCATGACTGGGGCGCGCCCGTGGCCTGGAACTGCGCGCTGGTGCGACCGGACCGGTTTCGGGCCGTCATCGGGCTGAGTGTGCCGTACAGCCCACGGGCGCCCTTTTCGCCGATCGCCTCCATGAAGGCGATGGCCGGCGAGAACTTCTTCTATATCCTCTACTTCCAGGAGCCAGGAGTAGCCGAGGCTGAGTTGGAGCAGGACGTACGCTCTACCATGCGCCGGTTTCTCTACAGTGCCTCGGGTGACACCAAGCCCGGCGAGCAGTGGCGCGCGGCCCTACCCAAAAGCGCCAAGTTCCTTGATGCGACGATCAACCCGGAGCGGATGCCGGCCTGGGTGAGCGACGCCGACCTCGACTTCTTCGTCGCTGAGTTCGAGCGCACTGGCTTTCGCGGCGGGCTGAACTGGTACCGCAACATGGACCGCACCTGGGAGCTGATGGCCGCATACAGCGGCGCTAAGGTGACTGTCCCGGCGCTGTTCATCACCGGCGAGCGAGACGGCGTGCTGACCTTTGCCCGGGCTGCCTATGACGCGCTGCCCAAGAACGTCCCCAACCTCCGCCAGAGCATCCTGCTACCGGGCTGCGGTCACTGGACGCAGCAGGAGCGCCCCGCTGAGGTCAACGCGGCGATGATCGACTTCCTGAGGGGATTGTGAGCGGCGTCCGGCATCCGCAGCGGTGGAGCAAGATCGCGAACCTGTCGGGCTGATGCGCTCAATGCCGCCCGTCGCGGTAGCCGCGGCAGCGCCAACCCCGGATGCCGGTTCACACCGTCACTTCACCGTCACGGCATAGCTGCCACTGCCGGCGGCGGCATAGGCAATCGCCGTGCCGTTGAGGCTGAGGATACCAGCCGCATACGTCGTGCCACCGCTCTGGACGGTGAAGGCGTAACCGCTCGAGTCCGCCATCACGACCGTGAGTCCAGGCGGAACGGCGGGGAAGTACTGGGCAATCTGTTCCCGGGCGGCGCGCTCGTCCGCAGGCATCTGGGTTTTGGGTTCGGCCAGCAGTGTCAACGAGCCGGAAACGCCGTTGCCGGTGGCGCTGACGGAAACGGCTTGATTGATGCCGTTGTACAGCCCGTATGATGCGGCGCCGCCGGCGCCGAGCGCGGCGCCCAGGCTTTGCTGCAGCGCCGCGGGCAGCGGCACGACCAGCGCACCGGTATAGCCGGTGGCGTTCTCCACCCGCGTCTTCTTGCCCTTGAGCCTCTCAATCGCCGTCTCCAGCGCTGCCTGCGCCTGGGCAGGGCCCATCGTGCCGGCGGTGACGGCAGCACTCGGCGTGGCTGTGGCCCGCGTGCGGGCGGTGGTGGTCGCCGGGGAGGCTGGTGTCGGTGTCTCGGATGGCGCGGGCGATGGGCTGCGCACCGGCAGCGGGCCCTGGGACGGGCTTTGGGCCGAGAGCGGCGCCGCGATGGTGTATGGCGTCAGGTGATCGATCAGCGCCGTCACTTTGCTGCCCGCCGTTTCGCTGGGTACAACAGACCAGACGCCGAGGTCGTACATCAGCACTGTGGCCGCGACCCCAGGACGGACCTCAAAGGCGACGCTGAGACGCTCTGATAGCTCGGTCACCGGCTGATGCAGCCGGTCACGGGCTGTCACGTCGTACACCGGCGCCAGCGCCTCCCACCCTGCCGGGAGCTCGGGTGTGCCGGCGGCGGCACGAATACTCACCACCAGCGGCGACTTGCCGGAGATGCGCAGGCGCCCGTCGTCACTCTCGACGAATCCCCGCCGTTCGAGCGCGTTCGGGTCAACCGGCGGTTGGGCGGCTGAATCGCGCGTGCCGCCACCGCCACAGGCAGCCAGCACCATCGCTGCCGCCAGCACCGCACTCAGCCACCTGCTCCGGTACATGGAGCACCCCCATCGCGCGATCCGTCTGCTCTGGGTATCGGGTTTCGACGGCGCCATCAGCAGGGCGGACCGTGGCGGCCGGCGGAGCGAGGAAACCGGCGAGCCCGGTGTACCGACTGGCGGGTCAGTCGAGCACCAGGCGCGTCCGGCGAAAGCGCAGCGCGGCGATCGTGAGCAACAGGGCATCGACCGCGGCCAGCGTCAGGGTGATGGCGATGATCAGCCCGCTCGGGCCGAGGTCACGCAGCCGCTTAATGACAGGGTTGACCACGGCATCGGGAAGGACGGCTAGCACGGCAAAGACTGCCACGAAGATGGCGGTCATGCCGATGCTGAGCATCTGTGCCGCCTGGCGAACGGTGCTTGAATGCAGGGACATGAGCACCCCGGCGGCCGCGGCAAATCCACCACCAAACAGGCTAAACAACAGCGCGGCGCTGGCCACCCGTGCCGGATAGAACACGAGCGGGCCGCCGCTGTCCCACACGTTCACCACCACCGCCCCCAGCAACAAGCTGGCAATGGTGATGCCCCAGGCGTAAACGAGGATAGCGATGTACTTGCCAAACAGGATGGCGCGATCGGACAGCCGGCTAGCAAGCAGCGTCTCCAGGGTGTGCCGCTCGCGCTCACCGGCGAACGAGTCGGCGACGATGCCGAGAACCAGCATGATCGGGAACAGCACCGAGTTGAAGAATGGTGCGGCGGAGTCGACCCAGGGCTTGCCGCGTTGAGCCGGCAGGAAGACGCCGAATATCACCAGGAACAGCGCCATGCTGATGATGGTGCTGCGCTGGCGGACGAACTCGGCCCACTCTTTCCAGACCATGGTGCGCAGGTCGTGTAGTGCGTCGCTCACCGGCTGTCCTCCACCAGTGCCAGGAATGCCTCTTCCAGGCTGGCTGCGCCGCGCTGCACCCCTTCGATGTCGGCGCCGGCGTCAACCACGGCCCGCACCACTGGCGCAAGCGGCACATCGTCCCGCAGGTCGACCATCAACCGGCCGTTCTGCGCCTGGGCGGCCAGCACCTGTGGCAGCGCGCGCACGACGCTGACCAGCTCGGGGGTGAAGCCGCGGCCGGTGATCTCGGCGCGGGGACCACCGGCGCGGGCCCGCAGTTCATCCGGGTGCCCGACGGCCAGCAGCCGCCCCTGGCGAATGACGCCCACCAGCCCGCAGAGCTTCTCCGCCTCAGCCAGGTTGTGGGTAGTGAGGAATACCGTCACCCCTTCCCGCTGAGTGAGTCCAGCCAGGTCCTCGCGCAACGCGGCGGCTGCCACCGGGTCCAGCCCGGCGGTCGGCTCATCGAGGAAGATCAACGGCGGCCGGTGGAGAATGGCGCGTGCCACGGCCAGCTTTTGCTTCATGCCGCGGCTCCAGGTCCCGGCCCGTTCCTTGCGCCGCTCCCACACCCCCAGGTGCGTGAGCAATTCCTTGATGCGTGTGCGCCGCTCGGCTGCCGGAATGCGCCAGATGCGGCCGTAGAACTCGAGGTTATCCTCAGCGCTCAGTCGCTCGTAGATGCCGGGGTGCTCCAGCAACGCGCCGGTGCGCGGCCGGATCTCGTCTGCCTCCCGGCGGGTATCGAAGCCCATTACCCGAGCGCTACCCTCGGTCGGCTCCAGCAACCCCAGGAGCAGCCGGATAGTGGTGGTCTTGCCGGCGCCGTTCGTGCCGAGGAAGCCGAACACGACGCCCGGTGGGACGCGCAGATTGAGCTGTTCGACGGCACGTACCTGACCGAAGGCGCGGGAGAGGTTGTCGGTTTCGATTGCCAGGTTGCCCACGCTGATGCCCCCGCGTGAATCCTGCCCTAAGTATCGACGGCGGCGGCGGGCCGGCGCAGCCGCTCGGCAGGCAAATCGCGACCGGTTAACGAATCTGTGAGGACAGGCCGAAGTACCGGATTCGCGCGCACAGAGTAGGGTTTTCCCGGATAGGGAGCTGCTGGCCCACCTCGATACCTCTCCCAGGAGGGTTCACTGTGATTGAGCAGCAGCGGCACAGCGGCATCACTCCGGTGCTAGATGTGCGCGAACGGCTCCGGCAGAGCGCTTCTACCGATGAGCACCGCCATCACGCCCGCGGGATGCGCGTCGAGACAACCAGCGCCGGGCCGGAGCGGATGCACTTCCACAAGACCGCGCAAGGCTACACCGACGCCGCCCCCAATAAGCCGGGACACCGGCACCGGTTGCCGGGCGGCGCCTGGACAGACGGCAGCAACGAGGCCTGGTCCAGCAAGGGGGTGACCAGACTGTAGCTGCGGGCCCTTTGTGGCTCAATAGGAGTATGTCGGGGGCGATCCTGTCCGGGGACAATGGGGCGCGAAGGCCGCGTCCCCCGCCCAGAGGAAGACCCCCATGACACGCCGCCAGGCCCCCGCCCTCTCGCTTGCCCTCGTGGCGGCGCTGGTGCTGATGGCGCTGATCTACGCTGGATCGCGCGGGTTGAGGGACTTCGATTCGGCGTTGATCGGCTACGCGGTGGGGACGGTGTTCGCGCTGTCCGGGGTGGTGTACCGCTACACGCTCTGGGTCAGCCGGCCGCCTACGGGCCGGTACTTCCGCGCTGGCTGGCGTGACTTCCTCTCGCTGCGCAACTTCCGCCGCTACACGCTGCTGATCCCCAAGGCGTGGTGGACGGACATCCTCGCCCAGACCTTCATCTTGCGCCGGGGCCTGACGCGCTGGCTGGGACACATGGCCGTGTTCTGGGGCGTGGTGCTGTCCTGCGCCATCACCTTCCCGCTCACCTTTGGCTGGATTCGCTTCACTTACACCCATCCGGATCGGTATGAACCGTGGGTGTTCGGCGTGCGCCTGGGCAGCTTCCCGCTGGAGACGGTGCTGGCCTGGGTGACCTTTCACGCGCTCGATTTCACGGCCATCCTGCTGCTGGCCGGCCTGGCGCTGATGCTGTGGCGGCGCACCACCGATGCCGGGCTGCTCGCCATCCAGCGGTTCGGCTTTGACCTGTTTCCGTTGGTGCTGCTGTTCGCGATCGCGGTCACTGGTCTTGCCCTCACCGGCTCCTCGCTCTGGTGGGAAGGGCGCTACTACGGCTTCATCTCGCTCACCCACCAGGTGACGGTTGTCGGCTGGCTGTTGCTGCTGCCGTTCGGCAAGTTCTTTCACATTGTCGAGCGCCCCGCCACCATCGGCATCACCCTTTACCAGACGGTCAGCCAGGACATCCCACAGCACGCGGATGAGCAGGCGACCGCCGCCTGTATCCGCTGCAGCACACCCTTGCCCTCGGCCCGTTTCGTTGCGGACCTCCGCGCCACCCTGGGTGACCTTGGCCAGCGCTACGACCTGGGCAGCGACCACGGTGTCTTGCAGCAGTATTGCCCCGCCTGTAAACGGGCGTTGCGCGGGCAGGCCTACTACCAGCTGGCTGGCAAGCGCTTTGTCTGAGCGGGAAATCCTCAGATGGTGACGTGATGGCTGTCAATCGCGACATCTTCGTTCGCCGCGATCCCAACTACGACTTCCAGACCTATGGTCCGGAACCGGGGCAGTGGCAGCAGGCCGCGGCCTTGCCGGACCAGCTGGTGCCGACCCATTGCTGTTTCTGCGGCGTACAGTGCGGCATGTTTCTCAAGGTAGAGGGTGGCAAAGTAACCGGCGTTGAGGCGCGCGAGTACGAGCACAACCGTGGCCACCTGTGCCCCAAAGGCGTGGTTGCCTATCAGCAGGTGGACCATCCCGAGCGGCTCACGCACCCGCTCATCCGGCGCGGCGGTAAGGGCGGGCGGCTGGAGCGGGCAAGCTGGGATGAGGCGCTGGAGTATGTGGTTTCGCGCTGGCGCCGCATCCAGCAGGAACACGGCAAGGACGCGGTCGCCATTTACAGCGGCTCTTCGATGACCAACGAGAAGTGCTACATCGCTGGCAAGTTCGCACGGGTAGGGCTGGGAACGCGCCACATCGATTACAACGGCCGGCTGTGTATGTCCTCGGCGGCCACGGCGTACACCAAGGCCTTCGGGCTGGACCGCGCGCCGCTGCCGATGACCGATATTCCCCTGGCAGACAGCATCCTGATCGCCGGCAGCAATGTTGCGGAGTGCTTCCCGATCGTCACCGACTGGCTGTGGCAGGCGCGTGATCGCGGCGCCTCGCTGATTGTGCTCGACCCGCGCGAGACCGCCACCGCCCGCACCGCTGACCTGTGGCTGCCCGTGCGTCCCGGCACAGACATCGCTGTCCTCAACGCCATGCTGCGGATCCTCATGCGCGAGGGATTGGTAGACGAGGACTATTTGGCCACGCGCGTCAATGGCTGGGATGAAGTGCGTGCCGCCGTAGAGCCGTACACGCCGGAGGAGGCCGAGCGAATCGCGGGTGTGCCGGCCGAACGGGTAGTGGCGGCGGCGCGGCTGTATGGCCGGGCGGCGCGCTCGCTCATCCTCCATGCCCGCGGCATCGAGCACAGCACGCATGGCGTCAACAACGTGCTGGCCTGCATCAATCTGGCACTGGCCCGCGGCCAGGTGGGCCAGCCTGGCGGGGGCGTGGCAATGCTCACCGGCCAGGGCAACGGCCAGGGTGGGCGTGAGCACGGCCAGAAGGCCAACCAGCTTCCCGGCTACCGTCATATCGATGTACCGGAGGAGCGCGAGCAGATAGCGCGGGTCTGGGGCATTCCTGCTGAGGATCTTCCCTGGGAAGGCGCTGCCGCCACCGAGATGCCGCACCTCATGGTCAGTGGCGAGATCAAGAGCTGCCTGGTGCTGTGCTCTAATCTGATGGTGTCGCTGCCGGATGTTGCCGTGGTGCAGCGGGCGCTGGACAACCTCGACCCGCTGGTGGTCATCGACTTCTTCTTGTCAGAGACCGCGGCGCGCGCCGACGTGGTGCTGCCCGGCTCGGTATGGTGCGAGGACGAAGGCACGACCACCAACCTCGAAGGTCGGGTGGTGAAGATCAACCGCGCCGCGCCACCGCCCGGCGAAGCCCGCCGCGACTGGGAGATTCTGGCCGATCTGGCCCATCGGCTGGGCCGTGGGCAGTACTTCCCGTACACCAGCGCCCACGATATCTGGCAGGAGCTGCGGGAGGCGTCGCGCGGCGGCCTGGCCGATTACGGTGGGATTACCTGGGAGAAGATCGACCGGCAGGGCGGCGTCTTCTGGCCGTGCCCCACGGAGGACCACCCAGGTACGCCGCGGCTGTTCACTGAGCGGTTCGCCCACCCGGACGGCCGCGCCAGGATGTTCCCCATCAGCTACACGCCCCCGGCTGAGGAGCCGAGCGCGGACTTCCCCTTCCGTCTGACTTCAGGGCGGGTGGTGTACCACTACCTGAGCGGTACCCAGACACGGCGGTTGGGCTATCTCAATAGCCAGGCGCCGGAACCGTGGGTGGAGATCCATCCCCGCGCCGCCGCACCGCTCGGCATCGCCGATGGCGATCGCGTGCGAGTGCGCACCCCGCGTGGCGCGATGGAGCTGAAGGCGCTGGTGGTGCCCACCATCCGGCCGGATACGCTGTTCATCCCCTTCCACTACGGCAACAAGGAGGCCGTCAACCAGCTCACCAACCCCGCCACTGACCCAACCGTGAAGATCCCCGAGTACAAGGCCTGCGCCGCTGCCATTGAGCGGCTGGATGCGCCCCTGCCGGTGCTGGCAGCCCGGCCCAAGGTCAATTACACGCCCGAGAGCCAGCCCAAGATGTTCCCGTACACGGCGGGCGAGACCAAGGACCCGGCATCGCGTGAGGCCAAGCGCTATTAGGAGAGGCGGAGTTGGCGGTCAAGACGTTGTTCGTGGACCCGACACGCTGTATCGGCTGCCGTGCCTGTGAGGCGGCCTGCCGCGAGTGCGACTCGCACAAGGGCGAGAGCATGGTGATGGTGGACTTCGTGGATCGCGGCCGGTCCGTCGCCACGCAGCCCACGGTGTGCATGCACTGCGAAGACCCGATTGCGCCCTGTGCCCAAGTCTGCCCGGCGGTCGCGATCCTGATCACCCCGGATGGCGTGGTGCAGCAGGCGGACCCCTCGCGCTGTATTGGCTGCCGTAACTGCGTGTACGCGTGTCCCTTCGGCGTGCCCAAGTTCGACGTGGGCGCCAAGCTGATGAAGAAGTGCAACCTGTGCTATGACCGTACGGCGCAAGGGCAGAAGCCGTGGTGTGCGCAGGCGTGTCCAACACAAGCGCTGTGGTATGGCGACTTCGAGGAATTCGCCGGGCAGCGCCGGGGCCACCCGGTTGATCTCACTCGCTTTGGCGAGCAGCAGGTACAAACACGGGTGTTCCACGTGTTGCCGCAGGCCGCACAGTGGCTGGATGTCTCGGGTTTGCTGCAGGACGCCGCGCGGGAGCTGCACGGTGAAGCGGCGCCTCGGGAGGAGGCGTGGGTGCTATGAGCGGCAATGGCAGGCGTCCTGCGGCGGCTCCCGCTGTGAACCGGCCCGCCTCCCCCAGCCCGCGCCGTGGTGGCACATCGCGCTGGCGGGGTGAATTCCCGTATCACTGGGATGCCGACGACGTCGTTGCCCGGCGTGAACTGCTGGGATTGGCGGTGCTGGCGTCGGGCGCGCTGTTCGCTGGGACGGCTGTCCTGGCGGCGATGGGGCGGCTGCGCGAACGCCGCCGGGGCAGTGCGCGGCCGGTCGCCCGCCTCGCCGATGTGCCGGAGGGTCGCGCCTATTACTTCAACTATCCCGGCGAGGATGATCAGGCCGTGCTCCTGCATCTGCCGGGCGGCCGGTTTGTGGCGTACTCACAGAAGTGCACCCATCTCTCCTGCGCCGTCTACTTCCAGGAGGAGCACAACCGCCTGTTCTGCCCCTGTCACGACGGTGTCTTCAATCCTCAGACGGGCGAAGCGGTGGCCGGCCCTCCCCAGCGTCCGCTGCCGCGCATCGCTCTGCGCCGCGAAGGTGACACGCTGATCGCGTTGGAGGAGACGCCGTGAGCCCGCAATCCCGCCCTCCGGCATCCGGCAGGAGGAGCGCTGCGCCATGATGGAGTTCTGGCGATGAGCCGTCCCGTTCGCGACAGACCGCGGGTGAACCCGGAGGCGCCGGACAACCGGGCCGATGTTTTGGGAGCGCGTGAGCCGCTGCCCGGCCGGCAGGCACTGTTACTGGCTGCGCTGCTCATCGGCCTAGTGTTGATGGGGCTGCAGCTCTGGCTGCTCACGGTGGCGCTGGATATGTACCTTGCCGGAGAAGGCGAGAGCCTCTGGTTGCTGGCGCTGGTCTCCGGCCTGGTGTTTGCCGGCGGACTGCTGGCCTGGCGGCGCAGTGCCTAGCGGGTGAGCCGCCGCATGCAGGCCGCCCGGCGATGTACCGACGGGGAGTGCGGACGATGACCGGTGGGAGCACAAAGACCAGCAGTCAGGCGTGGATAGCGCTGACGCTCGGCACGCTGGCGTTTCTGTTGTGCTTCACCGTGTGGGGCCTGGTGTCACCACTGGCGCCGGACTTCCGTGAGCGGTACGGCCTGACCACCACCGAGAGTGGTGTGCTGGTGGCGGTGCCGGTAGTCCTGGGCGCGCTGGCCCGCATCCCGCTCGGGTTGCTGGCCGATCGCTACGGCGGGCGCTGGGTCTTCAGCGCGCTGATGCTGTTCACGACGGCGCCGCTGGCACTGGCAGGGCTGACCGATTCGTTCCTGCAGCTGATCGGCGTCGCGTTCTTGCTGGGTGTGGCCGGCGCGTCCTTTGCCGTCGGTGTGCCTTTTGTCAGCCGGTGGTTCTCGGCCGAGCGGCAAGGGATGGCGCTGGGCATCTACGGCGCCGGCAGCGGTGGCACCGCCCTCTCCGCCCAGATCGCACCGCGGCTGTGGGATGGGCTCGGCTGGCGCTGGGCGTTCTGGAGCTTTATCCCGGTAATGCTCGGCTTTGCGGTCCTCTTCTGGCTGCTCGCGCGCGATGCGCCCGGGCCCCGCGCCGCCGGCACCCTGGGCCAGCGCGTTGCGCCGTTTCGCCGGCCGATGGCGTGGGTGCTTAGCCTGTTCTACTTCGTCACATTTGGCGCCTTTGTCGCGATTACGGTGTACCTGCCAACGTATCTGACCGATAGTTACGACCTGAGTAAGAGTAGTGCCGCCCTGCGCGTCTCCGGCTTCGTCGCGCTCGGGACACTGTTCCGCGCCATCGGTGGCACCCTGGCAGACAAGCTGGGCGCGGCGCGGTTGCTGAATGGCGTCTTCACCGGGGCGGCGCTGTTAGCGATCGTGCTCGCCTTCCAGCCCTCGATGCCGCTGCTGACCCTGGGCTTTTTGGGCATCTCCGCCTGCCTGGGCGCCGGCAACGGCGCGGTGTTCAAGCTGGTTCCGTCGTTGTTCCCAAAGGAGACGGGAGCAGTTACCGGGCTGGTGGGTGCGGCCGGGGGGCTGGGTGGTTTCTTTCCGCCGATCCTGATGGGTCTCGTGCGGGACATCAATGGTGATTACGCTATCGCCTTCATGCTGCTCTCTGAGTTCGCTATCGGCTGCCTGATCATCAATCTGCTGATCGTGCAGCGCCGCGCCGTGGATCTGCTCGGCTCTGCTATGGTGGAGCCCGAACATCAGTCCGCCGGCGTAGGAGGGCGTGATGCCGTATGAGGTCACGCTGATCCCAGGTGATGGTATCGGGCCAGAAGTGACGCGGGCGGCGCAGCGCGTGATCGAGGCGGCGGGCATTGCCGTCCGCTGGGAGGAGCAGCCAACGGGCGCGGCGGTGGCCGAGCGCGAGGGTACGCCACTGCCGGATCGGGTGCTGGACTCCATTCGGCGCACCAAGGTGGCGCTCAAAGGACCCGTCACCACGCCCGTCGGCACCGGCTTCCGCTCGGTGAACGTTGCTCTGCGCAAGGCACTGGACCTGTATGCGGCCGTCCGGCCGGCCAAGTCATACCCCGGCACGCCCGCGCGCTTCGGCCACGTCGATATCGTCGTGATTCGCGAGAATACTGAGGATGTCTATGCCGGTATTGAGTTTGACTACGGCTCCCCGGTGACCGGCTCGCTGGTGCAGTGGGTGGAACGCAACACCAACATCGACCTGTCAGACGACGTGGGCGTCTCAATCAAGCTGATCTCGCGCCACGGCTCCGAGCGCGTGATCCGCTTCGCCTTCGAGTACGCCCGGCGCAACCACCGCCGGCGGGTCGTGGCCGTCCACAAGGCCAATATCATGAAGTCGTCGGATGGGCTGTTCTTACAGGTGGCGCGTGAGGTGGCGGCGCACTACCCCGATATCGGCTTTGGCGATCTGATCGTGGATAACCTGTGCGCCCAGTTGGTCCAGCGGCCTGAGGCGTTTGACGTGCTGGTGCTGCCTAACCTGTACGGTGATATCGTCTCCGACCTGACGGCCGGGCTGGTGGGCGGTCTGGGCCTGGCGCCCGGTGCCAACTTCGGTGTGGAGGCGGCGATGTTCGAGCCGGTGCATGGCAGCGCCCCAGATATCGCCGGTCAGGACAAGGCGAACCCCACAGCCACGATCCTCACTGCCGTGCTCTTGCTCCGTCACCTGGGTGAGGATGCTGCCGCTGCCCGTATCGAGCGCGCCGTTACTGAGGTGCTGCGCGACGGCGCCGTGGTCACCGGCGACCTTCCCCGCCGCCCGCATGGCCGCACCGTGGGTACAATCGAGTTCACCGACGCCCTCATCGCTGAGCTGTGATGACGCGCATGGAGAGGGCCGGAGGCGCACGACCGCCCGGCCAGCGCCGCGCTCTCGTCGCCGCGCTACACGAATCGCAGGGCTATGCGGCCCGAGTCCGCGTCGTAGCGTAATTCCGCCAGCCGGTCGCCATTCTGGTAAAACGCCGTCACGGCCAGGTCACGAGCAGGGAACATCCGGGCCATGCCCTCGGTCAGCGATGTGAGCAATTGCCGCAGGCCGGCGCGGGTTACATCCGGCTGCACCTTCACCCCCAACGCCTGCTCGCCCCGGACGATAGCGTCGGTCATGTATCGGTGTGAAGGGTCTTGATCCAGCACCCACCGGGCGAAGTCCGCGCCGGCCTGGGTATCGCCGGAAGCATGGCCGTCGCCGTATGGGTAGTTCCCGCCCATCTGTTCCGGCCGAACGGACCGGACGCCGCCCGCGCCTTCGCAGGCGGCAACCACGGTTAAGGCGAGAGCGAGCACCCACCACCCAAGCCGAAGCGGTGTTGAGCGATGTCGGTGGTGCAACGTCTAGCGGCCTCGGCCTGGCGGCTTGCCGCCGCTCCTCTCTTGCTCGGCAGCTCGGGTAGACACGAACCGGCCGCGGTTGTCACGGGGTAAGTCGCGGGATGTACGTCCCCGGCTGGTGCGGCCGCTTTCGCGCCGGCCGTCGCGGCCCTGTGTGTGCTCGGTCACCGGAACCTCCTGTCTGGGGGGCAGCACGGGTAACGTGCCGGCGTGCTCTTGCTCACTACGAACACGCCGGCCGCGATCCTAATTCCTACCTGCGGCCTGCCAGGCATCACGCGCGCTGTCGCGCACCTGCTCCCAGCCCGACTCCGCGTGGCGTCCACCGCCCGTCTGCTGGCGGGCACGATATTCATGCTCGAGATCGCGCTCGCAGTCGTGCCAGGAGCGTCCCTGGAAACGCTGGTCGGCGGCCATTTCGTGACCAAACCGATAACCTCCGGCGACGCTATCCCAGCTGCCGCCGGTCGGTGCACTGGCCTGCCATCGCTGGCGGTAGCGTGGCTCGGCGCTGCTCCACGTCTCCACCTGGCTGTTGGGAGCAAGCCCGCTGGTGGCGCCCACGCGCTCCAGATCCTCGGAGGGGTCAATGTAAGGCCCTGACGCCTGGGCGGCGTCGCGGGCGCGGGCGTGGCCGGAGGGGCTGACGATCAGCGTGTCGGTGCCGCCGCGGGTCGTGGTGCTGATCTCCTCTTCGTCCTCAACAAACTTGCCCGCCAAGGTGTCGTCAGCGCGGCCTGGCCAGGTGGGGCTATGACCGGATGGCATCTCGGGGGAACTCTGCCGCTGACCGGAGCCGGACGGACCGGATGGCTGCCGTTGATCGGTAGCACGCTCCGCGTCGGCAATGCTATAGCCGCCAGCCAGACCCTGGATTTGGGTTTGGGTATCGGTCTCGACGATCATGTCGGGGGAGTTGCCCTGCAAACGTGCCTGCCGGGGGAGTTCTTCGGTGTCCGCCTCTGCGTCGCTGCGGACGGAAGCGGCGTCCCGCGTCCCAAACGGACGGAGGTCCTTGACCGAGCCGGCGTCGGTGCCGGCCGCAGTTGCGCCCTGCCGTACCGCGGTGTCTTCGGTGGCCGCAGAGACCGGATGGGCAGCGTAGGCACGCACACGCTCCGGGTCCAAAGAGGGAGTCTCGGTGCGCCGCTGGGCGTCATAGCCGCCGTGGCGGCCGAGAATGGCGGATGCCTCTTGATAGCGCGTGCCGGCGCGGACGGTAACGATCGCCCGTCCGGCGGCAAACTCCTGGTCGTAATAGCGGGCTTCCTCTTCCGGAACGCCCATGCCAACCAGCGCACCGAGCACACCGCCCGCCGCTGCGCCGGCTGCCGCCCCGCCGAGCACGGTGGCGAGAATGCCACCGCCGATCACGGGTCCGATACCAGGCACCAGCAGCGACACCGCCGCCGCCGCAATGCCGCCGACCACGCCACCGGTTAGCATCCCGGCGACTGCGCCGCTGCCGGCGCCACCTTCACCCGCGCCGCGCGTGTTGCCACCGTCGACGGCGCCGGCATCGCGCATGGCGAACCCGATATCGTCTTCAGGGAACCCGGCCGCACGCAGGTCATCTACGGCCTGTTGCGCTGTCTGCCGGTCATGGAATACGCCCACCACTGTCAACTGGCTTGGCTCTGCCATTGATCGCTCCTCGTTGGTACCGTGCTCACCGGCACGGGGTCATACACTGATGTCAGCGTAGTCATGCGTCGCGCATCATCACCCGAAGCGCGTAGTCCACGATGCGAATACCTCACCCACGTGAACGGCGTATCTGTCTGACCTCTACCCCGCCAGCCGCCGTTACCGTGAGTGGCGGTGGACGGATATGCTGCAACCAGCACATCGGGAGGGCCGGCCGACCATGAACGAAATCCTCGCCCGCATCACCGCGGAGGCGCTGGCAGCTGTCCATGGCGGCCCGCCGGTCGCCATGGCGGGTGTGATTGTCGCGCCGCCAGGGACTAACCCCCCAGTGGGCGCCCGCATGCTGGTGCGGGCAGACGGCTCCCGCCTGGGCGGACTCGGGGGCGGCGCGCTGGAAGAGGCGGTCGCCGCCGCCTGTGCCGAAGCTATCCCCCGGCATACCTCGCAGACGGTGAGCTTTTCCGCCGATGGCGCGCCCGTGACCGATCGTCATCACAGCGCGCCGGTTGAGGTGCTGATTGAGGTCGTCGAGTCACCGGCAAAGCTCGTGATCTGCGGTGGCGGTCATATCGCACGCTCGCTGTCACGAATTGCGGCCGAGGCGGGCTTCTCGGTCACCGTCATCGACGACCGGCCGGAGTTCGCCAACCGCGATCGCTTTCCCGAGGCCGATGCGGTTATCTGTGACGACTTCGAAGACGTGCTGCACGCACTGCCCTCGGACAGCAATACCTACTTCGTGATGGTGACGCGCGGGCACAAGCAGGATGAGGCCAGCCTGCGCACCGTGCTGCCCAAGGCGTGGGCATACGCCGGCATGATCGGCAGCAAGCGCCGTACCAGCGCCGTTCTGCTGCATATGGAAGAAGAGGGTTTCGCCAAGGACGTGCTGGATCGGGTGCATACACCGATCGGCATCGACATCGGCGCCGAGACTCCAGAGGAGATCGCGGTCAGTATCGTTGCGGAGCTGATCATGGTGCGGCGCGGCGGCAGTGGCCGGCAGAAATACTTCCGCCGCGGCGGCACCCACGCACCGCCCGCGGCCGCCGGACTCGAACCGGCGTGAGCCGGGCCGCGGCGCCTGCCCGAGCACAAATCTGCGACACATGGGGCATTGACGAGGCGCGTATACTACGTAGGCGGTTGCATGTCGCACATGCGCTTGATCACGGCGGGTATGCGGCGTACAACTCCGGCACGAGGGCGCATGGGGAGCGCCCATGGGGGAGAGGGCGGCGCGCATGGTTGCGCAAGGAGAGGTGCTCTCCAATCGATACTTGCTGGACGAACAGATCGGCTCAGGTGGCATGGGCACGGTGTATCGTGCCACGGACCTGCGCACCGGAGCGCATGTTGCGGTCAAAATCCCGCATACCTTTCTCGCCAGCGACAAGGTCTATGTCGAGCGGCTGAAGCGTGAGGCGCAGATCGCCGCTTCGATTCACTCGCCGCGCGTGGCGCGCGTCACCGATTTCGCTGAGCACGACGGCCAGCCATACCTGGTGATGGAGTACGTCCCGGGCGAGACCATCTCTGATCTGATCGATCGCCGGGGAGCGATTGAGCCGGTTGAGGCGCTGCACATCACGCTCGAGGTGGCCCGCGCCCTGGATGCGGCCCACCAGCGCGGTATCACCCATCGCGATCTCAAGCCGCAGAACATCCGCATCGACGACGCCGACATCCGCGTGCTTGACTTCGGCATTGCCCGGCTGGAGGGGCAGAAGGGCCTGACCAGCGCTGGGCAACTGATCGGCAGCCCGGAGTATCTGGCGCCGGAGCGCGCGGAAGGGCTGGGCGATATCCGCTCGGATATCTACTCGCTGGGCGTGGTGCTCTACCAGATGCTGGCGGGCAAAGCACCGTTTGACGGCGGCACGCCCTTCACCATCCTCCGGCGGCACGCCAACGAGGCGCCGCCACCACTGCCTGCGGGGATGCCCGCTCAGGTGTATCCCATCGTTGAGCGGTGCTTGGCCAAGCGGCCGGAAGACCGGTACCAGCTGCCGCGCGAGCTGATCCTCGCCATCCAGGAGGCGCAGCGCGCGATTCAAGAAGAGCACACTTCGCAGCGGCTGGCCGGGGCGGTGCCGCC
>CAUJGQ010000140.1 GCA_963170165.1 Chloroflexota bacterium | reverse complement strand
GCGCGTACATCTTCGCCCTGCTGATGACCTACTGGCCCTCGCGCAAGGCCGCCGGCGCCCCCATCGCCGAGGCGCTGCGCTACGAGTGATGGCGACAGCTGACAGGAACAGCCTGGGTATGACATAGCCGAGCGCCGCCGATCGGCCAGTGCTCGGCGCCCGGTGGCGAAGGGAGCCGGCCATGGATCACCTTTTTGGACTGTCGATGACGGTGATCATGGCGGTGCTGCTGGTCATGTTTGGGGTGTGCCTGGCGGTGGTGGCAGCGGTGTGGCTCACCAACCGCGTGATGTTCCGGCTGGGGCTGCGCAACGCCTGGCGGCGGCGGGCACAGATGGCGCTGACGGTCACCGGACTGATGCTCGCCACGCTGATCATCACGGCTTCCTTCTCCACCGGCGACTCCATCGATTACTCCATCACCAAGTCGGCCTACGACAACCTCCACCGGACCGATCTCAGCCTGCACCATTTCAACATGGCCGGCGCACCGGCAGACAGCGGCGAAGGCGTGCCCCGTTCTTATGCGCCTGTCAGCCTGGTCACCGCGCTCGCCCAGGCGCTGGCCGCCGATCCCGACATCGAGGGCTACATCCCATTTCACTTCGAGGGCGTGCCGGTCACCAACCCACGCACGCGGCTGGCCGAACCGGAGGTGATCCTCACCGGTATCGACGCGCCGGCGCTCGACCGGTTCCACGGGCTGACCCTCACCAGCGGCGCCCGCGCGGTACTGACGGACCTGGGGCCAGACCGTGCCTACGTCAACGCCCGTCTGGCGAAACGGCTGGATGTGACAACCGGCGACACGCTGACGGTGGTGGTTCGAGGCACGGAACACCGTGTCACCGTGGCCGGCGTGGTGCGGAACGAACGGGCGAGCGGCACAACCACCTTCGGTATGGGAGGCGAGCCCGGATTAGTGCTGCCGATGTCGGTGACACAACAGTGGTTCGGCCTGCCGGGGCGCACGAACAACGTTTCCATCGTCCTGCGCGGCGGCGAGCGCGGCAGCCTGTCCCGCTCCCAGCCGGCCGCGGCGCGGCTGCGGACCTTCCTTGCGGACGAGGCAAACCGCCGATCCCTGGGCGCCGGCGACTTCGCCGTGACCGTCGAGGAGAACAAGCGTGACGGGGTGGAAGACGGAGAGGTGGTGGGCAACCGCTTCACCACCATCTTCGTCCTGCTAGGACTGCTCTCCATCCTGGCGGGAATGGCGCTGATCTTCACGATCTTTGTCATGCTCGCTGCCGAGCGCCGCACTGAGATGGGCATCACCCGCGCGGTGGGGGCCCGCCGCTCGGCGCTGGTCGGCATGTTTCTCGCCGAAGGGATGGTGTATGACCTCCTGGCCGGCGCCGTCGGGGCGGCGCTGGGTGTGGCTGCCGCGGTGTGGTTGATCATCGGCGGCGGCAAGTTGGTGATGGGAGAGTCCTTCGAGTTCCTCGCTGCCCACATCACCGTGCGATCGCTGGTGGTCAGCTACTGCCTCGGTGTGGTGCTCACCTTCCTGACCATTACCTTCTCCAGTCTGCGCATCGCTCGGTTCGAAATCGTGCCGGCGATCCGCGGCAGCGACGACATCCGCCCACGGGAAGGGCGACGGCGGCGGCAGCCACGCTGGATCCTGCTGGGGATGCTCGCGCTGATCGTGCCACCGCTGGGCTGGTATCTGCTGTTGCGCCGTGGCCTGGGACTCCCGCGGGCCTGGGTTGCCGGCTCTGGGTTGTTGCTGCTGGCAGCGATCCTGCTGCCCGTAGGGCTGCAGACCAACGGCTACTTCCCCGTGGGCCTGGGTGTGACGGTGGCAATCCTGGGTGCGGCCGTGCTGGCCCGCTCGTGGGGGATGAGCGCGCGGGCCGTGTGGTCCGCCGCTGGGATGGCGCTGGCGCTATTCTGGCTGACACCGATGGACTGGCATGAGCGGTTGGCCGGCGACCTCGACGGCGGCACCGAGATGTGGATGTTCTCGTCGCTGATGGTCGTCGTCGCGCTGACGCTGCTGATCGTCTTCAACGGCCGCTGGCTGGTGCGGCTCGCCACGCCGCAGGAGCGGCGCCCGTACCGGCTGGCCCTGGTGCTGCTGGGGGCCGCGGTGCTGGTGGGCGGCAGCGCGCTGCTCCTGGGCGGTGGCGGTGGCCTCGCGGATCTGCTTTATCTGCCGGCACTGGTGCTGGCGCTGGGGGCGCTGGTGGCGGCCGGGGCGGTGCGCTTCGCCTGGTTCGCTCCGGCGCTGAAGATGGGCGTTGCCTACTCCCTCGCTGGTCGGTTCCGCACCGGCATGACGATCGCCATGGTGGCGTTGATTGTCTTTGCCCTGGTGGAGATGAGCGTGATCAACGCCAGCTTCATGGCGCAGATCGACACCGATGCGGCCCGTGGCGGCTGGGATGTCGCCGTCTCGACCACCAGCGCCAACCCGATCACGGACCTGGCGGAAGCACTGCGGAACAGCGGCACGCCGGAAGGGGAACGGGTGGCAGAGCAGATCCGCGGTGCCGGGCGGCTGACGCCCGGTCAGTGGGAAGGTTCGCAGCAGGTGCGGCAGCCGGGCGACGCTGACTGGCAGCTCTACCCCGTGCGCGCCGCTGACGCGGCCTTCTTCACCGGGACAGAGATGCGCCTGGAGGGACGGGCCTCGGGCTATGAGAGTGACCGGGCCGTTTACGAGGCGGTCAGCCGCGACGCCCGGCTGGCGCTGCTCGACGCCCTGCCGGTCAAGCCGCCCGATGATCTGGGCTTTGGCATGCAGCCGTCCACCTGGCGGCTGGCGGGTGTGACCATCGAGAACGGCCGCTTCGCACCGTTTGATCTGGAACTGCGGGACCCCGTCACCGGGCGGGAGGTGCGGGTGACGGTCGTCGGCGTACTGTCCACGCGCATCCCGGCGGGGCTGCTGTACGGCGTGCTGACCAATAGCAGCGCCTATACGGCGGTCTTCGGGCCACAGGAGTATCGGGACTTCCTCGTGCATCTGGCGCCCGGTGCTGACAGCGGCCGTGCCGCCAAAGACATTCGCGCTGCCCTCGTCACCCGCGGGGTGGAGGCGCACTCCCTCCAGGAACTGCTGGATGGGCTGACGGCCCAGTCGCGCGGGGTGATGCGCATCATGCAGGCGTTCATGGCGCTCGGCTTGTTCGTGGGCATCGCCGCACTGGGGGTGGTGGCGGTGCGCTCGGTGATGGAGCGCCGCCAGCAGATCGGCATGCTGCGCGCCATCGGCTACCAGCGTGCCACGATCACGCTGACATTCCTGCTGGAGTCAGGCTTCATCGCCCTGATGGGTATCCTGGCGGGGCTGCTCGGCGCCGTGATCCTGGCCTGGAATCTGATCAGCACCAACTACATCGAGGGCAGCGGCGACGTGCCGTTCATCGTGCCCTGGATGGAGTTGGTGGTGGTGTCCGTTGCGACCTTCGCGGCGTCCCTGCTGATGACCTGGTGGCCCAGCCGGAACGCCGCTCGCCTGCCCATCGCCGAGACATTGCGGTATGAGTAGGGAAACACGAGAGCCGCCCCTGCCCTGCCGGAATCCCCTTCCTGCGCGGGGGCTCTGGCTCCTTACTGCTTTCCCCTGCTCCGCGCTTCCTATTCCCCCGTGACCGCATATTCCCCATCACCAGGCACGGGCAGGCCGGGGGCGAAGGCGCGGAGCAGGGCCGGGCCGGAGAAGTGATGCGTGCGCAGGGCGGCGCACAGCCGGTGCAAGGACTCCAGCGCCGCCAGCGCTTCGGCGAGCGGAATCTCCCGGGCACGCAGTCCGGCCGCCAGTTCATCGGCGTCGCGTAGTTCGTAGCGCACGCCTTCATACAGCTCGACATCGAGATAGCAGTCACGCACCCGCCACTGTGTCCCGCTCACCTCAATCAGGTCGGTCTCGATGTACCAGTCCAGCGGCGCAGAGACACCGATGGCGAAGACAAAGCGGCTGACCGCCCAGCCACAGGCGGGCAGCAGCCAGCGCTCGTGATAGGTAAACAGGGGGACATCTGCCACCGGCCGGCCATAGTACAGGGTGTCGCCGGCCACGACCAGCCGCTCCAGCTGATACCAGCGCCCATCGCGCTCCAGCACACGGGCGGTGGCGGTGTCCACGGTACAGCCGGGATTGCGCTTCATCGTACGGCCGCGCTCCACTCACCCAGGCAGGGAGCGCCACCATACCAGGGGGACGAGCGCAAAGGGAACAGGGGGAAGGGAGCGGGGAGCGGGAGCACGAGCCCCCCGCCTCGTTCCCCCTTCCCGTTCCCTGTTCCCTCGTCAGTTCATCAGTTCGCCATAACCTTGCTCATCACCTTGAGGCCGGCGTCCATGCCACGCCAGGGCAGGCCGGCATGGAAGGGGTTGCCGTTGCCAAAGCGATACGGCAGGTACACCCCCAGCAGCTTCTTCCCCACCCGCCAGACGGGGCTGGCGCCGACGCGGTACGCGCCGTCCGCATCGGGCCGCACCTCTACCGGCTTCTCGGGGCGGCCGGTGAGCCGCAGCGGCACCTGGGCGAAGGTGGCCTTGTCGAACTCCTCCATCACGCACATGCTGGTCGGCTCGAAGCTGATCTGCGGCTGCTCACCGAGGATGGTGGCGGCCAGGTGGTCCGCCGCCGCATCCGCCTGGAGGAAGGCGAGGAACGCCTGCTTGACCGGAAAGTCGCCCATGTCACCGGCGGCGTAGATGTCAGGGTAGCCCTGCACCTGCCGTGTCTCCAGCACGGTCGAGACGAAGCCGCGGTCATCCGACGGCAGGCTGGGGAACGGTGTCGAAGCCACATAAGGCGGGAAGGAGACGAGCAGGTCGTACGGCAGCCGCACGCCGTTGGTGTACACCACCTCGCGCGGCTCGACCCGCGCGACGGTGTGCTCGGTATAGCCGTGCACTGTGCGATGGTCGAACTCGCCGGTCACGACTTCGTTGAGGCGCGGGCCGAAGGCCTGGATGTAGCCTGACTCGTAGGTGGACCAGGAGATATCGACGTGCTTGCGCACCCCCTGGCGCCGCAGCCAGGTATCGAGCATAAACACCATCTCGTACAGCGGGCCGGAGCACTTGTTGGCCGGCGGCACGAGGAACAGCACCTTCTTCTTGTGGCCGGCACGGGCCTCCTCCACCAGCTGGTAATACGAGGCGCGCAGCCGGAGCATGTCCAGCGGTGTCCAGATCGTCTGGGCGTGCTCGGCCAGCCCGGGGATCTCCTGCGGGCGCATGCCGGCGCCGGTGGCCAGCACCAGGTAGTCGTAGGTGAGGTTCACATCACCGCCGCGGATGGTGCGGGCGATGGGGTCCACCTCCTCGATCATTGCCTGGTGCAGCTGGATGCCCTTCTTGCGCGCCGGCCTGGCCAGCTTGATCTTGAGCTTGTCCGGCTCCAGGCCGAAGGGGATATAGATCGTGTTGGGCTTGAACAGGAAGTAGTCCTTGTCCGAGACGAGCGTAATGCGCGCCCGGTCATGCAGGCGCATGCGCAGGTAGAAGGCGGCTTCCAGCCCGCCAAACCCACCACCGGCGACGACGATATGGGGAACGGCTGAGGTAGTCATCCTGGTTGCTCCTGTGCGGGCAGCGCTGCGACACGCCCGCGGCTACTCTCAGGATGACGCGCTGCGCACCCCCTGGCTGTCAGGCAGTCGTGGTGACGGCTGTCAGGTAACCAGCGCAACCAGGGTATACCCCTCCCCCGTCCCGTCTGTCGGGCAGCGTCGCTACCCAAACAACCGCTTGACCAGCACCGGGCAGGCGGGCAGCGCCGGCCTGGAGAGCGCGGCCCGCCCCTGGAAGCCCCGTGAGGTGGCGCTGTCGCCGGGCCGGCGTTTCAGTACTCTGGCCCCTCGGCGCGCACCAATGCGGTCTTTCCCCCGCACCGGTCAACCCTCGCCGTCAATAGCGGCGCAATTTCAATGATCGGGTCTGGGACGCCGATGGTACCGGCTAAGGCGATGATGCCCAGCCATGCGCAGGCAGGGTGATGGACACTGCAGACGTCCGCTGCCCCTGCGGCGGCCCTGCCAGCACATCGGCGCGACGGGTGAACGGGATGATGCCGGGCTCAGGCGCGGTCGCGGTCATGGCAGCGTCTCCGGCGGTGACAACAGCGACGGAGCGCGGCATACCGAGGGCCGGTGGCAGGGGTGCGCACCGGCCCTTGGCCCAACCAACCGTCTCGGGCGCCGTTATTTCGGAGAGGCGGCATCCTCCTCGGTGGCGGCGCGCACCAGCAACAGCGGCAGTCCGCCGGCGCGCAGCAGCTTATCCGCCACTGAGCCCAGCGCCCAGCGGGTGACCCCGCCGCGGCCGTGGGTGCTCATCACCACCAGCCCGGCGTGAACGGCGTTCGCATGGTCGATGAGCGTGCCCGCGGCATCACCGCGCAGAACCTTGGCCTCCGCCCGCACGCCGGCCGGCAACCGGGCCGCTGTCTCGCGCAGGTAATCGCGCGCGCCCTGCTCAAGCTGCTCATCCAGCCCCTCGGGTAGGTATGCCTCCGGCGCCGATGCCACCAGCGCCCACGACCAGGGCACCACCTGGACCAGCTCCAGTGTGGCGCCAGTGGCCTGCGCCACCTGCACGGCCAGCGTCATCGCCGCCTCGGAGCGGGCCGAGCCGTCCAGCGGCAGCA
This sequence comes from Chloroflexota bacterium, assembly GCA_963170165.1. Classification (GTDB taxonomy): domain Bacteria; phylum Chloroflexota; class Dehalococcoidia; order CAUJGQ01; family CAUJGQ01; genus CAUJGQ01. The sequence continues at coordinate 17,184 of CAUJGQ010000140.1, read as the reverse complement.
TCACCCGCCCCAGCGCCCGCGCATCCTGCGGTGCAGAGCCGGCCCGCACCACCAGCACCGGCCGGGAGGAGGTGCGCACCACGGCGTCGGCCACGCTGCCCATCACCATCCGCCGCACACCGGTGCGCCCGTGCGAGGCCATCATCACCAGCGCGGCATCGAGCTCGTCGGAGACGGCAACAATGCCGGCGGCGATGTCATCTCCCGCCGCCCGGACCAGTGTCTCTACCTCCTGCCCCTCGGCCGTGAGCGATTGCGCCGCGCCGGTCAGGTAGTTGCGCGCCGGCCGGAATGAGGCGCCGTTGCGCTCATCCCCTTCCGGCCAGGCGCCTGGCACCAGGTCCAATAGCACCAGCTTCAGGTCTAGCGCCCCGGCCAGTACCTGTGCCAGGGGCAACACCGCCTCCGCTGTCGCCGAGCCATCCAGGGGCACCAGCCCCACCCGCTTGCCCATCGGGGCCACCTCCGCACCCAGCTTCTCAGCGCCCATCTTCGCACGCTTGGCCGCTAGGGGCTGTCAGGCGATGCCCGGGAGGGCGAGAGGCGCAGGGCCGGGACGAAGTCCGGCTGCCCCGGAGGTGGACAAGCGGCCCGCAGCCCACCCTGTTCCTCCGGTGCATCCGGTCTGTGTCCCCCGCTCTCCGCTAGCTCTTGTTGAGCCAGATATCGAGGTGCGACTCCACGCCGAAGCCGTACGTGCCGCTGTAGAAGTAGTTGCGCACCCAGGGCTGCACGCCGGTGTAGGCGTTGCCCACGACGGCAGGAATGTAGAACATCTGGTCCAGCTGGTAGCGCTGAATCTCCTTCACCTTCTTCACGCGCTCCGCCTCATCGAGGGTCTTCTCCTCGTCGTCAATCATCGACGTGAGCCGGGCGTCGTCGATACCGGCGTTATTCCGTGCGCTCTTCGGGTGGCTCATGTTGAACAGATAATCGTGGGGGTCGGTGAAGGGTGTCTGCGGACCGTAGAACATCCCTTGATAGTTGCCGAAGAAGGTACCCTTGGCGTCAATGTACTCACGCAGATAGTCCTGCGTGGCGATGGTGACGTTGAAGCCGGCTTCTTTGAGCATACTCGCGTAGGTTTCGGCCTCCTGATTGAAGGCGTCACCGTAGGCGTTGTTGGTGTAGATGAAGCGCAGCGCCAGGTTCTCCTGACCGGCGGCCTTGAGCAGGTCGCGCGCGGCCTTGGGGTCGTACTTGGTCCATTGCCCGCCGGGGCCGGCATCGGCGGACTTGGGGTCCTGCCACCAGCGGCCCATGCTCGACGGGATCGAGGTGTTGTAGCGGCCGCCCTGACCGGCATAACGCAGCGCCACCAGCGCATCGCGGTCCATCGCCAGCGCCAGCGCCCGGCGCACGCGTGGGTCTTTGAAGGGCGTGCTGCCGCGTTGCTGTGGGGCGCCGAAGTTGAACCCGCCGGAGACGTAGGTGAGCAGGTTCGTCTGCGGGTTGCTCTTCATCACCGAGTCTTTGTTCTCGGCCGAGATCGACAGCCAGTCCAGCTTACCGGCCTGGAACTGCGCCACCTGCTGCGCGCTGTCGGGGATGATGGCGATGGTGACGCCGTTGACGTACGGTTTGCCCGCGATGAAGTAGTCGGGATTCTTCTTGAGCGTGTAGGAGACGTCCGGCTGCAGCTGGTCGAGCACATACGGCCCGCTGCCGATCTGCTCCTTGGCCGGGTCGTAGCCGCCGTCCGTCTCCTTCGGCATGATCCACAGGTAGGTGGGGTTGGCGAACAGATTCAGGATCGGCGCGTACGGCCGGCCCAGCTTGAAGACCACCGTCTGCGGGTCCGGCGTCTCGATGGCCGTCACGATCTGGTTGTCGCTGCTGCCGAAGGCGTTCTTGTTGGTGTTCTTGGGCGCCGTGCGGAACCGCTCAAGGGAGAACTTCACGTCCTCCGAGGTAACGGCCCGCCCGTTGACCGGCGCCTTGGCATGCCACTTGGCGTTAGGCTGCAGCTTGAACGTCAGTTGCGAGCCATCGGACGGCAGCTCATACGACGCCGCCAGATCGGGCAACACCTCGTAGTTGGCGGTGATATCGGGGGTGGGACCGCTCTTAAACTTCAGCAGCCGGCTGTTCGTAAAGCCGGCGAGATAGTGGGCGCGGAAGGTGGGGTTGTTGTGCGGGTCCAGCGGCCCGCTACCCACCATCCCCCAGGTGATCGTGCCGCCGAGCTTGGGCGGGCTGGTATCCACCGTGGCCGCGGCCGCCGGCTGGCCACCGGTGGCGGCCGTCCCTTGCGCGGCGCCCGCGCGGCTCTCGCTCTGGTCACCACTACCGCCGCAGGCGGCCAGCCAGCCCGCGCCCAGCCCGGCCATGCCGAGCGCCCCCGCACGCAACACCGCGCGCCGCCCACGACGCACGTTGACCCACGGCGTTCCGTACCGTTTCATCGCCATGCCTCCTCAACCCCTCCTCTACCCTTCAACCCCACACAGCGCTGAACGCCCGCGCACCCCATGCCAGGGCAGCCGCCGCCGCCGGCCGCCCGTTCGGGCCGCCGTCTCAACTCAGGCCGGTGCAAACCAGCAGGACGCGGGTACACTTCTCTGCCAATATGCAGCGTATCGGAATAATTCAGCAGCTATGGTTCTTACAGAGTCTGAGCCCCCCGTACCTGAGTGTCAACCCGGGCGCGCGAGCAGCTCCGGGTACGGCGCGTCATGAGGTGGCATGCCCCCCGCCCCGCACGTCGCGCATTGCCGGACAGACAGGGGGCAGGGTGGTCCGAGACACTCACGGTGATCACACATCAACGGAGGCGCGCCATGCTTGCGGCCGTGTTGATCGCATTGTGGGTCGTAATCGTGGGGGCCGGCCTGCTCCACCAGTGGCACGGTGGCGTCCTGGCCGAGCGCACCTTGGCCGCGCCGCTCCGCGTCCGGCACCATGCCGGGCGGGCCCGCGCCCGCCGGTGGGAAGCCTGAACCCGCGCCGCACCGCCACACAAAATACTCCCGCCTGCTGGTTGTCGCCGCGGCGCAAGGGTGAGAGACAGGACAGGTGTACCCGGCTGCCCGCGCAGGCCGTAGCGAGGATGCCCCATGACGACGACGCCGCTGCCCGATCAACCCGCTCTGCCCGCCCCGCAGCCTGTCATCCTGCGCGACGGCTCCACCGCCTGGCTGCGCGCCGCCCGCGCCGATGACATCGAGCGGCTCAACGCCCTGTTTGGCCGCGCCTCGCGTGAGTCGCTGTGGCTGCGCTTCTTTACCCCCGTCGCCCGTGTAGACCAGCGCATCATCGCCCGCATGGTCGATATTGACGGCGTGGAGCGCTTGACCTACGTCATCACCCGGGGCGAAGCGGATGAGGAGCATATCCTCGCCGTCGGCTCCTACGCCCGGCTACCGCGCTGGGATACCGCCGAGTGCGCCTTCTTCGTCGATGACGCCTATCAGGGCAAGGGGCTGGGGACGCTGCTGCTCGAGCGGCTGGCCGCATATGCCCGCCGCCAGGGTATCGTCACCCTCGTCGCCGATGTGCTGCCGGACAACCATCGCATGCTGGAGGTGTTCCGCAAGAGCGGATTTGAGCCCCAGTTGCGCTCGGATCAGCGGTTGATCCGCGTCGAGCTGCCGGCCAGCGCCGACGAGCGTGCCCTCGCCGAGGTGGAGGCGCGGGAGCGGGTGGCTACCGCCGCATCGCTGGAGGCGTTCTTCCGGCCGAAGTCCGTAGCCGTCATCGGCGCTTCGCGCGAGCGCACCGCCATCGGCCGCATCGTGCTCGACCGCCTCACCCGCACCGGCTTCGAGGGGCCGGTATACCCCGTCAACCCTACTGCCCGCTCCATCGGCTCAATCCGCGCCTACCCCACCGTGCTCGATATCCCGGACGAGGTAGACTTGGCCGTTATCGCCGTGCCGGCAGCGCGCGTGCCGGAGGTGGTGGAGGACTGCGCCCGCAAGCGCGTCCGCGCGCTGGTGGTGCTGTCTGCCGGTTTCGCCGAGACGGGAGCGGAAGGCCGCGCCCGCCAGCAGGAGCTGGTGCAGAAGGTGCGCGCCCACGGCATGCGCATGATCGGCCCCAACTGCATGGGCATTCTCAACACCGCTGAGGATGTGTCGCTCAACGCCACCTTCAGCCCCATCTTCCCGCCGCGCGGGCGGGTAGCGATGTCCTCCCAGTCCGGCGCGCTGGGGCTGGCCATCCTTGACTATGCCGGGCAGCTGGGGCTGGGCATCTCGATGTTCGTCTCCGTGGGCAACAAGGCAGACGTCTCCGGCAACGACCTGCTGCAGTTCTGGGAGGACGACCCGGATACGAACCTGATCATCCTGTACCTGGAATCCTTCGGCAATCCGCGCAAGTTCTCCCGCATCGCCCGGCGGGTGGCGCGCAAGAAGCCGGTGCTGGCGGTCAAGAGCGGCCGCACCGCCGCCGGCGAGCGCGCCGCCAAGTCCCATACCGCCGCCCTGGCCGGCAGCGACCGCGCCGTCGAAGCGCTGTTCCAGCAGGCGGGCGTCGTCCGCGCCGATACGCTGGAGGAACTGTTCGACATCGCCTCCGTTCTCACGAACCAGCCGCTGCCGGAGGGGCGGCGGGTGGCGATCGTCACCAACGCCGGCGGCCCCGGTATCCTCGCTGCCGACGCCTGCGAAGCGCGCGGGCTCGTGGTGCCCGCGCTCTCGCCGGATACCACCGAGGCGCTGCGGCGGCTGCTGCCGGCGGCGGCCGGGCTGGGCAACCCGGTGGACATGATCGCCTCCGCCCCGGCCGAGCATTACGAAGGGACCGTCCGCCACGTGCTGGCCGATGACAACGTGGACGCGATGATCGTGATCTTCATCCCCACGGGCATCGTCCCGCCCGACGACGTGGCCACCGCCATCCGCCGCGCCATCACCCAGGCGGCGCGCGACTGCGGCAAGCACAAGCCGGTGCTGGCCTGCTTCATGTCGTCGCACGGCATCCCCGCGGCGCTGGGCGGCCCGGCCGCCGGGCGGGTGGCGCCGGAGGAGACGGCCATCCCCTCCTTCCGCTTCCCCGAGTCGGCCGCCGAGGCGCTGGCCGCCACCATCCGCTACGCCGAGTGGCGGTCGCGTCCCGCCGGGCAGCCGCCAGAGCTGCCCGCGGTGGACGGCGCGGCCGCGCGGGCGGTGGCCAAGGAGTGGCTGGCGGCACACGGTGAAGGCTGGCTGGGCCCAGCCGAATGCGCGACGCTGCTGGCCGCCGCGGGTATCGCCATGCCCGCCCAGGCGGTCGCCCTCACGCCGGAGGCCGCCGCCACGGCCGCCACGGCGGTAGGGTTCCCGGTGGCGGTGAAAGCCGTCTCCCCCACGCTCACGCACAAGACGGAGATCGGCGGCGTGGTGCTGAATTTGGCGGATGCCGAGGCGGTGCGTGCCGCCTGTGCGGAGATGGCGGCGCGCATTCCCGGCCCGCTCTCCGGCTTCCAGGTGCAGCGGATGGTAGAAGGCGGCGCCGAGGTGATCGCCGGTGTGGCCGAGGACCCAACGTTCGGCCCGCTCGTGGGCTTTGGCCTGGGCGGCACCGCCGTCGAGGTGCTCAACGACATGTCCTTCCGCATCACCCCGCTGACGGACACCGATGCCCATGACATGGTGCGCGCCATCCGCGGCCTGCCGCTGCTGCAGGGTTACCGCGGCCGGCCCCCGGCCGACATCGCCGCTATCGAGCAACTGCTGCTGCGCCTCTCCTGGCTGGTGGAGGAAGTCCCCGAGATCACCGAAATGGACCTCAACCCCGTTAAGGTGTTTGCCCCCGGCCACGGCGCCCTTCCCGTGGACGTGCGCGTGTTCGTGCGGGGGGACGGCGAGCGGAGGTAGGAAAGCAGCGCGGCCCGCGGCGGACCCTTACCCCCGCGCTCTCGTCGTGTACTCTCTGACGGGCAGGAGGGACGGAGATGGCGGTAAAGAAGCTGCAGAACGCCTATTACGTGACGCGTGACATGGAGCGGGCCGTGCGCTTCTATCAGCAGGCGCTAGGGCTCACGCTCAAGTTCCAAGACGGCAGCCGCTGGGCACAGTTTGACGCCGGCGGGGTAAACTTCTCACTGTCGTCACCGGAGGAGGCGGCGGCCGGAGCACAGGGCGCGGTGGTGATCCTAGAGGTGGACGACCTCGATACCGCTGCCGCCGGCCTCGCCGCCGCGGGCGCGCCGGTGGCAGACCAGCGCGACATGGGCAGCCACGGCCGCTCGCTCAGCTTCCGCGACCCTGATGGCAACCTCGTCCAGATCTTCCAGCGGGCGGCCGGCTGACGCATCGCGGGACAGGAGCCCCAGGCATGTGGAGGGCCTGGTGGACGCGAAGGCGCGAACACGAGCCGCGTGGGGATCATGGGGTCGCACGCGAAGGCGCGAAGACGCGAAGACGAGCCGCGTGGGGACCATGACTAATACCAACTTCGCGGCTTCGCGTCTTCGCGTGCACCGGGGCCCATCACGCCTTTACACCCGCTGGACGTATGTTCGTTTCCGCCAGCCTGGATACCGGAGCCCGCCGCACTTGACCGGCGGTGAGGGCGTGCCCTACGTTCAATTAGCCCTGCCGCGGACCTTCTCCCCGCCCTACAAGGATGCGCATGGACGCCCCACCACCAGCGGGGAGAGCCGCCGCGCTGCTGGATGCAACGCCGGTGGGGATCGTCGCCATCGATGCCGGTGGCCGCTGCACCTTCGCCAATGATGCTGCCGTCGCCATGCTCGGCCAGCCCGCCGCGCACCTGCACGGCCATGATCTGCACGCCACCATCCACCATCACTACGCCGACGGCAGCCCCTACCCGCGGGAGCACTGCCCGATTCTCTCTGCCCTCCACACGGCCACGGCCACGCGCATCGCGGATGACGTCGTCTGGCGGGCCAACGGACAGCCGATACCGGTCGAGTACGCCGTCAATCCCTTGCCCGATGCCGCGGGGGGCGCCGTCATCGCCATGCTCGATATCGCCGCCCGCCGCCAGGCCGAGGCGGAGCGCGACCGGCTGCTGGGGCGGGAGCAGGCCGCCCGTATCGCCGCCGAGATCGCGCAGACGCGGCTGACCTTCCTCGCCCGCGCTGGCGCCACCCTGGCCGCCGCCCAGGACGACGACGAGGCGCTGCGCCGGTTGGCAGCGCTGGCCGTGCCCGCCCTCGGCGATAGCTGCATCATCGAGCTGACCGGGGCAGACGGCCGGAGCCGGCGGGTGGCCGCCCAGCCACCGGATGCCACGGTCCCGGCCGGCCCCAATGACACCACCACCGCCGCGCCGCTGCTGGCCCGCGGCCGGGCGCTGGGGACGCTGACCGTGCACCGCAGCGGCAGCCGCTACGAGCCGGATGATGTCGCACAGGTGGAGGAGGTGGCGCGGCTGGCGGCGCTGATCATCGATAACGCCCGTCTGGCCCGCGAGACGCGCGAGGCGGAGGAGCGGATGCAGGCGCTGGCCGGGGCGTCCCACGCCTTCGCTGAGGCAGCATTGGATGAGCGGCGGCTGCTGGACACCGTTGCCCGCCGTGCTGCTGCTGCCGGCGATGCCTGTATCATCCGGCTCCTGTCCGCCGATGGCCGGTCGCTGCGGCCGGTGGCCGTCTTTCACCCGCAACCGGCCGTCGTGACCGCGCTCCGCCGGCGGCTGCGGGGAGAACGCGAGGATGACGGCGTCAACAGCCAGGTGCTGCGTACGGGCCGCCCGGTGTTAGCCGCCGAACTGCCGCCGGCGGCGCCGGTTTCCACCACCGGCTTTGTCCCCGCCGGGTTGATCTGTGTGCCGCTACGGGCCGGCGGGCGGGTGTTGGGTACGCTTACCACCCTGCGCGATTCCGGCCGCCCGCCCTACACCACCGATGACCTCGCCTTCCTGGAGGACCTGGCCGGGCGGGCGGCGCTGGCCGTCGCCCAGAGTCACGCCTACGCCGGTGAGCAGAGCGCCCGCCGTGAGGCCGAGCGGGCCCGCGAGACCGAGCGGTTCTTGGCCGAGGCCTCGATCCTGCTGTCCTCCTCGCTGGAGTACGACACAACGCTACGCCGCCTGGTGGCGCTGGCCGTGCCCCGCCTGGCCGATTGGTGCCTTGTGCATCTCCTGGATGCGCAGAATCAGGTGGCGCTGGCAGAGCTGGCCTGTGCCTCGCCGGACAAGCGCGCCATCCTGGAATCCTTCCGCTCTCACCCATTTGCGCTCGAGGCGCCGGACAACCCCACCGCCGAGGCGATCCGCACCGGCCGGCCGCAGCTGATTCCGGAGGTGCCCGAGAGCTGGGCGGCGGCGGCGGCCGGCAGCGAGGAGGCCGCGGCACGGCTGCGGGCGCTGGACGCGCGCTCGTTCATCGTCGCGCCGCTGATGGCCCGTGGCCGCACCATCGGTGCGCTGACGCTGGTCACCTCCGAGTCCGGCCGCCGCTTCGGCGCGCGCGACCTGGTCGTCACCACCGGCTTGGCCCGTCGCGCATCCACCGCCATCGAGAACGCGCGCCTGTACCGTGAATCGGAGGCGGCCGCGAACGAGGCCCGCCAGCATGCCGAGCGCATCGAGCGGCTGGCACAGGCAGCGCGCCGGTTCGCCGAGGCGGCGCTGGACCGCGAGCGGTTGCTGAGCACGGTGACGCGTGAGCTGTCGGCCGTCACCGGCGACCCGTGCGTGATGGAGATCCGGCCGGAGGATGGCGAGCCGGAGGCCGTCGCCTATCACACAGACCGCGAGGCCGCCGCCCGGTTGCGCACGGTGCTCACCGCCATCGGCGGGCCGGGCGCGGCGCCGCTGACGCAGCGAGCCCTGGCCACGGGCGGGCCGGTGGTGCGCGGCGGGGGAGCGGCGGAGTCCGTCACTGATTCCATCCATCCGGCACTACGTCCGTTCGCCGCCGAGCGGCAGGTGCACAGCTTGTTGGTCGTGCCGCTGATGGTGCGCGGCCGGCCGTTGGGCACCCTCTCCACCTGGCGCGAGGGTGCAGCGCCGCCGTATGTGCCCGCCGATATCCCCTTCATCGAGGATGTGGCCACCCGGGCGGCGCTGGCCATCGATAACGCGCTGCGGTACACCGCCGAAGGCCACGCCCGCCGCCAGGCCGAAGCAGCCACCCGCCGGGCGGCGCGGCTGCAGGAGGTAACGGCGGCCCTCTCCGCGCCGCTCACCCCGGCACAAGCGGCGGGCATCGTGGTGCGGGCGGCGCGCGAGGCGCTGGGGGCAGACGCTGGGAGCGTGCAGATGCTCACCGCCAGCGGCGCCGAACTGGAGGTGATCGCCGCCGAGGGCTATGCCCCCACGTTGGTCCAGCAGTGGCAGCGCTACCCCATCAGCCGCACTTCCCTGGCCGCCACCGCCGTGCGCACCGGCGAGCCGGTATGGCTACCCTCCATCCAGGCCGCGCTGGAGCAATTCCCCATGCTGGCCACCACCCGCGCGGCCGGAGCTGACGGCGCGCTGGCCGCGGTGCCCTTGCGCTACGAACACCGGCTGATCGGCGCGCTCGGCCTCAGCTTCACCACGCCGCGCCTGTTCCCGGCCGAGGAGCGGGCATTCGTGGAAGCGCTGGCCGGGCAGTGCGCCCAAGCGCTGGAACGGGCTCGCCTGCACGAGGGGGAGCGGCGGGCACTGGCCGAGGCAGAGCGCGAGCGGGCCCGCTTTGCCCTGCTGGCCGAGGTGAGCGCCACCCTGGCAGGCTCGCTCGATTACGCCGTCACGCTCACCCGCGTGGCGCAGTTCGCCGTGGCCGGCTTTGCCAGCTACTGCATCATCGATGTGCTCGATGAGCACGGCTCGCCCCAGCGGCTGGCCGCCGTGCATCACGATGCGACCAAGACAGAAATCATGGCGCGACTACGCGACTATCCACCGCCGCTGGAAGGCGAAAACATCGCCGCCCGGGTGCTACGCAGCGGCGTGCCCGCGCTGGAAGCAGCGGTAACTCCTGCCTTCCTGGAGCGGGGGGTACGCGGGCCGGCACATGCGGCGCTGGTGGCGGCGCTGAGTCCGCGCTCGGTGGTGGCGGCGCCGTTGGTGGCCCGCGGGCGGCGGGTCGGGGTGATTACCTTCGTGCGGACGGCCGCCGCCCCGCCCTACACGGCGGCCGATGTCACACTGGCAGAGGAGATCGGCCGCCGGGCAGCGATCGCCATCGACACCGCCCGGCTGTTCCAGTTCGAGCGCACCGCCCGCGCCGAGGCGGAGGCGGCCAACCTGGCCAAAGACGAATTCCTTTCGGTGCTGTCACACGAGCTGCGCACGCCGCTGACCTCGATTCTCGGCTGGGCGCGCATCCTCCGCTCCCGCCGTCTGGACGCGGCCACGGTGGACACGGCGCTAGCCACTATCGAGAGCAGCGCCCGCACCCAGACCCAGCTGGTAGAGGACATCTTAGACGTGTCGCGCATCGTCACCGGCCGGCTGCGGCTGGAGCCGAGCACGGTGGACCCGGCGGAGATATTGCAGGCAGCGGCCGCCACGGTGCAGCCCACCGCCCAGGCCAAGGGCGTGACGCTGACGGTGGATGCGCCGGCCGCGCTGGCGATCCTCCACGCCGATGCCGACCGGCTGCAACAGGTGGTGTGGAACCTGCTGTCAAACGCCGTGAAGTTCACGCAGGCGGGGGGTACCGTGGCGCTGGCCTTGCGGCGGGAGGACGGCCACATTGCCATCACCGTCACCGACACCGGCGCCGGCATCGCGCCGGAGTTCCTGCCCTACGTGTTTGACCGCTTCCGCCAGGCCGATGCCAGCAGCACGCGCGCGTACGGCGGGCTGGGTCTGGGGCTATCCATTGTCCGCCACCTGACGGAATTGCACGGCGGCACCGCGCATGCGGAGAGCGGCGGGCCCGGCAAGGGGGCGCGATTTACCGTGAGGTTGCCGGTCGCGGCGGAGACGCCCGCCCCATCGTCACCTCCCTCCGCTGCTGCCCCATCGGCAGCGCTCTCCGGGCGGCGGCTGCTGCTGGTCGAGGATGATGCGCCGGGCCGGGCCGTGCTGTGCCTGACATTGCAGGAAGCCGGCGCCCAGGTCACAGCCGCTGCCTCTGCCGAGGAAGGGTTTGACGCCTTTGTGGCGGCGCCGCCTGATGTGCTGATATCCGACATCGCCATGCCTGGGGAGGACGGCTACGGGCTGATCGGCCGGGTGCGGGCGTGGGAGGCGGTCCGCGGCCAGAAGCCCACCCCGGCGCTGGCGCTGACCGCCTACGCCGGCGGCGCGGCTCGCGAGCGGGCGCTGAAGGCGGGGTTCGATGCCTATCTCGCCAAGCCCGCCAGCCCAGAAGCCCTGCGCGGCGCCGTGGCGGCCCTGCTACCGAAGTAGCGGGCCGGGCCGCCTGAATCCGTCCGCGTCACGCTGGAAGCAGCCAGCCAAGCCCGTTGACGTGATAGCCGGCGGCGGCTACCTCCCAATGCAGGTGCGGACCCGTGGCCAGGCCGCTGCTGCCGGCCGCGCCGATGCCCTCGCCGGCACGCACCTGCTGACCGGGAGTGACCGCGATGCGGGACAAATGGCAGTAGCCGGTGAACAGCCCGGCGCCATGATCGAGGTAGATGGCATTGCCGCGCACCGGCAGCGGCCCGGCAAAGGCCACCTGCCCAGCCGCAGCGGCGCGCACGGGGGCGCCCATCTCGACGCCGAAGTCCACGCCGGAATGCGAGCCGGTGGCGGGGCCGCCGTTATAACTGCGGCGCGAGCCGAACACATCGGTGAGCGGGCCATCCGCCGGGCGGTGGAAGAAGCCGTCCCACAGCCGCCGCGGCGTCAGCCCTGCCAGCACCTCGCGCAAGACAGCGATCTCTTGCTCCACCAGGGCTGGGTCGAGCAACGCCGAGGTGGCCGCGTCCAGCCAGATGGCCTCGACGGGGAAGCCGGCAGGGTCGATGCGCACGCCGCCGGAGAGGGTGCGCGTGCCGCCGCCTTCCAGTGTCAGCGCCGCCACCACGTCGTAGCCGCCGGGGCGGTGCTGCTCGGTCAGCCCGGCACGCTGCCCAACACCGATCACGGCCAGCCAGCCACCGCCGTCCGCCACGGCCGTATAAGGGCGCCCGGCAAACCACACGGTCACCCCGGCGATGCCGTCGCCTTCCACGACCGCCAGAAAGCAGCCGCCCTGGGGGATGGGGAAGTCCGGCACCGACAGCCGGGGGGCACGCTGGGCGGCACGGACCGGGCGCAGGCGAGCCGCCAGCAGCGCGCCGCCGGCCATCGCCAGTAGGGTGCGACGGGAGCAGAGATACGGGTGATCCATCGTGCCCTGAGTCTACACCGGCGGGCAACGTCCCGGGGACCGTGTTACGTCCGGGCGGGCCGGACGTTTGCCGCCCTGCGCAGGCGCGCCTACACTAGAAAGAGGAGGCGCAGCAATGCCCGTTGCTCCGTCCACCATGGAAGCACCGGCCGGACCGATGGACCAGCCCAACTGGATGCCACCTGCACCACCGGGAGTCGACCTGCGCGCCGCCGCGCGGGACGCCATTCGCGACTTGATCCGCACCGACCCCGCTCTGTGGGAGCGCGTCCAGGCCGACCCGGAACTGCGCCGCACCTTCGGTTTCGAGTGAGCGCGCCTGGCCGGCCCACCCTCAACCCCTAACCCCTCGCCCCATCGCTCGTTTACGAAACGGTTTCCCCCGCAGATGGCATCGCTCCGGTAGGATCGGAGGGAGCATCAGAGGATAGCGGGGATGAAGATCGAGCGAGTTTATACGGATTGGATTGAGCCACGTAGCTACGGCTGTAAGCGCTGTGACTATCAGTCCACCAACCGCAAGGTGGTGGAGCAGCATCTACGGTTAGAGCACCGGGAACTGTTCGACGAGGCTGCCTGGCAGGAGCGGGTGGAGCAGACCAGCGCGCCGGCCGCCACAGCAACGCCCGGGCCGCCGGCGAACGGGATGCGCGCCGGTCGCGAGGTGATCTTCTATACCGACGCGGGCACGTGGGACAACGGCACCAAGAAGCAGCGATCGCGGCTGGCGGTGTGGGATAGCCGCAACGCGGCCATCGTGCTGGATGAGGAACTGCCCGGCACCACAAACAACGAGGCGGAGTATGCCGCCATCATCGCCGCGCTGGAGCGGGCGCGCGAAGACGGGCTGGCGCAGGTGCTGGTGCGTTCCGACTCGCAGCTGTGCGTCAACCAGATCAAGGGCCAGTGGCAGATCAAAGAAGAGCGGCTGCGACCCCTGCGCGACCGCGCCGCCCGCCTGCTCAAGGCGTCTGGTGGCCGGATCGAGTGGGTACCACGCGAGGCCAACCACGCCGGCATCTATCTGGAGAAAACCAAGGATCGCCGCCCGCGACCGCTGCCGTAAGCCTGGTCACCCGCTGCCCGTCAGGGGCGGCGCTGCGGAACCGGTACGCGGCAGACGCTGAACCGCGCCAGACGCCAGCAAACTGACGGCGGCTTCCCCGTTGATCATCCGGTTGTACAGCCCGCGGCCAAGCGGGAAGCGCATCCGGCGCTGGTGGCGCAGCGCCGGACAGCCCAGCCGCAGCCCCGCCCGCCTGGAGGCGTGTGGCCGGCGCATCGAAGACCAGCACCCGCGCCAGCCGCCGCAGGGTCTCCGGCGCCATCGGGCGCTGCTCGCTCGGTGCACCCGGTAGCTCTGCATGTCAGCACACCACGGACCATCCGCCGGCGATGCGACCGGTGGCAGAGGGTGTACCCTGGGAGGGTGATTTGGCACGCCTTCCTGCTGCACGGCGCCCGCACAGGCGCCTATGACACGGTGCTCGATAACATCCTGCTAATCGTGCCGGTGGTGCTGGCCGGGGCGATGGTGGCCGTGCCGCGCCTGCTCGCCCGGCTGCGGGCCCGCCGGCAGCGCGACGGCCGTGCAGACCGCCCCACCCATCACGGTGACGAGCCGATCTGAGCCACCCGGATCGAGTGGCGCGGGATGAATGCCCGCCCCACTCCACGCCAGCGAGGCGGCACACCGCGTACGATAGCCTGAGCGTGATTCCCGCGATTCGTCGCCCCGAGAGTGTCCATGCTGAACCGACGTGACTTCCTCCGTGCTTCTGCGCTGCTGGCGCTGCTGCCCGTGGCCTGTGGCGGCAACGACAAGAACAGCGGCAAGGGTGACACCCCCAGCTTCGGCGCCTCAGCGCCCACCGTCGCCGCCTCGGTGGACGGACGGATGACCTTGCCGCGCGAACAGCGGCTGATGATTCGCGAGAAAAATGGCCAGGAGCGGCTGGTGCTGCGCACGCCGCCATCGACCTTCCCATCGTTTCCGCAGTGGTCGCCGGACGGCAGCCGCATCGCCTTCGTCCAGTCCAGCGTCTTCACCGGCCAGCCCGGCGCTGATTGGGGCAGCGACCTCTACACCGTCAACCCCGACGGCACCGATCCCAAGCTGGTGTGGAAGCACGATCAGCCGGGGGCGCAGGTCCAGGGCATCTGCTGGACGCCGGATGGCAAGGAACTGCTGATCGGCTACTTCCTGACCATCATCAAAGACAACAAGTTCGAGGGGCAGCAGACGCGCATCGAGCGGCTGGAGGTCGCCGGCGGCGCGCGCACCCCCCTCGTCAAGGACGCCCTCTATCCCTCGCTGTCCAAGGACGGCACAAAGCTGGCGTACCTGACGCAGCAGCTCGATGGCACGGGCGCGCTGTTTGTCTCCGACGCCGGTGGCGCCGCCCCGGTCCGGCTGGTGGATCTGGGCAAGGAGTTCCTGATGATCATGGGGCCGCGCATCTCGCCGGACGGCAGCACCGTGGCCTTCTCCGCCAGCCACGCCAGCGGCCGTGAGCAGGACACCGCTCCCGGCGCGGGGCTGCGCGCCGCCAAGCATGGCCTGCCGGCCGACATCTGGAAGGTGGCCGTAGCAGACAAAACGCCAGTGCGGCTCACCCGCATCGCCGAGGACGAGCCATACCCCACCTGGACGCCGGACGGCAAGACGCTGATCGTGCTTGCTACCGGCGGGCTGTACGAGGTCGCCGCCGACGGCAGCGCCACCCGCAAGATCGGCGAAGGCGCCTTCGGCGGGCAGGTGGACGTGCGCTAGGCGCCGTTATGTTCGCGTCAGCATATCGACGCCGTCCACAATCGGGACTAGGATAGTCGATACCTGAATCGGGCGGTTTCCGGCGGGGCGCTGGTGACCGTCCTTCATCATCATGTGCGGCAAACGGCCGCGGTAGAGGAGTTAGTGCATCATGGCACTGGGTGGCTATGCGGGCCGGGTGGCCCATGTGGATCTCACCGCCGGCGCCACGGGCTATCAGCCCATCCCCGAGGATTGGGCGCGCAACTACATCGGCGGGCGTGGCCTGGGGGTCAAGTACGTCTTTGAGAACGGGCCGGGCGTGGATGCGCTCAGCCCGGAGAACATCCTGTGCTTCATGAACGGCCCGCTCACCGGCTCCGAGGCGAACATGAGCGGCCGGCTGGCCGTCGTCACCAAGAGCCCCCTGACCGGCACGGTAACGGACAGCCATCAGGGCGGCTGGAGTGCGGCACGGCTGCGCTGGGCCGGCTTCGACGGGCTGATCTTCAAGGGCCGCGCCGCCACGCCGGTGTATGCCTATGTCGAAAACAACACGGTGGAACTGCGCGACGCTGCTGACCTGTGGGGCAAGGGTATCCACGAGACGATCCGGATCTTGCAGGATCGCCACGGCAAGGATGACCTGTCCGTGATGGCCATCGGCCAGGCCGGCGAGCACAACGTCCGCTTCGCCTCCTGGATCAACGAGAACGACCGCGCGGCCGGACGCGGCGGCACCGGCGCTGTCGGT
Organism: Chloroflexota bacterium; assembly: GCA_963170165.1. Taxonomy (GTDB): domain Bacteria; phylum Chloroflexota; class Dehalococcoidia; order CAUJGQ01; family CAUJGQ01; genus CAUJGQ01. The sequence continues at coordinate 1,506 of CAUJGQ010000140.1, read as the reverse complement.
GGCTCCAAGAACCTGAAGGCCGTCGTGATCAAGTCGGCTCAGAAGATGGTGCGCGCCGAGAACCGTGAGGCGTGGCGCGAGGCGCACCGTAAGGCGCTGGCCACCATCATGGACGAGAACAACGTCACCTCCCCGCGCAAGGGCGGCCTGTCCATCTACGGCACCAACGTGCTGATGAATGTTACCAACACCATCGGCGCGCTTCCCACCAAGAACAGCCAGCTCACCTCGTTCGGCGAGAGCGGCGAGAAGCTGTCCGGCGAGTACGTCAACGACCATATCCTGGTCGACAACCCCACCTGCCACGCTTGCCCCGTGGCCTGCAAGAAGGAGGTTCACGTCAAGGAAGGGCCGTACGCCGTCCACATGGAGTCGGTGGAGTACGAACCGGCCTGGTCGCTGGGCGCGAACTGTGGCAACGACGATATCAACGCCGTGGCGTTCATGATTGACCGCGCCAACGACTGGGGCTACGACGCCATCGAGATCGGCAACGTCCTCTCCATGTACATGGAGGCCTCGGAGCGGGAGCTGCTGCGCCGGGGCGACAAGGCGCTGGCCTGGGGCGATGTCCCAGGGATGTTGGAGATCAGCCGCCAGATCGTCTTCCGCGAGGGCGCAGGTGACCTGCTGGCGGAGGGCGTCAACCGGTATGCCAGCGAGATTGGCCACCCCGAGATCGCGATGACGGTTAAGGGCCAGGCCATCCCGGCGTATGACCCGCGCGGGCTGAAGGGGATGGGTCTGGGCTACGCCACCTCCAATCGCGGCGCCTGCCACCTGCGCGGCTACTCCCCCGCCTCCGAGCTGGGGCTGATCGGCCTCAAGACCGACCCCCACGCCTGGCAGGGCAAGGGCGAGCTACTCAAGCTGCTTCAGGATCTGCACGCCTTCTCCGACAGCCTCGACCTGTGCAAGTTCTCCGCCTTCGCCGAAGGGCCGGAGGAGTACGCCGAGCAGTACCGGATCATGGTGGGGCTGGACAAGTTCGATACGGCTGACGTGCTCACTACCGGCGAGCGCGTGTACAACCTGGAGCGCTACTTCAACAACCTTGCCGGTCACGGCGAAGGCTCCGACTCGCTGCCGCCGCGCTTCCTGAACGAGCCGTCCACGCAGAAGGGCTCCGAGGGGCAGGTGTGCGAGCTGGATGACATGCTGGCCGAGTACTACCAGCTGCGCGGCTGGCAGAACGGCGTCGTGCCGCAGGAGAAGCTGGCAGCGCTCGGCATCGTCTAGCACGACGAGCGGACAGATTCCGCATCAGCGGGCAGCGGCAGGAACGGCCCGCTGCCCGCTCCTGCTTCCGTCGCACACCGCCTGCCTCACGACGCCAAAGAAGCGGGAGCTGCCGCCCCCGCTTCCTGGTGTGCGTTGTGCCGTGGGTCATTCCACCGGTTGCCGCCGAGCGGCGCCCGGGTCTACAGCCGCCAGAAGTTGCCGGCGGTGATGACGTTGCCGGCCTGCTGGCCGCCGGGGCGGTTGATGCCGGTGTTGTTGACGAAG
>CAUJGQ010000139.1 GCA_963170165.1 Chloroflexota bacterium | reverse complement strand
CCGCCGAAGATCAAGAGCGCTAGCACCAGTGTTTGCAGCGAATCACGCAGGAACCAGAGCCGCCGGCGGTGCTTGGGCGGCCTCCTGCTGGCGTGTTGCTCCCAGGCGCTAATGTAGGCCTGCGAGCCATACTGGTCGCCGGTGGGCGGCCGATCCCATTCCTGATCAGTCATGCACCGCCTCGACGGTTGCTCAGTCGTACCCGCTCTGGGCTACCTCAATCGTAGCACGACGCCACAGCCGCCCGTGTCGCAGACCTGTCGTTCTGTGTCGAGCCATGCCTAAGCGCACCGCTAGGGAGCTGCGGATAGGGCAGGATGGCCGCCCCATCCGCGGCGCTGCCGGCTAAGTACAACCACTAGAGGTGGCGGAGCAGAACCCACCCGCTCAGAAGCCTGTCACCTGGAGCTGCGCACAGATACACTGATCCACGGCGGAGGCTCGCCTGTGCAGCCGTATGTCCTCGCGCTGGACCAGGGCACCACCAGCTCCCGCGCCGTTGTTTTCGACCGTGCCGGCCGGATTCGCGGAACCGGACAGCGTGAGGTCGTCCAACGGTTCCCGCAGCCCGGCTGGGTCGAGCATGACCCCGAGGATCTCTGGCACAGCCAGCTCGCGGCGGCGCGCGAGGCGCTGACCGCCTCCGGCGCTGCCCCAGATGACATCGCCTGCATCGGCATCACGAATCAGCGGGAAACCGCCATCATCTGGGAGCGCGCCACCGGCAGACCGGTTCATAACGCCATCGTCTGGCAGTGCCGCCGTACCGCCCCGCAGGTGGAAGAATTGCGCGCCCGCGGCCACGCCGGCCTGATCCAGCGGCGCACTGGCCTCGTCCCCGACGCCTACTTCTCCGCTACCAAAATCGCGTGGCTGCTCGATCACATTCCGGGCGCACGCGACCGCGCGGCGGCGGGCGACCTCGCCTTCGGAACGGTAGACACCTGGCTGATCTGGAAGCTGACCGGTGGTCGCGTCCACGTTACCGACTACACGAACGCCTCGCGCACCATGCTGCTTGACCTGGACCGGATGGTCTGGGACCCGGAGTTGCTCGCGCTGCTGGGCGTGCCTGGGTCACTGCTGCCGGAGATCCGCCCCTCGGTGGGCGAATTCGGTGTCACCGGCCCGGAGCACCTGGGCGCCGCCATCCCCATTACCGGTGTGGCAGGTGACCAGCAAGCTGCCCTGTTTGGCCAGGCCTGCTTCTCCCCGGGGATGGCGAAGAACACGTATGGCACCGGTTGCTTCTTGCTGCTCCACACCGGCTCCCAGCGAGTGCATAACGACGCCGGCCTGCTGGCGACGGCCGCCGCTACGGAGAGCCGCGCTCCGGCCTATGCGCTCGAAGGGAGCGTCTTCATCGCCGGGGCGGCCGTGCAGTGGCTTCGAGACGGGCTGGGGCTGATTCAGCACGCCTCCGAATCGGAGGCGCTGGCAGCCACCGTGCCGGACAGCGGCGGTGTGGTGGTGGTTCCGGCCTTCGCCGGTCTGGGCGCTCCGCATTGGGACATGTACGCCCGTGGGCTGATCGCCGGTATCACACGTGGGGTGACACGTGCGCACATCGTCCGCGCCACGCTGGAGTCAATTGCCCTGCAGACCCTTGACGTGGTGGAGGCGATGGAGGCTGCATCGGGTAGCCGCCTGCACGAGCTGCGGGTGGATGGCGGCGCGTCCACCAATAACCTGCTGATGCAGATGCAGGCGGACATCCTCGGCCGGCCGGTGGTGCGTCCGCAGATTACGGAGACAACCGCGCTGGGCGCGGCGTACCTGGCGGGTCTGGGCGCGGCGGTATGGAGCGACGCCACCGCCGTGGCCACCGGCTGGCAGGTAGACCGCCGGTTCGAGCCGTCGCTGCCGGAACCGCAGCGACAGCGGTTGATCCGCGACTGGCAGCGGGCGGTACAGCGCGCAAGGGGCTGGGCCGATGCCTGAGCGCGCATCCCTGATACGAGACGCAGTCACCCGCACCTATGACCTGATCGTCATCGGAGGCGGCATCAACGGCGCAGGCATCGCCCGTGAAGCGGCGCTGCGCGGCTGTTTGGTCCTCCTCCTGGATCGGCACGATTACGGCTTCGGGACGACCTGGCGCTCCACCAAGCTGATCCACGGCGGCCTGCGCTACCTGCAACACCACGAATGGCGGCTGGTGCGTGAGGGGCTGCGCGAGCGCCGCACCCTGCTGCGTATCGCACCCCACCTGGTGCGTCCGCTGCCGTTCCTCGTGCCGGTGTTCCAAAGGGGCCGCTACGGGCGCCGGACGATTGCCGCCGGACTGACGCTCTACGACCGGCTGGCGCATGGTGACGAGCTTGCCGGACACCGTTACATGGATGCGCGGGCCGTCATCCATCTGGAACCGGCGCTGACCGGCGCGGCGATCAGCGGCGGGTTCGTCTATACCGACGGGCAGGTGGAGTTGCCCGAACGCCTCTGCCTTGACAACATCCTCGACGCTGGCCGGGCTGGCGCCTTTGCGCTGAATTACGTCGAGGTGACCGGTGTCGTGCGCTCAGCGGGCCGGGTGGCTGGCGTCACCGCGCTGGACCGGCTGACCGGCGCTGACTATCAGATTCGCAGCCGGTTAGTGGTCAACGCCGCCGGGCCGTGGGTCGATGACGTGCTACGCGGGGCCGGCCTGCGGGCGCCACGGCTGGGCGGCACCCGCGGAACCCACATCGTTGCCCAATTACCAGGCGGCGGCCCGCGTCGGGCAATCTACGCCGAGGCAGGCAGCGACGGCCGGCCGTTCTTTGTCATCCCCTGGCGAGGGGCCTCCCTGATCGGCACCACCGACGACCACCATGAGGGCGACCCTGCCTCAATCCGTCCGCTAGCGCGTGATGTCGCGTACTTGCTGCGCGAGAGCCGCCGGGTGTTACCCGCGACACCCATCCGCACGGAAGATGTCTGGTACGCCTTCGCCGGCATCCGGCCCCTGCCCGCTGCCTCAGGCCGGCGCGCCGGCGCGATCACCCGCCGCCATACCGTAGTCGAACACGACGGCGAGCAGTTGCCCGGTCTCATCACGGTAATCGGCGGCAAGCTGACGAGCTACCGCCGTCTGGCGGAGGAAGTGACCGATCTGGCCGAACGACGGCTCGCATCGCCACATGTGCTCAGCCAGACCAACAAGCGACCCCTTGTGCCCGGCAACCTGCCGCCGGTGCAGTCACCACTGGACCGCCACTTGAGCGCTATCTACGGCCCGCTGATGCGCCGGGTGCTGGCGCTCGCCGCGGTGCGGCCTGAACTCCGCACGACACTGTGCCCGCACGTTTGGGACATCGGCGCGCAGGTGATTTACGGCGTCCGGCATGAAGGTGCGCAGACCGTGGGCGACGTGTTGCTGCGCCGCACGCCGGCCGGCTGGAGCCGCTGCCGCGGTCTCGACGCCGCCGAACAGGTGGCCGCGCTGATGGCCACCGAGCTGGGATGGAGCGCGGAGCAGCAACACCGGCAGGTGCAGCAGTACGGTGATGAAGTCCGTGCCGCGCTGGTGACCCTCCCTGAACTTGGCGCCGGCCCGCCTGGCTCCACTGGCAGTGCGAGCCAGGCAGCGGCGCCGAACGGTGTGCCGCTATCTCGAACCTAAGGACTGCCCATGGCTGCAATGACGCTTGGCATTACCGGCGCGGCCGGAACCGTCACCGGGTCGCACTTCGTTGTCGACACCGGCGCCGGACAGTTCCTGCTGGACTGCGGGATGTACCAGGGCGCCAAGGAGTGGCGTGAGCGCAATTGGGAGCCGTTCCCCATCCAGCCCTCTGCGCTGGAAGCGGTCGTGCTCAGCCATGGCCACGTAGACCACACCGGCTACCTGCCCCGGCTGATGCGCGACGGCTTTCGCGGAAAGGTGTATGCGACGGCGCCGACGCGCGACTTAGCGGCAATCTTGCTGCCGGACTCGGCCCGGCTGATGGAGGAGGAAGCCGAGTATCGTAATCGCAAACGCATTAGCCGCCACAAGCCGGCGCTGCCGCTCTACACAGAGGCGGATGCTGAGCGGGCAGCCGAGCGGATCACCGCCCTGTCATACCACGAGTCCCAGTCCCTGCCAGGTGGGGCGCAGCTGCGCCTGCTCCGCGCCGGACACCTCCTCGGCTCGGCGATGGTGGAGCTGCACGCCAGCGGCGTCACGCTGTTGTACAGCGGCGACCTGGGCCGTCCGCAGCCGGTGCTGCTGCGCCCCCGTGAACGGGTGCGGGCGGCGGATTACGTGTTGCTGGAATCGACCTATGGCAGCCGGGCGCACGCCGAACGTGACCCGCGCGAGCCGTTGGAGCGCGCCGTCAAGCGGATTGTGCTCAGTCGCGGCACGTTGGTCATTCCGTCCTTCGCGGTGGGTCGCACGCAGGAGGTGCTGTTTCTGCTGCGGGAACTGGAAGACAGTGACCGGATCCCAGCTGTTCCCGTCTATGTCGATTCACCGATGGCAACCGATGCCAGTACCGTGCTGCTGGCGCACCTCGACGAACTGCGGCCCGAGGTCGCGGCGCTGGGCACACGGGCGATCCAGCCGCGGCACCTCCGCTTTGTACGCACGGTGGCGGCGTCCAAGGCACTCAACACGGCAGATGGACCGATGATCGTCATTGCCGGCAGCGGCATGGCCACGGGCGGCCGGGTGCTCCATCACCTGCTGCACCGGTTGCCCGACAAGCACAACGGCGTGTTGCTGGTCGGCTACCAACCTGCCGGAGGCCGCGGCCGCCAGATGCTCGACGGCGCCGCAACGATCAGCATCTTCCACGAACAGGTTCCGGTTCGCGCGCAGGTCAACGCCGTTGACGCACTCTCTGCTCACGCTGATGCGGACGAGATCATCGAGTGGCTGGGTGGTTTCGAGCGGCCGCCGCGGCGGACGTTCCTCGTCCATGGAGAGGATGATGCCCGCGCGGCACTGGCTACGCGCATCCGCGAGGAGCTGGGCTGGGAGGTCAGCACGCCGGCGCTCGGCGAACGGGTGCCGCTGGTCTGACGGCCAGGCAGGCATCGCGTACTTATCGCTTCTGTTAGGTATATGTGTTTATGTCGGCTCGGTTTCGATTTCCGCGCGCGCGTTGGGAAATCCGTTGACTTTCGCGCCGGTGGGGATACCATGCCTGTAGCATGCTGGTCGCGGGCCCCTCTCTCCCCGGGCGAGCGCCGGCCACCGTCGCGACACTCTGCCTCCCCGGGCGCGACACCCCTATCCTGCGCCACCACCCCACCGGAGGTGCCGATTGTCCTTCTTCAAGAAAAAGCAGTTCCGTGACGTTGACGGCTACGAACGCATCTCACGCCTGATCGAAGACCGCCAGCGCGAGGCCGGAGATGAGGGCGACGAGGGTGACTTTGATGAGGACACGGTCCTGCTGACGTCACAGTCCCGCGCGATGGCGCAGCCGGTCTCCGCGCCACCGCCCCCATCCTCCGTGCCAGAGACCGTGGCGCTGCGCCGCCAGGATCTGGCAGCCGGCCCGGCGCCGGTGCCTGCCGTCTCGCCGATGCCTGCCTACGAGCCGCAGCCGGTGCCCGCACCGCCGCCCCCACGGGCCGAGGCGGTGCCCGCCTTTGTCCAACCGCCGGCGCCGGTGGTGCCACGTATGCAAGCGCCGGAGATGGCCCCTATGAGCGCCGCCATTAGCCTGGTCTCCAAAGACGCCGTCTGGAACGGCAAGCTCAATGCCTCCGGCGATGTGCGCATCGAGGGACGGATTGAGGGCGAGGTCCAGACGACGGGTACCCTGTATGTGGCGGCGGAAGCGCGGGTGCAGGGAACGATCCGCGCCCGAAACGTCATGCTGGCCGGGGACATCGAAGGGCAGCTGCGCTGCGAGGAGCGGCTCGAAATCCTGCCTGGTGGCAGCGCCCGCGGCGAAATCGACACCGGCACGCTGGTGGTGCACGAGGGCGCGTTCATCGAGAGCAAGTTCCAGATGCGGCGTGAGGGCGCGGCCCAGCGCTAGTGCCCGCGCCGGGCCTGCCGGCGAGAAAGGATCGATGATGAACGAGCAGCGGTATCCCGGCCCGTCCACTGCCCCCAGCCAGAGCCTCATCGACCGCGAGTCGCACTTCACCGGAAGCTACCGGACGCCGCACAACCTGCGCATCGATGGCCGCTACGAGGGCGACATCGACTGCCAGGGCACGGTCTTCGTCGGCGAGACCGCGATGGTCGCCGCCCGTGTGATCGCCGGCAACGTCATCATCGCCGGCCAGTTCGAGGGGGAGATCGCCGTCGAGACCCGGTTCGAGGTACTCGAGACCGGCCGGGTAGCAGCCACGGTCTCCGCCGCCGTGACCGTCGTGCACGACGGTGCGTTCTATCAGGGCGAGCTGCACATGTTCCGCCCCGGTTCGCGGCCACCGGTCCGCCGCGGGGAACAGGCCCATGCTGCCCCACTGGCCGGCGCTGCGCCGGTCTCGCGCCCTGCGCCGGCCGCTCAGGCCACGCCACCGCCCGCACCGGCCGAGCCCAGCACCGCCGCCACGCCACCACCCACCGCCTCTCGCCGTCGGGTGGTCGAACCGGAGAAGAACGAGCCTGAGATGCCGGCCAGCCTGATCGCCACGGCCGCCGGTCCGCGCGCTACGGCGCCACCCAACGGCCGCCGGACCGAGACCGGCAGCGCGTAGCCTGTCTCGCTGCGTCAGCATCCGAAACCGGCGGCCGCCCAATGTGGAAGGGGCTCCGCCGGTTGTCGCGCTGTCTGGCTAGTCGCGCGGGAGCCCAAGCCCGCGCTGGGCGATGATGTTGCGCTGAATCTCGGACGAGCCCGAGTAGATCGTAGGCGCCACGGATGACAGGTAGCCTTGCTCAATGCGACCCAGCAGGCGCGCGTAGGGCGAATCCTGCCGCAACTGGCCGTACATACCCATCACCTTCAGCCCGAAGTTGTACATCCGCTGTGCGCTTTCGGTGGCGAATACCTTGACCATTGATGCCTCGTAGTTGGGCATCTGGCCCCGCTGCTGCATCGAAGCGACACGATAGCTCATCAGGCGCGCTACCTCGGTTTCAAGGAAACGCTCAGCCAGCCCCTGCCGCACCCAGCCTTCATCAATCAGGCGGTGGCCATTGCTGCGGGTATCGCCAGCGTACTGCGCCAGATCCTCCAGGGTGCGGCGGGAGGCCGCAGAGGCGCCGATGGAGGAACGTTCGAAGTCCAGCAATGTCATTGCCACATACCAGCCTCGATTCTCGCCGCCGATCAAGTTACGCGCAGGGATACGCACATCCTCGAAGAAGACTTCGTTGAACTCGTGACGCTCCGCCATATTGACGATAGGACGCACCGTGATCCCTGGTGTCCGCATATCGACGAGGAGGAAGGAGATGCCGCGGTGCTTGGGCACCTCCGTATCGGTGCGCACCAGCACGAACATCCAGTGCGCCTGGTGCGCCTGCGTCGTCCAGATCTTCTGACCGTTGACAACGTAGTCATCACCGTCGCGCACCGCGCGCGTCTGGAGCGATGCCAGGTCCGAGCCAGCGCCCGGTTCCGAGTACCCCTGGCACCACAGCACCTCTCCCGAGGTGATGCCCGGTAGGTGCTGCGCCTTCTGTTCATCGTTGCCATGGACGATCAGCGTCGGGCCTATCATCCCCACGCCGAAGACACGCCCGCCGAGCGGCGCCCGAGCATAGGCCAGCTCTTCACCGAAGATCGCCTGCTCGATATGGGTTGCGCCCAGCCCGCCATACGCCTTCGGCCAGGCGGGCGCCACCCAGCCACGCGCCGCCAGCATCTTGTTGAAGGCCTGACCAAACTCAAAGTCGTCGTCGGAGATGTCGCTGCCCGTCCCCTGCCAGTCGGGCGGCAATGCCTCCTTGAGGAAGTCTCGAAGTTCCTGACGGAGCCGCTGCTCCGAAGCGCTGAACGCAAAGTCCACAGCCGCCTCCATTCGCCAATCGGGCGCCGGTTCGTAGGCTAACCCGAGCGTAGCAGGAAGACGGCAGACCAGTAACGGCTGTGGAAAGCGCGGGACGGGCGGATGACGCACAGCGGGCCGGAGCGTTGTGTGACGCTCCGGCCCGCTATGGGTTGACGGCCGGCGGTCCGGTCTAGCTGCGGGGCAGCCCCAGCCCGCGGGTGGCGATGATGTTGCGCTGAATCTCGCTAGTGCCGCCTTCGATCGTGTTGGCGGTCGAACGCAGGTAGCTGTACTGGATGCGGCCCCGCAACGGCAGGTAGGACGCCACAGCGTCGTCGCGACCCATGCGCCGGTCCAGCTGGCCGTACAGTCCCAGCATCTTCATGGCGGTGCGATACACGCGCTGATTGAGCTCGGTGCCGTACAGCTTGGCGATGGACGCCTCGTGACCGGGCGCCACGCCTTCCTTGGCCTGGAGCGAGATGATCTTGTAGGAGAGCATCAACGCAACCTGGGCCTCGATGTACCGCTCAGCCAGCTCCTTGCGCACTGCGTCGTTGTGGCCGAGCGTGCTCTTGGTCCCCTTGTGCTCCTTGGCATAGGCGATCAAGTCCTCGATGGTCTGGCGGGTGCCGACCGCCGAGCCGATATTCGAACGCTCAAAGGATAGGGTGGTCTGCGCCGCATACCAGCCGCGGTTCTCTTCGCCCAGCATGTTCGCGCGTGGAATGCGGACGTTGTCGAAGAACACCTCATTGAACTCATGGCTATCTGCCATGTTCACCAGCGGCCGGACGCTGATACCGGGGGCCTTCATGTCCGCGATGAAATACGAGATACCGCGATGCTTCGGGGCATCGGGGTCGGTCCGCGCCAGCAGGATCATCCACTTGGCGGTGTGGCCGCCGGAGGTCCAGATCTTCTGGCCGTTGACGACGTAGTCATCACCGTCACGCACCGCCCGGCATTGGAGCGAGGCTAGGTCGGAGCCGGCGCCAGGCTCGGAGTAGCCCTGGCACCAGGTCACCTCGCCGGAGAGGATCTCGGGCAGGTACTTCTGCTTCTGCTCATCCGTGCCCATCGCCATGATCGTCGGGCCGGCAAAGCCCGTGGCAATCCCACCGGCACGCGGGGCGCGCGCCTCGCTCATCTCCTCGTTGAAGATGAACTGCTGCATTACCGTCATGCCTGCGCCGCCGTATTCCTTCGGCCAGGCGGGGGCAATCCAGCCTTTCTCTGCCATCCGCTTGGTCCACACCCGCCAGCCGGCGCCGCGATTGAAGATCTCACCACTGTCCTGACGGCTGCCGGCGGGCGGAACATAGCCGGGCTTCAGTTCATCCGGCAGTTGCGTGCGGATGAACGCCCGCACGTCCTGCCGAAACGCCGCCTCTTCCGGGTTGTCACGATAATCCATCGCCATCTACCTCACGCTGCTCCGCCGGCGCCGCTCAGCGAATCTGTAACATTCCTTCGATACCACGTGCGAGCGTTTGTGTCCATCTGCACAATCGCCGGTTGTCAGCCGCGCGGCAGGCCGATGCCACGGGTGGCGATGATGTTGCGCTGGATCTCACTGGTGCCCCCGCCAATGGTCGCGGTCGTACTGGCCATATAGCCGCGGGGCATCCGGCCGCTAAGCGGCACGCGCGGTCCTTCACGGTCCGGCAACTGACCGTACAGCCCAAGCAGGTGCATGCCGGTCCGCATCATGCGCTGGTCCAGTTCAGACGTGTACAGCTTGGCGACCGATGCCTCCTTATTGGGGATCAGCCCGCGCTTCTGCATCGAGATCACCTGATACGACAGCAGTCGCGCCACCTGAGCCTCAACCGTCCGCTCGGCCAGCTCCGCCCGCAACCCGCGCTGCTGGCGTGCGCGGTTGGCGCCGCCTTCCACGTTCCGCGCAAAGCGCACCAGTTCCCCTACCACGTGGCCCATCTGCACTGAGGTAGCAATCGACGAGCGCTCAAAGTCGAGCGTCGTAGCGCCGACGTACCACCCCCGGTTCTCTTCGCCGATGACGTTTGCGCGCGAGATGCGCACGTTGTCAAAGTACACCTGGTTGAAGGAGTGGTCGCCCAGAATATTGATCAGCGGCTGAATGTTGATGCCCGGGGATTTCATATCGAGCACAAAGAAGGAAATGCCGCGGTGCTTGGGGGCGTCCGGGTCGGTGCGGGCCAGCAGGATCATGTACTGCGAGACGTGTGCGCCCGACGTCCAGATCTTCTGACCGTTGACGACGTAGTCATCACCGTCGCGTACCGCGCGCGTCTGCAATGATGCCAGGTCGGAGCCGGCGCCGGGCTCGGAGAAGCCCTGACACCATGTCTCCTCACCGGACAGGATGCCCGGCAGGAACCTCGCCTTCTGTTCCTCGGTACCGTGGGTCATGATCGTGGGTCCGGACCAGCCGACAGCGATACCACCCGCTCCCGGCGCCCGCTGCTCGGCCATCTCCTCGTTGAAGATGAACTGGCGGCCGATGTCCATCCCCGCGCCACCGTAGGACTTCGGCCAGGCCGGCGCGATCCAGCCCCGCGCCGCCAGCCGCTTGCGCCAGGTGCGGTTGTCCTCCGGCGTGATCACCGTTCGCCCGCGGGAGGTGTTGAACATGCCCCACTCAGGCTCACGGCTGCGAAATGCCGAAGGCAGGTTCTCGGCGACAAAGGCTCGCACCTCCTCACGGAAGGCGGTTTCCTCGGCGCTATCGCGAAAGTCCATGTCCTTCACCTCCTCATGACGCCGTGACGCCATCGCGCACTAGTGTACGGTCGCACGGTCCCAACGCAACCTCGAGGCGTTGACGCGACGCTGGTGCCGTGTGACGATGCCACCGCCCGCACCGCGGCCGGGGAACGCGATGGACTGCCCGGCTTGTCGCACCGTCAATCCGCCAGGCAGCCGCGCCTGTATGCAGTGTGGCCGGCCCCTCCACAGTTGTGCGGCCTGCGGTGCGGCGCTTCCGGAGCATGCCCGCTTCTGCCGCGCCTGCGGGACGCCGGTGGCAGCCAGCGCGGTGTCTACGCCGGCGCCAGTAATCGCAGCAGACACACCTGCCGTACCGCCCCCAGCTCCCCGCTCCACCGGGCCGGTCTCCCGCGTCACCGGGATGTTCCGCCGGCGCCCGCCAGTGTCGGGCCCGCTGCTAGCGGCGCTGCACATCACCGGTCCGCGCGGCGAGCGGCGTGACCTGCCGCTGTCCGGCACCGCCCAGGTCACGTTTGGCCGCGAGGCCCCGGCCAGTTGCGTGCTGGCTGACCCCGGAGTCTCCCGCCGGCACGCCCAGTTGAGCGCGCTCGATGGCGGCGGCTGGCAGATCGCGGATCTCGGCAGCGTCAACGGCACCTTCGTCAACGGCGAGCCGGTGCGCGGCGGCCGCGTGCTGGAGCCAGGCGACGAAATCGAGATCGGCCCGTACCGGCTAGTCGCCCGGCCGCCGGAGTCAGGCGCCACCGTGCAGTTGCGCATCCGCTCCCGCGCCCGCACCCGCCGCCGTGCCACCGTGGCGGGCATCGCTGCCGGAACGGTGGCAGCCGCCGCCGTAGTGGCGGCCGGCGTGGCGACGGTGGTCTCACGCGATGACACTCCCTCCCCCACCCCCGTGGCCCAGGTGACCGTCACGCCGCCACCGGCCGAAAGCCAGCAGATCACCGAAGCGGTGCGTAAGGTGCGCCCGGCAGTCGTGCGCATCCGCACCCGCACCAGTGACGGCGGTGGCGTCGGCAGCGGAGTGTTTGTTGAGGACGGCGTCATCATTACCAATGAGCACGTGGTCCGCGGCGATCCCCGGCCGATGGTACTGCTAGCTGATGGCCGCACCGTGCAGGGCACCGTCCACGGCACCGACGCCCAGGTCGACCTGGCGGTGGTGCGCATCGCCGAGACAGGACAGCCCGTGGCGGTATTGGGCGACTCCGACGCGCTGGAGTTAGGTGAACGGCTGATCGCGATCGGCTTCCCGCTCGGCGCCTCGGCGTTCACCAGCGATGAGCCATCGATCACCAGCGGCATCTTCTCCGCCAAACGCGAGTTTCGCGGCCGGACCTACGTCCAGACGGACACGCCCATCAATCACGGCAATAGCGGTGGACCGCTGATCAACCTCAAGGGCGAGGTGATCGGCATCAACACCCTTGTGGTTGGGCGCACAGTGGAGCAACAAGGCCAGGGCCTCAACCTGGCGATTCCATCGACAGCGGTACGGTCGCTGCTGCCCGGTTTGCGAGACCAGCCTGCCGCGCGCGTCAGCGTCACCCCCACACGTACCGCAACGGCCGCAACCGGCACACTCACCTATCGCAGCACGAGCTTCGGCTACCGCTTGCAGTACCCGGGTAGCTGGACGCTGACCGAGAGCGACCCGCGCCAGGTGGCGGTCAGCGGCGAGGGTGGCGAGGTAGCGGTGGTCGTGCAGGACGTCAGCAGCGGCACAACGCTTGCGGCGTTTGCCAGCGATGTCATCGACCGGATGTCGCGGCGGTTGACCGACTTCACGGTCTCGCGGCGGCGCGACGGCAAGCTGCCTGGTGGCCAGCCGGCCGTTGTTCTGTCAGTAACGTGGAAGGATGGCGGCGAGAGCTACGAGGGCACCGAGGTGATCGCCGTGAACGCCGGGCGTGGCTATGTCATGCTCGGCGGCGCCAGTACCCAGCGCTATGCCAGCGTCAGCGCGCGCGTCGAAGATATCCTCAACAGCTTCACGCTTCAGTAATGCGCAGCACCGGCTATGACGGGTAGTGCAGCACTAGGTCGCCTGGCTTGACCGGTGGCGTGAGCGGGTACTTCTCTGCCTCGGCAGCTACCTCCCGCGCGATGTCTTCCAGCCGGGTCTCATCGTAGAAACGCTTGAGTTCGCCCCTGACCATTACGGTCGCGACGGCGTACTCGCGTTCGCCGCCGCGTACTTCAATCGGGAACCGGATGACATCGCCGGCTGGCGTGTTCACACGCACCGGTGAGCCGAGCGCCAGCGAGCGCTGGTGACGCAGGCGAAAGCCGCGCCCTGCCCGTTTCAGCACCGGGTTCATCGCGCGGACGAAGCTGTCCCATGGCACTTCTGCGTCAGACTTGTGATGCATCCCCGGCACCTCCTCTGGCGACGGCCAAGCGCCGCCTGCAATTGACGTACACTGCCGCGCACGCTACGCGCAACCGCCTTGTGGTTATGCACACACAGGAGTGCCTCAGAGCTTGACTTAGGGTTTGCTAAGTTCATACGCTATGAGGGCCTCAAACGCGGTTACGAAGGACCACCGCCATGCGCATCTCACGTCTCACTATTCTCCCCCTGGTCGCGCTGCTCACACTTGCCGCGGCCTGCTCGAGCGACGCTAAGCACTCCGCAGCCGTCACCGGTGGCAGTCCCGCCACTGTCAAGAAGGACAAGATTGTCATCGCCGTTCAGCCCTCGGCCAGTCCGGACCAGCTGTCCACGGACGCCAAGGAAGTCGAGAAGTTCCTGGAAGCGAAACTGGCACGCGATGTGGAGCTGGTATTCCCTACCAGCAGCGCTGGGGTGATTGAGTCGCTGCGCTTTGGCCACGCCCAAGCCGCCTTCATGAGCGCTTGGCCGCTGGCGCTGGCGCAGAAGCACGCCGGTGCCGAAATCGCCCTGGCGGAGATCCGCGAGGTGACGATCGGCGAGCAGACCCAAGAGGCGCCGTCATACTACTCGTACTGGGTCGTACGCAAGGACAGCCCCTATCAGAAGCTGGAAGACCTCAAGGGCAAGAAGGTGAGCCTGCCCAGCCAGCTTTCCACCTCCGGCTACGTGGCGCCGCTGGCGCGCATGGTCGAACTGGGCCTGTTGCCCCGTGAGCAGGGCAAAGAGGCAGATCCCAAGAAGCTGTTCGGTGAGGTGCTGTACTCCGGTGGCTACGCCCAGAGCTGGGAAGCGCTGAAGGCAGGTCAGGTTGACGCCACCGTCATCGCCGGTGACGTGGCCGATAAGCTGTACCGCGAGGTACTGGGCAGCACCCGCATCATCGAGCAGCAGGGACCGATCCCTTCTCACGGTGTGGCCTTTGCCAAGCAGCTTGACCAGCAGAGCCGTGACCAGCTCAAGCAGGCGTTGCTGGATCTGGGCCAGCCGGAGCACCGGCCCCTGATGCGCAAGTTCATCTCCGGTATCTTCGTGGGCTTCAAGCCGACGACAGCCGAGGAGCACCTTGCATCGCTGAACAAGTATCTGGACCTCACCCAGGTGCAGTTCGTGGAGCGGCTGCGCTAGCGATCCACCTGACCGGAGAGTGCGCTATGAGCGTCCACTTGGAACCGGCCACCGAAAGCCTGCCGCCTGCGCCCCACGCCGAACCTGCGGTGCTGGCACGGGGCGTGTGGTTCGGCTATCACCCCCGCCGGCCCGTGCTCCGCGGCGTGGACGTCACTGCGCGGGCCGGCGAGGTGACGGTGCTGCTCGGCGCCAGCGGCAGTGGCAAGACCACGTTGCTCAAGCTCATCAAGGGCCTGCTAGCCACCGGTCAAGGTGAGATCACGGTGCTGGGACGGAGCAGCCGGGCCGGTGGCCGCCCGTCTGCGCTGGATGCCCGTGTCGCCTACATCCCTCAGCAGCTTGGGCTAGTGCGCAATCTATCGGTGCTCGACAACGTGCTCGTGGGCGCGATGCCGCGGATTGGCACCGCCCGCAGCCTGCTGCACTGGTTTCCGCGCGACGAAATAGTAGCCGCACACGCCGTCCTCCAGTCGCTCGGCATTGGCAATAAGGCAGCAGAACGCGTGCTGAGCCTGTCCGGCGGCGAACGCCAGCGCGTCGCCATCGCCCGCGCACTGCTGCAGCGGGCGCGCGTGATCGTCGCCGACGAGTTCCTCTCGCAACTCGACCCCGTGACCACCGACGAGATCATGACGGTGATGCATCAGATTGCCGCCCAAGGTGTAGCGCTGGTGATGACGACCCACGAGCTCGATGTCGTAACGCGCCACGCTGATCGCGTCGTCGTGCTGCGGGACGGCCTCAAGGCGCTTGACTGTCCCGCCGCGGAGGTGACGTCAGACAGCCTTGCCCGCGCGATCCGCCAATGAGCGCCGGTCCATGGCTCCGCCGAATCCTGCTCGTGCTGCTCGCCGCCCTGTTTGCCTACTCCTTGTCCGACGTTGGCCTGCTGGAGACAGACCGGCTGCAGCGCGGCGTGCAAAACACCGGCCGGTTTCTGCGCGGCCTGTTTCCACCGGCCTGGGATGTCCTGCCTGACGTGGCCCGCGCTGCTGGGGAAACGGTCCAAATCGCCTTCATCGGCACCGCACTCGGGCTGGTGCTGGCATTGCCTCTGTCAGTGGCGGCCTCGCCAGCGATTACCGGGCGGGGTGTGGCGCTAACGATCCGGTTGCTGCTGGCGGCAGTGCGCACCGTTCCAGCGCTGCTGTGGGCGATTATCTTTGTGGTGGCCGTCGGCCTCGGCCCGGCCGCGGGATCGCTTGGAGTAGCGATGTACTCACTCGGCTACATGGGCAAGCTGTTCAGCGAGGCGTTCGACGGCGTTGACCCTGAGGTCCTGGAGGCCGTCCGTGGCACTGGGCTCGGACGCGCACAGCTTGCCCGCTACGCACTCCTTCCCGAAGCGGCAAACCAGCTGCTGTCGCAGCTGCTGTTCATGTTCGAGTACAACGTCCGCTCGTCATCGATCATGGGGTTCGTGGGCGCGGGGGGTATCGGCTACTACCTGCTGGGCTACGTGCAGACCCTGCGCTATCAGGAATTGACGACGGCGCTGCTCGTAACGTTGGTCGTCGTGCTGGCGATTGACCGGCTGAGCGCTGTGGTGCGCGCCGCATTTCTCAGCGGTCGTGTTTAGGCCTGAGCCGGCCTTCGGGGCGTGCGAGGCGCCCCGCCGCGGCAGCGCCGGACCGTTAGACAGTCGCCGCCGCCCGTCGCTCCGAGACGGTATGCTCAATGAACCGTCGCAGCACTGCGGCGAACTCCTCGGGAATCTCGACATTGGGCGAGTGCCCCACACCATGCCAGATGTGCAGCCCCGTTCCGGGTGGATACTTGGCCCACGTCGCCAGCATCGCGCTAATGGGGATGAGCTTGTCGTCGTCTCCGCCCATCAGCATCACCGGCATCGGCAGTGAGCGCACCGCCTCGCCCAGGCGGATGCTGAACATCGAGCGCATGGAGCCACGCAGCCGCCGCTCGGGCGCCGCGGCGATGTCGGCCGCCAGGGCACGGGTGAAGGCACTCGCGTCAGGCGCACGGGCATCGATCCCGTCGCCGCCACCACCACGGGCCTGTTGCTCACGCCGCGCCGCCATCCGCTGATCAATGATGCGCTCGATTTCTTCCGGCGAACCATGCCGGCCGTTTGGGTCGGCCGGATCGAGCAGCACCAGTCCCTTGAGCGTCTCCGGATGGTCAACCGCGTAGCGGGCCACCGTGGCGCCACCCAGCGAATGGCCAACCAGGGTCACGTCGGGCAGTCCGAGCTGCGTTACCAGCTCGTACACGTCCGATGCGAACGGTTCTATGCCAAAGTCATGCTCCTCCGGCGGCGCGTCGGTTTCCCCAGCGCCGCGGTTGTTGACGGCGATCGTGTGGTAGCGATCTTCCGGCAGCGCCTCCTGCGCCAGCTGCCAGATACGGCCCGAGGCCTGGAAACCGTGCACGAAGACGACCGTCTCCGGCCCGTGGCCGCGCTCGTAGTAATGCATCCGCACCCGGGACAATTGGGCGTACGGCATTCGGTGACCTCCCGCAGCGATCCGTGTGCTGCTGCGGCGAGTATAAGAGGAAGGAGTGGCGGCTGCTATGCAGTGGCGGGCAGGGCTGCATGGGCTGCATCGCCCCACGAGAACAACGCCATCGCGACCCGGACAGAGGCCTCCGCCTGCGCCGGTTCTCCTGCCTGCAAAAAGGCGGCGATCCGTCCGGCAAGCGCTGAGCCGCTGTACAGCAATGCCGGTTGCAGGTCCCGAAACGAGGCGCTGCGCACCCGACCGTGCTCCCCTACCGA
>CAUJGQ010000138.1 GCA_963170165.1 Chloroflexota bacterium | reverse complement strand
CGGCTGTACGACCCGGCCACGGGCCGGTTTCTCAGCCCGGACCCGGCGGGGGACTGTCCCTCGACGCCGCTGAGCGCGCATGCCTACCTGTACGGCCTAGCCAACCCCGCGCGCTACACCGACCCGCTCGGACTCTCGGCGTGGGACGGGCCGGCGCCCAGCACCACGCCGGGCGACTACCCGGGCGCACAGCCCTACCTCGGTGTTGGCAAGCCACCCGCCCCCGACATCGACACGCAGCCAGCGCTTGACGACGGCATTTGCTCGGCGAATGAACCGGGGCTGTGCCTCCAAACCATCATGGATCTTAGGCTCGGCGCGAAATACATTCACAACTACGACCAGTTCGTATGGACGCGCTATTCGCCCTGGAGTTGGATTCCTAAAGCCGGCTGTAAGACTATCTGCAATGCTGTCTGCTCCAGCGGCCTATGTTTTGTGGCAGGTGTACCATTGAACGCTTCCTGCGCCATTGTCTGTGGAACTATAACGGCAAACCCAATTGCGGCTGCCGCATGCGCTGCAACTTGCGGGTTTTACTGGGGGACGCATCTGCGCCAATGCAATGCGTATACCATGCAAAGACTATTGCACTAGTATATGTTGAACATACGCCATATGGCCGATGTGTCCAGAGATTATATGCTATTTGCATATGGCTGCTCAGAATGAAGGCATAAATCCAGATCTAATCGCGGAGAACAAGAATACAGCTAGCAATAACACGATAAACGTAAGCAACGGGAAGAGCTGCACCCACCACCGGCGCCAATCGTCGGAGAGGTTCCCAAGACTCAGGCCACCGTACAACCCAAAATACAAGGAAGCAACCCAAATAATGGACAGCACAATAAAGGCTATCGACACAAATAAGAAAAGGAAACGGTGGATGACGTCGAAAATAGCAGCCGCCTCGGATCGACATCTATTGAAATGATAACACCATCAGCCTTGTTCGCCCAGCGTGACAAGAGCGGGAGGTTCAATGCTGCGCTTTCATAATCGCACGCAGGCTACACGGTTCGTATTTACGACAGTCACGCTCATCGGTGTGATGCTTGTGCTGATAGGCAGTGGCCTGACAAGAGGAATGGCAGCCCAACCAAGCGAAGGTGATGCCCTCTGGCAGCTTTCACTTACCGAGACCGATCTGCTCCCTGGCTTCATCAGCGATGGCGGGGAGGTGCTGGACAACGCCAGCCTCGCTGCTCGCTCCGATGACCCGGCGGCGGTTCAGCAGCAGTTCGATGCCTGGGGCCGGATAGACGGCTATCACATCCTCTTTCTGCGCGTGCCGGCAGCCGATGGGTATCCCAGTGGCGTCGCCGCCTCCATCGACCGCTATCAAGATACCGCCGGCGCGGCGGCCGCTGTGGCCGGCATGCCCGACCTGGTGATGACGTACGGCGCCAGCTACTACGTTGCGGCAGAGCCACTCGATGCCCCCACACTCGGGGATGAGGGGGCGCTCATGCGCCTCACCGGCCGCGAAGACGGGCGTGACGTGGTGCATTACTGGTACCGGTTCCACATCGGCGCGCTCTATGCCGACGTCACCACCGCTGCCTTCCGGCCGGAGGAAGATGACGGCGGCGCGGCGGCAGTGGCGCTGGCCACGGTCGTGCACGAACGAATCGACCACGCCACGCGGACGCGCGAATAACCAGCCGCCTTCCGGCCGGCGCCGGTTACCCCGCACGACCGCCGGGTGTGTGCCCTCGGAGGCATACCCGCACCACAGGGGGGCTGCCCGCGCGCGCGCCCGTTGCTCGCCCCCCGCACACCCGCAGCGCACGGCGCGCCCGAGCGGAGACAGGTGTGCTCTCTCAGGTGGTGCATCCCATACGCGCGAGCTGCGCCCGTACCCCTCGCCAGACTGTGCAGGCCCCTGTTCGGATGCCGGTTTAGGGCGCGGGGGCAAGCTGCGCCCGGCGGGCGAGGGCCGCACCGCGGGTGAGGACGCGCCTGCCGGCATGCACATCGAAGACCGCCAAGGCAGAGATCTCCACCACGGCCGGTTTCTGCCGCTGCGGCTATGGTCAGTAATCTATGCTGAGGTCAGTGGCTGCTCTTCCCTCACCATCCGCCAAGCAAGTCTGCGAAGGGGCGCTAATCTGCCGATAGCTCGTATACCTGGGTGTCTCGGACGGAAGCGGCGTTCGCCCAAACGGGAAACTATATGATGGTCACCGGCATCTTCGCATTCATGGTTCCTGTCGCGATGATCATCCTCATTACGCTGTTTCGGGACACAAGGCCCGTAAAGGGCAGACTACAGCACTGGGCTGGCCATTCCCAGAGGAGACAGCTAACGACATTCCTAGGAATAGCCCTAGGGTTCACTGGTACCGTCGTAGTTGGCCGCGCTCTGCGAGAATCTGGATTCACAGTCTGGGATGCGATTATCACCATTGTTATGGGTGCGGCCGGTATTGCGGTAGCGCTGTTCTGGTTGCTCCCCCATATTAGGTCGACCCGAGATGGCGAGCAGTAGTGTGATTGAGACGGGGCCAGCGAGTACGTGTGGGCGGGGGAGCTGGTCACCCAGTACCCGCTGGGTGGTGGCGGCCGACCGCCAGGGGAGCGAACGGCTGGTGCTGAGCAGCACAGGCAGCGCCATCGGCAGCCGGGAGTACGACGCGTATGGCAACATCCACACACAGACCGGCACGAGCATGCCGTTTGACTACACCGGCAACCGCCGCGACGCGGAGAGCGGGCTGCTCTACCTGCGGGCACGGCTGTACGACCCGGCCACCGGCCGGTTTCTCAGCCCGGACCCGGCGAGGGACTGCCCGTCAACCCCGCTGACGGCGCACGCGTACCTCTACGGCCTCGCCAACCCGGCACGCTACACCGACCCGCTCGGACTCTCGGCGTGGGACGGGCCGGCGCCCAGCACCATGCCCGGCGACTATCCGGGTGCGCAGCCCTATCAAGGAATTGGCAAGCCGCCCGTCCCAGATGTCGACACGCAGCCAGCGCTGGACGACGGCATTTGCTCGGCGAATGACCCGGGGCTGTGCATCCACCCCATCATGGATCTCGGGCTTGGCGCGAAATACATCCCGAACTATGACCAGTTCGTATGGACGCACAACTCACCCTGGAGTTGGTTCCCGAAGATCGGTTGCAGACAACTCTGCGGGATTGTGTACGGGTTGGGCGCATCGCACACATGTGTCGATATAGGTTGGGCTGTTTGCATCGGCCCGATACTCAGTCTAGCATGGACAATCCCTGGACTGGCTTGTGCAGGAACGGTTGACGTTATCTGCGGCGCATTATCTGCTTACGGAGGCCGAAATGGATGTGATGCAGTATGCAGCAGACTAGAATCTGGCAACGATGCACCTGGCCCACCGAGCGGAGGCGGAGGTGGTGGAGCAGGTTTCCACTAGTGTGGAGCTAGAACAAAAGCAGTCGGATGCGATGAAGCCGATAACTTTCAAACAGACTATCATCATATCGCTAAGTCTTTCACTATTCATTTCGCTGATCGAGATAGTTGTCTTCCACGTAACTGGAACAGACATCATGCCCGCAAGTGTAATACTATCTTCCGTTGGCTCATCAGATGTCGCACTGCGTTTCGTAATCTCAGTAGTGATATGGTCTATTGCCAATGCTGTAGTACTACTTCTGCTGAGACGTTACTGAATACAGCGGTGGAAGCTAAACGATACTGTGCGAACGTTCTATCATTGCCCGTATGAATACGCAATGTGAGCGCTAACCCACGAATTGGCAGGAAGGTCTACGGCTCCGCGTACTGGAGCCAAATGAGCAGGGCTGGCTGGGTGCCCGGATCGCTGAAGCGATGGGGGTTCCCGAGTCGCTGGCAGCCAATGGCTCAAGCGGGCCCGGGACAGCGGCTGGGAGGCGTGGCATCATCGCAAACCGCCCGGTGGTCGCCCGCGCCTGGCGGAGGACTATTGGGCGCAGACGGGGACAGGTATGCCGTTTGACGACACCGGCAACCGCCGCGACGCGGAGAGCGGGCTGCTCTACCTGCGGGCGCGCCTGTACGACCCGGCCACCGGCCGGTTCCTTAGCCCGGACCCGGCGGGGGACTGTCCCTCGACGCCGCTGGCGGCGCACGTCATCGGCGCGCTCTTCGCCGACGTCACCACCGCTGCCTTCCGGCCGGAGGAAGATGACGGCGGCGCGGCGGCAGTCGTGCTGGCCACGGTCGTGCACGAACGAATCGACCACGCCACGCGGACGCGCGAATAACCTGCCGCCTTGTGGCCGGCGCCGGCTACCCCGCACCGCCGCCGAGCGCTGTCCGGTGTGCTGCTGATCGATCTGCGCCGTTGCTGCGGGGTCCGGTAGCTTGACTCCTACGCCGGGTGAGTTACGCGCGTCGCTGGGCATCCCTCCCACCGGCGGGGCCCCCCACGCTTCCCCGTCCTTCCGGACGGTACGCGGGCCGTCCTAGCGACTGCCCTCCCGGTGCACCGGCGATCGTGGGAGGTTGGCCCGCAACCAGGCAGACTACGCATACGGCGGGCCAGGTGGCAGGCCGGTGTGCCGGGAGGAGACCGAGATGACGAAGATGCGTGGTGACGTGAGCTGCCTGATCTGTGGCCGGTTTCTCGGCGTGGTGGAGCGCACGGACGGTCACCTGCGCATGGTTAGCCCGGGCTCCGGCGGCGCGACCCCAAAGATGCAGGGCGGCACCCTGCGTTGCTCGCGCTGCGGCGGCCGTGCCATCGTCGAGGAGAGCATGGACAGCCTCTACGCCGCGTAGCGGGCGGCGGGCAGACGGAGTTCGACCGTAGGGATCACGGGTATCGGGCAGCTAGGCAGGGCCGGCCAGCGGAGACGTAGCCGGCCCTGCCGTTTGTCCCCTTCATTCCGCCGGGCTGCCGCCCCGCACGCCGAAGGACCGCACCAGCTCGGCAACCGCCGCAGCGGCGCCGCTGAGCCGCATCCGTGCGACCTCTGCCTGGCGCGCCGCGCTCGACCCGGCCATCAGAAACCGCACCCAGGTCTCCGCGTCCGTCTCGACCGTAACATCAGGGACGGCGCCTCCCGCGCCGCGCGCATAGGACCAGCGGGCGCCGTCCCAGATCACACGCATATCCGGCCCGCCGGCAAAGCGCACGAGCCATGCAGCCGGGCGCGTCAGGCGCAGACCGCGGCGGTTGCGGTAGGTGACCATTGCGGCAAGCGAGTTCTCCGGGTTGATCGGCTCGCCGGGGAGCGGCGGCCGCCGGGCATGGTCGATCCCCCATACGGCGAGCGACTCGACCACCGGCGCAAGGTCCCGTCCCCTGGCCGTCAGCCGGTACCACACTTCGCGCCGTCCCACTTCGCGGTCTGCCTCGACGATACCTGCCTGCTCCAGGTCACGCAGGCGCAGCGTCAGCCACTTGGGCGTAATGCCGCCCAGGCCGCGCAAGAGATCCGTGAACCGCTGCGGCCCGCGCAGCAGGTCGCGCACCACCAGCAGCGACCACTTCTCGCCGATCACCTCCAGTGAGCGGGCCACGGGGCAGAAGTGCTGATACTCACGCGTGCGCGCCATGTCGCTCCCCTTGACACGCATACTTTCTGAAAGATACTATCCTCACGAGCCTATTGTAGCAGTGCCTGTGCCCGCCTGTCAGTGGGGCTCGGCCATCGCGGTGGATTCGGTGGGGCTGCGCTGGGTTGGGTGCCCCGCTGCACAACGCGCGACACCAGCATTGCCGGGGAGTTCCCTATGCGCGCGATGACGGTATCACCGGGCTGGCTACGGCCGCCCGCTGCGCCAAACAAGTGGCACACGCTGATTGCCGTCTGCCTTGGACTTGGCATGTTGATGATTGACACCTTCGTCGTCAATGTCGCACTGCCGACCATGGGCCGCACGCTGCGGGCGCAACCCAGTGCCGTGGAGTGGACGGTCTCCGGCTATGTGCTGGTGGTAGGGGTGCTGCCGATCACCATGGGCCGGTTGGGGGACATCTTTGGCCGTCGCCGGGTATTTCTCCTGGGGCTGGTAGTGTTCGTGATCGCTTCAGCGCTGTGCGGAGCGGCCACCGATATCAAGCAACTGATCGCCTTCCGGGTGTTGCAGGGCGCGGGTGCGGCCACCATGTTCCCCGGCACGCTGTCGATCATTACCCAGGTATTCCCGCCCCAGCAGCGCGGGCTGGCGATCGGCATCTGGGGCGGTGTCTCCGGCCTGGGGTTGATCGCGGGTCCGCTGCTCGGCGGCCTGCTGGTGCGCGGTGATAGCTGGCGCTGGATCTTCTACGTCAACCTGCCGGTGGGTATCGCCGCTATCCTTCTGTCGCTGCGGTTCGTGCCGGAGTCGCGCGATGAGAGCGCAGCGCGGTCGGTGGACTGGCGGGGACTGGGGCTGCTATCCGGCGCGCTGGTGCTGCTGATGTTCGGTTTCAACCAGGCGAACGACGCTGGCTGGACCTCACCGCCAATCCTCGCCTGCTTCGCCGCTGGAGCGGTGTTGCTGCCATTGTTTGTGCTGGTCGAGCGACGCACGCGCCATCCTCTCATCGACCTCTCCCTGTTTCGCAGCGGCACGTTCGTTGCTGCCTGCATCAGCGCGTTCCTGTTCTCGGCGGCGGTGTTCGGCTCGCAGCCGTATATCAGCATGTTCATGCAGAACTACTGGGGCTTCTCGGCGCTGGAGGGCGGGCTGGCCTTTATCCCAGCGACGGCGCTGGTGGCGGCGCTGATGCCGCTCTCCGGCATTCTCGGCCAGCGGCTGGGCGGCCAGCTGCGGCTGGTGATCATCACCGGCTCGCTGTGCGTGCTCGTCGCCGCGCTGCTGCTGCTGGGCATGGATACCGGCAGCGGCTACGTCGATGGGCTACTGCCGTCATTCATCGTGCGCGGGCTGGGTATCGGGCTGGTGATGTCGTCATCCTCGCTGGCGGTGATGAGCGCGGTGCCGGTGGCCAAGTCCGGCCTTGCCTCGGGCACCTTCACCATGTCGCGTAACATCGGCACCGCGATGGGGGTGGCGGTGTTCGGGGCGGTCTTCGCCCGACACATCGAGCGTACGTTGCCTGGCGAGCTGGCCGCTGCCGGTATCCCCGCCGCCGAGGCGGGTCGCACCCTCGCCGCTGCGGAGCGGTTTGTGCCGCTGGGCGGGGCGGAGGTGCAGGCCCTGGCGGCGCAGGCCATCGTCGATGGCTTCGTGCGCATCGCCGTGGTGACGCTGGCACTGGCTGGGGTGGCGGCGCTGACAGCGGTGTTCATCCGCCATCGGTCCCCCGTCCGACCGCCGGCGCCGGCTCCGGCGGCTATCGCGGAGCGGGTGTGAGCCTGCCTCTAAGCGACCGCAGCCGTACACTCGTCGCAGCACGGCGCGAGCGCATACACGGATGGGAGGCACACATGAAGGTCGCCATCGGCCTGGGTCTCGTCAACGAGGAGTTCGAAGAGGTCGCCAGTTACGTCGTCGAAGCTGAGAAGCTAGGGGTCGATGCAGTCTGGTCGGCGGAGGCGTGGGGGCATGACGCCATCTCGCCGCTGGCCTATCTCGCCGCCCGCACGTCGCGGATCCGGCTGGGCACCGGCATCCTCCAGGCAGGCACACGGACGCCGGCGCTGGTGGCCATGACGGCGATGAGCATGCAGGCGCTCTCCGGCGGCCGCTTCATTCTCGGTTTCGGCACCAGCGGCCCGCAGGTGATCCAGGGCTGGCACGGCCTGCCCTTCGACAAGCCGGTCACCCGGATGCGCGAGCTGGTCGAGATCGTGCAGATGGCAGTGCGCGGCGAGCGCGTGATCTACAAGGGCAAAGTGTACGAGCTGCCGCTGCCCGCCCCGGAGAGCAAGCCGCTCAAGTCTGCCGCCCAACCGCGCCAGGTGCCGGTCTACCTCGCTACCCTCAGCCCCAAGAGCCTGGAGATGACCGGCGAGCTGGCGGATGGCTGGATCGGCACCTCGTTCCTGCCCGAGCACGCGGACGTGTTCTTCAGCCACATTGCCCGCGGCGCCGAGAAAGCGGGGCGCTCGCTCACTGATGTCGATCTCCAGGCGGGCGGGGCGATCGCGTTTGGTGATGATCTGCCGCGGCTGATTGAGGAGCGGCGGCGTGGGCTGGCCTTTTCACTGGGGGCGATGGGCTCGCGCGAGCACAACTTTTACAACATGGCCTACCAGCGCGCTGGCTACGAGGACGTGGCCAAAGAGGTGCAGCGGCTGTACCTGGACGGCCACCGCAAGGAAGCGGCAGCGCTCGTGCCCGATGAGATGGTATTGGGTACGAACCTGCTCGGCACCGACGGCATGGTGCGCGACCGCATCCGCGCCTACCGCAATGCCGGTGTCACCACCCTGCGCCTGCAGCCGGAGGGCGCCACGCTGGCGGCCCGGCTGGGGACACTGGGCCGCGCCATGGACCTCGTCCGCCAGGTCAGCGCGGAGACCGTAGCGGTGTAAAGGGTGCCACCGACCTCACCCCCAATCCCTGCCTCCCATCGGCGAGAGTCTGGGGGTGAGGTCTGGCTTAGCACGAGCCCTGAAGCAGGCCACGGGCCTGGCCGGCGAAGTACGCGCCGTTGGTACTGTCGCCCAGGCCGTAGAGCGCGAGCGCGGTGGTGAGATGGAGTGCCGCCAGGGTCTTGGCGTCGCCACAGCTCAGGGCGTGTCCCTGCACGTCGTCTTCGCGGGGGCTGCCGGTCATCGGTGCGCCGTTGGTCATGGTGTGCTCCTCCTCTGCGCGGGTGCAGGCACACCCTACCGGCGCGGAGCAGCAGAGCCTATCTCCCCGATCACACACCCAGCGTTAGGATCGGTGCATTGACACCGGGTGTGAGACTCAGTTCAGTTCCCTCTATTGGTTCTTGCCAGCCTCTCCGGCGCGCCGTACGCTCCCACCACATGACGGGGAGGTAGGGCGATGACCGCGGGTGAAGCGGGGAGCGGGCAACCGCCGGTATTGCCGCAGGGAATCTCACACCTGGTGCTCAACGTACGCGATCTGGAGCGGGCGCACCGCTTTTACACGGAGATGCTTGGCTTTCGGCAGGTGGGCGAGATTACGCGCATGAAGATGCGTTTCTACGCCGGCGCCGGTGGCAATCACCACGACCTCGCCCTCGTGCAACTGACCGACCCGGCAGCGGCGGCAGCGCCGAGCGCGTTTCGGCTGGCGCGGCCCGTGACCGCCGGGCTGAACCATTTCGCCGTGCGGATGCCGGATGAGGCAGCGCTGATGGCGATCTTTGCCTTCATCAAGCAGCAAGGGTATCCCGTGGATTTGCGTATCGACCACGGCACCAGCAAGAGCGTGTATATCACCGACCCGGACGGCAACGGTATCGAGCTGATGTGCGATCTGCCGCGCGAGGCGTGGGAAGGGGACGTCAACGCCGCCCTAAACTACGCGGATGTGCTGCCCGTGGGGTGAGCGCTCAGGCGCGCACCGCGCCTGCCGCCAGCCGCTCGGTGACGGCGGCGCGGATCGCATCGTGGCGGTCTGGGTCGCGCACCGGCTCACCGTCCAGGTCGCGCACATAGAATGTGTCCACGACCTCGTGCCCCTGCGTGTCAATCTTCGCCAGCCGGATGTCAAGCCCCTGCTCAAACAGAGCGCGGGCGATGTCGTGCAGCACCCCCACGCGGTCAGCGCAGTGGACCTCTACCACGGTGAAGCTGTCCGATGCCCCCGTGTCGACCTCGACGCGGGCGGGCGGCGGCGGCGGGCGGTCGCGATGATAGGCACGCGCCTTCTCCTGGAGCAGATCCTCCAGCGGCAGATCGCCGGCCAGCGCCCGCGCCAGGCCGGCCCGCACCTTCTCCCAACGTTGCGCGTCGATATCGCCACCGAGGGCGTCTTCCACATGAAAGGCGTCGAGCACGGTGCCGTCGGCGCGGGTAAAGAAGCGGCCGTCCAGCACCGAGACGTTATGCAGGGCAAATACGCCGGAGATCAGGCTGATCAGGCCCGGCCGGTCCGCCGTCACCACGATGGCGTTCGAGGAGTGGTCGCCGTCGCGCACGCCGACGAGCACCTCGCCCGGCTCCGGCGGTGGTGTCATCGCCTCCACGTGCCGCAGCAGATCAGACGCGTCGAACGATGTCAGGTAACTGGGCGGCATCGCCGATAGGTGCTCGTGGATGGCGGCGGGCTCGAACTGGCCGGCGGCGGCCGCGATCAGCGCCGCCTCCTGCTGCTCCTCCAGTGGCGAATGCGCTTCGGCAGACTGGCGCCGCATCAGCTCGCCAGACGCGCGGGCGAACAGCGCCCGTACCAGTGATGCTTTCCACGGCGTCCACACGGCCGGACCGCTGGCGCGCGAGTCGGCCACGGCCAGCAGAAACAGAATTCGCAGCGAGCGCAGATCGCCCGCCTGGTCCGCAACGTGGGTGATGACCCGCGGATCATCGATGTCGCGGCGGGTGGCGACGGCCGGTAGCAGCAGGTGATGGCGCACTACCCCGGCCACGGTGCCCGTTAGCGCCGGGCCGAAGCGCGTGCGCCGGCACAGCATTGACACGGCGATGGCTCCCTGGATCGAGTGGTCACCGTCGTGCCCCTTGCCGATATCGTGCAGCAGCGCCGTCAGCAGCACATCATCGAGATTGCCCAGATCCTGTGCGACTTGTTGGCACCATGGCTCATCGCTGTCTGGGCGCGTGATCGCCAGCATCTCGATCACGGTTCGCCACAGATGGACATCAAGGGGGTGCAGGTGAAAGGGCGCATGCTGCGGTGCGGCAACGGTGTGCGTCCACTCTGGCAGCGCCCGTGCCAGCCAGCCCAATCGCTCCAGCTCCGCGAACGCCTCCCAGCCGCGCATCCCCGCCCGCAGTAGACCCAACAGCGCCTGGCGATCGGTGTTATCCCACAGCGGCGCGCTGGCCTGCCGGATGGCCGCCTGTTCCTCCGGCGTAAACACGCCCGGGGCCCGACCGCGGGTGGTGGTGCGCAGCGCGAGGGATAGCGGGGCGGCGTAGGGATCGACCCGGTCGGGCTCCGTCGCCGTCGCGGGGGCGGCGGTGGAGCTGCTCCGGCGCAGAAACGGCAGCCGCGCTGGGCGGTCCGCCGGCCGTCCGGCCGGTGTCTCTGCCCAGCACAGGGCGGCCAGTGCGTCGATGGCGCGTTGGGCGCGGTACAGGCGCTGTCCGGCCTTATCGATGCTCATGTCCAGCCAGGCGGCGGTGGCCGGGCGCAGGTCGGCGTCGTACCGCTCGTGCGGGCGGCCGGCGGCAGCGTGCAGCGCGTTGCGGGTGGCGAGCAGGACGGCACGTGCCTCCTGCTCCTCTGCCGGCGCCGTAGCTGCCGGAGTGCCGGCCAGGACGGCAATCCTGCGGCGCCAGTGTAGGGACTGGAGCGCGCGCAGGCCGCCCCGACCTTCTTTGAGGTCAGCGGCCAGCAACTGGAACGGTTCCCGCTCGCGCCGGTTGTGCTCGGCTGTGGCCAGCTCAGGTACCGGGTTGAGCGCGCCGCGGCGCAGCAGCGCGCCCAGCTCCGTCCATAGCTCAGCTACCAGTGCTCCGTCGCCCGCCACAGCGCGGGCATCGAGCAGCGCTGTTAGGGTCTGGACATGCTCGCGGGCAGCGCGCAGGGCGTCCTTCACGCCACGCACGGCATGGCCGACCTTGATGCGCGTATCCCATAGCGGATACATCACGCTCTGGATGGCCTTCTCCGGCAGCCGCCCGCCGTGCAGCAGCATGACATCGATGTCGGAGTGCAAGCATTGCTCGCCACGGCCATAGCCACCCACAGCCACTACCGCAAACCGTTCCCCTGCCAGCGGCGCGGCCAGTGCGGCAATGCCCGCGTCCAGCGCCGCTGTCAGCGCCCGGCAAACATCCAGCCCGCCATCGCCCAAACGAGCCCGCGCGACCTGAGTGCGCAGCGTCAGAAAGGGAGCGAGCGGGCTGCTAGCAGCGGCTTCAGATGCGGCTGTCACACGCGATCAACTTTCCAATGGGATTCCTACATCCAGCCGCGCGGATCGTGGTGCGATTGCCGGAGTGGCGCACAGGCGATGGCTGCCACAATCCGCGCGGCCCGGAAGCTCCTCCCCTACAACGCGTCCTTGCCCCGTTCGCCGGTGCGGATGCGTACGATGTCCTCGACCGGGAGAACGGCGATCTTGCCGTCACCGATGGAGCCGGTGCGGGCTGACTTCTCGATGGCGCCTACGACCAGCCCGACCATCGCATCATCGACCAGCACATCAATGCGGGTCTTGGGCAGAAAGTCGACCTCGTACTCAGCACCGCGGTACACCTCGGTGTGACCGGCCTGGCGGCCAAAGCCGCGAATGTCACTGACGGTGAGGCCGGTGACGCCGACAGACTTGAGCGAGTCTTTGACATCCTCTAGTTTGAAGGGCTTGATAAAGGCGACGATCATCTTCATGCGCGGCTCCCTCGTGGTGCGGCTGCATCCGGCGTTATCTGGGACGCCGGATGCGCGGGGTGGTCCTAGGCTACCTCGGACAGGGCATAGGCCCGCTCTTCATGCAGGGAGATGTCAAGCCCGCTGTGCTCCTGTTCCTCGGTGGCGCGCAGCCCGATGACGGCGTCAATCACCTTGGCTA
Source organism: Chloroflexota bacterium (assembly GCA_963170165.1). Classification (GTDB taxonomy): domain Bacteria; phylum Chloroflexota; class Dehalococcoidia; order CAUJGQ01; family CAUJGQ01; genus CAUJGQ01. The sequence goes on along the minus strand of CAUJGQ010000138.1, from coordinate 184,704 downwards.
GGAGGAAGCTGACGGCGAAGCTGAAGGCGAGCACCGCCAGCACAGCGATGAACTGGTCTTTGAAGAACTCGGCGCCACCGTAGATCAGGCCTTCAATCTGCTTCTCGCCGTCGAGCAGGCCGGCCGGATTGATGGAGTTCTGGGCGAAGATGCCGAGCATCAGCGAGCCGGCGATACCGCCCACCAGGTGGACACCGACCACGTCCAGCGAGTCATCGTAGCCGAGCTTGAACTTGAGGCTGACGGCGAGGAAGCACAGCACCCCCGCCACCAATCCGATAACAATCGCTGCCATCGGGCCGACGAAACCGGCACAGGGCGTGATGGCGACCAGGCCGGCGACCGCACCGGAGGCCGCGCCCAGGGTGGTGGGCTTGCCGGTCTTCATCCACTCTGCCGCCGTCCAGCCGAGCGCTGCCAGCGAGGCCGCGATGTGGGTGGTGATGAAGGCGGTGCCGGCCAGCCCGTTGGCCGCCAGCGCCGACCCGGCGTTGAAGCCGAACCAACCGAACCACAGGATACCGGTGCCCAGCAGCGTCAGTGGCAGGGAGTGGGGACGAAACGGCTCGCGGCCAAAGCCCTTGCGCGGGCCAAGTACCAGCACCAGTGCCAGCGCTGCGACGCCGGCGTTGATATGAACGACGAGGCCACCGGCAAAGTCACGGGCGCCCGACTTAACGATCCAGCCATCCGGGGCGAAGGCCCAATGGGCAACGAGGTTGTAGACGATCAGCGACCACAGCGCGCAGAACACGACCCACGCCGTGAACTTCATCCGTTCGGCGATGGCGCCGGTGATCAGTGCTGGGGTGATGATCGCGAACATGAGCTGAAAGGCGACGAACACGGAGGCGGGGATGGTGGCGGCGTTGGGTAGCGCTTTGTCACCAACGATATTCTTAAGGCCGGCGAAGTCGAGGTTACCGATGAAGCCGCCGGCGGCGTCCTTGCCAAAGGCGAACGAGAAGCCAACGGCAACCCAGATAATCGTCACGATCGAGATTGTGAAGAAGTTCATCATCAGCATGTTCAGTACGCTCTTGGAGCGCACCATGCCGCCGTAAAACAGCGCCAGTCCCGGTGTCATAAACAGAACAAGCGCGGTGCTGACGATGACCCAGGTGGTATCCCCCGCACTGATATCCATGCCGGCCCTCCCCTGTGCAGTGCTCGGGCCGCTTGCGGCCCGTGTCTGCCGGCATGGTTACAAGCGTGTGTTTCAGCGTGGTTTCATGGGGATGAAGTCCATGTTGCAGTGGCGCACACGTGTCACGGCTGGACCAGTGGCATCCGCTCCACGCTAACGCCGCCGGATGGACTGAAGCGCACGATGTTCACGGTCTTGGCCAGGTCGGGCGAACCGGAGTAGTAGGCCGGCAGCTCGCCACTACCCACCTTCAACGCCCGGTCCCAGTGCCCCAGCGCGACATAATCGACATCGAGCATGTCCAGTTCCTCCTGGTGGATTAACCAGGAGCGGTGATGGTCGTGCGGGCCGGTAACCCAGTGCCCGTGTGCAGTGGCAACGTTCCAGCGCGCGGCGCCCCGCGGGCGGGGGTCGGTGAGCGGTGACATGTTGACATGGTCCAGGTGCGGCCGTCCCCATACCTCCAGGTCCAGCGCCGGTAGCGCCAGACTCTCATCGGCGGTGATGCCGAGCACGTGGACGTTGGCGGGGTCGGCCAGGCCGCCGCGCCGGTAGACGGAGCTGGGGGTGAGACAGTCATGGTTGCCGGGCAGGATAATGACGGGCATGGCGGCGTCCGCCAGCGTGCGCGCCGCCCGGTCGATGAGCGCCAGCGGCAGACGGTTGTGATCAAAGATATCGCCGGCCAGCAGCAGTGCATCGACGCCGGCGGCGGCGGCGGTGGCCAGCACGATATCCAGCGCGTCCATCTCCGGATGATGCGCTGTGCCGCCTAGATGCAGGTCAGAGCTGTGCGCCAGTAGTAGGTCACGCCCCAATCCCCGCCCATTCCCGTTCGCACCCATACCACCCTCCTGCGCCCCAGCCGAGCAGCGGGGGAGCCCCCTCACCCCCGGCCCCACTCCCGCTGTGGCGGGAATCGGGCAACCTGTCTCAGCCGCTCGTGATGCCTTGCGTCCGCTACCCCGTCCTCCCCGCCCTACCTTGGCATACCGGCGGGCCAGGCGGTAGTACGTGGAGCGGGTAGGGACTATCCCTATCGCCGCCACGCTCGATACCCAGGGTGACAGTTCACTCCGCGCGCCAGCAATCAAGGGCGCCGGCCGGGGCAGCGGTGATGACGATGGAACAACTGCGCGAAGCACTGGTGGGTGATGCGGGAAACCCAGGGCTGCTGGACCCCGCCACCGGCGCAATCAGCCGCGAGGCGTTTACGTTGCGCGTGGAGGAGGCGTGTGCCCTCGGTGTACGGCTTGGGCATGGCGTCTCCCTGATCATCATCAATCTGCTATGGCCGGTGGCGATACCAGGCGTAGCCGGGGACGCCGTAGACGCCGTGCTCTCCGGGATGGTCGACCGTGTGTGGGGACAGGCGCGCCGTTCGGACACGGTGGCGCGGGTGGGCGCGGCACGGCTAGCGTTGCTGCTGCCCGCCACGCACGAAGACGGCGCCACGCTGTACGCCTCACGGCTGCGGATGCTGCTGGCCGAGCCGTATGCGTTCGGTGCCGCGGAGATCTGGCCTCGCCTGCACGTCCTGGCCAGCGGCAGCACGCCCGCCACGGAGCCGGATGCCGCATACCTGCTGGCGCTGATTGACGCGGCCTGATGCGTTACGGGGCCGGGAGGTCGCCGTAAGTGCGCCGGGCCCAGTCCAGAACCCCGCCTGGCTCGGGCGTGCCGAGATACACCGCCGTGCGGAGCGCGCGCACCAGGCCCGCAGTCAGCGCAGCGGCGTCACGCTCGCCGGCAGCGATACCACCGGCTGTGCTCAGCGTGGAGCTGATCTCGTAGCCGGGCGTCCCTGCTAGCGAGCGGGCGGCGTACGCCTCTGCGACCCGCCGGAACCAGGCATCCGCCTGATCACCGCCGGGCAACTCGCCGAACTCCGTCCGCGCCCAGGCCAGCAGTCCCCCATGGGAGGGGTACCCCAGGAACAGCGCCGCCTTGAGGTACTGGGCGAATCCTTGCTCAAGCTGTGCCGGTGGCGCGTCCGGCGTGACGCCGCTCAGTTCGGTGAAGCGATAGGGAAGGGTGAAGCCCGGCCGGCCAGCGCGATAGCCGTCGAGATAGCCACGCGCCACCTGCTGATACCAGCCATCGCGGGTGAGCGGTGCCGGCCGCGTGGCGGGGGAGCCATTCCAGGAGCGCATCAGCCACAGCGCCACCGCGGCCGCCACCACGGCCGCCACGCCGAACAGCAGCGCACCCGAGCCAAGCCCGGAAGAGCGGTGACGGCGTACCCGGTTGACCACCGAGAAGCTGCGGCGGGTTCGTTCCGGTGATGGCGTGATGGCCGTCCGGGCGGCCTGCTCGGCGACCACGATGGTCAGGCCACGCACGCGCGACCAGCCGTGCGGGCCGCGAATACCCTCGACGGCGCCGGCCTGGACCAGTTCGGTGATGGCGGCCTGCGCCTCGCCCGGTGGCAGATCGGCCAGGCTGGCTGCGCGCGCCACCTCCGGCAGCGTGTGCCATGTACGTCCGCTGGCGACCAGCGCGGCATGCAGCCGGCGGCGGACCCACGGGCGGCGGGCACGCCAGCTCAGAGCGGTGATGGCAGGCGGCGTCTGTGTGACCATGGCGAGCGCCTCCGGTGGGGAGCCCGAAGGGAACGGCACTGTTACGTTCATCGTAAACCGGTGCTTGCCTGCTCGCCATTGACGGAATGCAGTAACCTACGCCTCACACAGCTACGGCTTTTGGCTGGGGCCGCGCCACCCCCACGCTGTCCGCGAGGTCCTCCAGCGTCTTGATTACGGAGATATGCAGAGGGATGCCATCCACGGATCGGCCCGCGCGGGTCTCGAATTCGCGCTGACCGGGAAGCCGCACCGGCAGTGCCGGGTCGGCCGGCTCGGCATCGAGGAACATACGCTGCATCTGATCCATCATGGCCTTAAACTCTGCCACCGGCAGGAAGGCATCCACCCGCCAGGCGGAGAAGAAGTGGCCGACGCCGCCGCCGTATGCTCCCAGCGCCATGCTGTATCCGGCGCCGGACAGGATGCCGGTGAAGACATCGACCATCGCACCGAGCGCGTAACCCTTGTACGAGCTGGTGGCAGCGGTGGAGCCGAGCGCCGTGAGCCCGCCTTCGCGGTAGACCAGTTCGATATCCTGCGTTGGCTGGCCCAGTGCATCCAGCGCCCAGCCCGGCGGAATCGGCTTGCCCTCGCGCCGTGCGATCTCCAGCTTGCCCATGGCGACGGTGCTGGTGGCGAGGTCGCATAGGAACGGCTGTTCCTTGCCGGCAGGGGCGGCGACCGCGATGGGGTTGGTGCCGATCAGCTTCTTCTTGGCGTGGGCGGGCACAAACCACGGCCCGGCGTTGGTCATGGACATGCCGATCATTTCCTCGGGCACGGCCATCATCGCGTAGTAGCCCGCCGCACCGTAATGGCGGCTGTTGCGCACGGCGACCGATCCAACGCCGGTCTGCTTCGCCTTCTCGATGGCCAGGCGCATTGCGCGATGGCCGGTGACGAGGCCCATGCCGCGGTCGCCATCGATGAGGGCAGTCGCCGGCGTTTCGCGGACGATAGAGATGTTGGGCCGTGGATTGACCTTGCCGTCGCGCAGCGCTGGGGCATAGGAGCCGTGCGCCGGCAGGTGCGCGATGCCATGCGAGTCGATGCCCATCAGGTCGGCATCAACCAGCACCTCCCCTGCCAGCCGCGCATCCGACGGCTCCATCCCCAGCGTGGACAGCACCCGCTCGGTAAAGCCAATCAGTTCCTGAGCGTCGTAACGTACCGTGGTCATGGCGCCTCCGTGTTCGGGGTGGGCAGGCAATCCGCTGCCGCTAATACCTCGTCTCCGCCAGCCGTGGCCGCGGCGCGTTGCGGGCGGCCATCAGCTTCTCGACGGTGAAGTCCGGGTCTTTGGCAGCGTTGATGATGCCGCGCTCGTAGGCCTCGATAGCGTCGACCGCCTCCGGGATGCGCTCGGCAATGTCGTGCGGGATATTGATCACACCGTGCTTATCACCGTGCAGCAGATCGCCCGGTGAGACCGTCAGGCGGCCGACGGTGACCGGCGTGCCGTACTCCACCACGCGCACATAGGCATGGGAGACGATCACCTCGCGGGCGAACAGCGGCAGGCCGATGCCCTCCACCTCGTCCAGGTCGCGCACGCCGCCATCGGTGACCACGGCGGCGCAACCTAGCGCCTTGTGCACGTTGCCGTTGACCTCGCCCCACAGCGAGCCGGTGCAGGGCGGGTCGTCCAGGTCCTGCACCACGATCACACGCGGCGCGGGCTGGGCAAGGATGTGCTCGTACAGCTTCGTCACCGGCACGGCGTCCTCGCCCGGCTGGGCCGCGCGGATCTTGTACGTCGCGGCGTATCCAACGAACGGCGGCAGATGGGGGAAGATGCACCGGATCGAGCCATCCATGAACCCCTCGTTGCGCGGACGGACGTTGAACAGCTCGATGGCGTTGCTGATGCTGGGGGCGTTGTAGCCGCGCAACTTCTCGATCAGTTCCGCAGAGATAGGCATGGGCGCTCTCCTCTCTATGGCGCAGGGCTGCCGCCAAGCGTATCCCGGTGCACCGCCAAGGGGAACGTGTGGCATCCGCCGACAGGGCAACGGATAAGGCAGGAGGGGCACAGCCGCCACCCGCCTGCATCCATCGTCCCCCGGGTGCCGGATGCCGCGTTATGCTACTCGCATGGTGAATCGCGCGGGTGACTGGTTGCGGCAGGCGGAGCATGATCTTGCGCACGCCGAACGATCTCGTATCGAAGGCGCGCATGGATGGGCCTGCTTTGCGGCACACCAGGCGGCTGAGAAGGCGGTGAAGGCGCTGTATCTGCACCACGATGCGGAGGTATGGGGGCACGCCATCTCGCGGTTGCTGGCGCAGTCCGTCGAGGAGTTTGGCATCCCCGACCAATTGGTTGAGCGCGGCCGGGTGCTGGACACCTACTACATTCCCACGCGCTACCCGGACGCGCTGCCCGAGGGCGCGCCGTTCGAGTTTTTCGGACTGCTGCAAAGTGAGGAGGCGATCCGCCATGCCGGAGCGATCGTCGCGTTCGTTCGTGCGGCGCTGGCCCCGCCGTGAGGAGGTGCTGAGCGGCGCGCGCACGTGGGCGGCGGAGTTGATGGCAGCATACCCCGAGGTGAGCGCCGTCGGGGTGTTCGGTTCGTACGGGCGTGGCGACGCCGGCTTCGGCAGCGACCTCGACATGGTGGTGATCGTACGGGCAAGCGACGAGCCGTGGCTGCAGCGCTCGGCCCGCTGGCCGTCCGAGCGGCTACCGCTGCCCGCTGATGTGCTCACCTATACCCCGGACGAATGGGCGCGGCTGGCGGAGCGCAGCCCCCGGTTTGCCGCCGCCCTGGCCCGTGAGACACTGTGGCTGGCGGGTGCGCCGCCGTCCGCTGCTGTCACTCCCGCTTCCGAGGATCATCCATGACCGCTGCTTCTGCCCCCGGCCCGCTCGCGGGCGTGCGTGTGCTCGATCTCACCTGGGTGCTGTCCGGGCCGTACGCCGCCATGACGCTGTGCGACCTGGGTGCGGAGGTGATCAAGGTCGAGCGCCCTCCCTACGGCGATATCGCCCGCACCACTGGCCCGTTCATCGAAGATGAATCCGCCTACTTCATCTCGATCAACCGCGGCAAGGACTCGGTGGCGCTGGACCTGCGCGCGCCGGAGGGCCGAGACGCCTTCCTGCGGCTGGTAGAACACGCCGATGTCGTGATGGAGAACTTCACCCCCGGTGTCATGGCCAGGCTGGGGCTGGACTACGCGACGCTCTCCGCCCGCAACTCCCGCCTGATCATGTGCTCCGTCTCCGGCTTTGGGCAGACCGGCCCCGACCGGGCGTTGCCCGCGCTAGATGTGATCGTGCAGGGCGCCGGCGGGGTGATGAGCATCACCGGAGAGCCGGGCGGCCCGCCGGTGCGGCCCGGCCTCAGCCTGGGAGATATCGCCGCCGGTCTGTACGCCGCCATCGGCATCCTGGCAGCGCTGCACGAGCGGGAACGCAGCGGCCGCGGCCAGTACATCGACGTCTCTATGCTCGACTGCCAGCTTGCTGTGCTGGAGAATGCCTTCACCCGCTACTTTGCCACCGGTCTCCCGCCTGGCCCGCTGGGCACGCGCCACCCGGCGGCCACACCGTTTCAGGCGTTCCCCACTGCCGACGGCCACATGGTCGTGGCGCTGTCCTGGGGCACGGAGAACCAGTGGCAGATACTGTGCGCCTTCCTCGGATTGCCGGAGTTACTGGACGACGAGCGTTTCGAGACCAGCGGCAAGCGTACGGCCAATCACACCCTGCTCGAGCCGGTGCTCAGCGCGGCCTTCCGCACGCGCACCACCGCCGAGTGGCTGGCAGACTTCCGCCCGGCCGGCATCCCCAGCGGTCCGCTCAACACGATCCCGCAGGCGGCGGCGATGGAGCAGGTGGCGACGCGGCAGATGATCGTCGAGCAGCCACATCCCAAGCTGGGCAGCGTTCGGCTGATCAACCATCCGCTGAAATTCAGCCGCACGCCCGGCATGGTGCGGGGCGCGCCACCCAGCGTCGGTCAGGACACCCGCCGTGTGCTGCGCGCGATCGGCGGTCTCGATAGTGCCACCATCGACCGCCTGCTCGCCGCCGGGATTGCCCTGGAAACCGACCCCGCCACCGCACCGGCAATCCCGCACTGACGTCGTTCACCGGCAACCGGCATCCGGGGATGGGGTAGCCGGCGGCGGGCAATGGCAAACACGGCAGAGGCGCCGCCGCAGGTCCATGCTCCATGCCCACCGTCCCCCTGGCTGCCGGTGGCCGCGTTAGGGACGCTTCCCCATACGCTCGTGTTCTCCTGTGTCCGACACCCACCACGAGAGCCTGTAGACGGGGTGTCCGGCGTGAATAAACGGGGGTTGCTGGCAGGGTTGCTGGTCGTTGTGGTGCTGCTGCTGGGTGGCGGCGCATCCGGCCGTGCCGCGGTGGTGGCGCAGCCGCAGCCACAGCCGCGGCCCAACATCGTGTTTGTGGTGGCGGATGACCTGAGCGACGCGGAGCTGATGGAATTGCCACGGGTGCGGGCGCTGCTGGCCGAGCAGGGAACCACCTTCACCAACTTCTTCGCCAGCGTGCCGCTGTGCTGCCCGTCGCGTGCCTCAATCCTGCGCGGGCAGTATGCGCATAACCACACCATCTTCGGGAATAGCCGGCCGGACGGTGGCTTTGTCGGTTTCCACGACAAGGGACTGGAGCAGTCTACCATCGCTACCTGGCTACACGATGGCGGTTACCGAACCGCACTGTTCGGCAAATACCTGAACCAATACCCCGAGGAAGCGGGAGCAGAGTACGTGCCCCCCGGCTGGTCCGAGTGGTACGGCGTCGCCACCGAGACCGGATACATGCAGTACGGGTACCGCCTGAATGAGAACGGCAGGCTGGTAAGCTACGGCCGGCAGCCTGAGGACTACCTCACCGATGTGCTGGCCGGTCATGCGGAAGGCTTCATCCGGAGGTCGGCGGCGGCGGGGCAGCCATTCTTTGTGTACATGGCGCCGATGCTGCCGCATTCGCCTTCAACGCCGGCGCCGCGCCATCAGAGCGCCTATGCCGGCCTCTCCGCTCCGCGCCCACCCTCCTTCAATGAGGCGGATGTCTCCGACAAGCCGGCCTGGGTGCGCGAGCAGGAGCCGCTCACCCTAATGCAGCAGCGCCAGATTGACAGCATCTACCGGCGGCGCATGCAGTCCATGCTTTCCGTGGAGGAGATGCTCGACCGGCTGTTCGCGACGCTAGAGCAGACCGGCACGCTGGAGAACACCTACATCGTCTTTACGTCGGACCATGGCTACCACCTTGGCCATCACCGGCTGTTCTTCGGCAAACTCACGGCGTACGAGGAGGACGTGCGGGTGCGCATGGTCGTCCGCGGCCCGGGCGTGCCCGCGGGCAAGACGGTGGAGCAGCTCGCCGGCAACATCGATCTGGCGCCGACCTTCGCCCACCTGGCCGGTGTGGCCGTGCCGGAGTTTGTCGATGGTCGTTCGCTCGTGCCGTTGTGGGGCGCAGAACCGCCGGCGGCCTGGCGGCAGGCGTTCCTGCTGGAGCAGGGCGCTGAGGAGGACTTCAGCGGTGAACCGCAATACGAGGAGGCCCAGGCGGCACGAGGCCCCCGCGGTGCGGCGCAGGCCGTCACCCCCGCCTACCGCGGCCTGCGCACTCCGCGGTACAAATACGTTGAGTACACCACCGGCGAGCGCGAGCTATATGACCTGGCCGCGGACCCCAACGAGCTGGACAACCTCGCCGGCCGCCCTGAGGTGGCGCCGCTGCTCGCTGAGCTCACCGCCCGTCTCGCCACCCTTCGTGCCTGCAGCGGCGCCACCTGTGATGCGAGCGCCCTAACCCCTAACCCCTAATCCCTAGGCCCTGTACCCTTTCGGCATGAGTGGACCGCTATCGGGTATCCGCGTTCTGGACTTTACCTGGCATCTGGCCGGGCCGTATGGGGTCATGCAACTGGCGGACCTCGGCGCCGAGGTGTGGAAGATTGAGCTGGTGTACGCCAACGAGAAGACGCGCGGCGCTGGGCCGGTGGTAGACGGCATCAATACCTACTTCTTCTCCGTCAACCGCGGCAAGCACTCGCTGGCGATGGACCTGCGTGCGCCCGAGGTGAAGGAACTGCTCTACCAGCTTGTGGAGCAGGTGGACGTGCTCACCGAAAACTTCGTCCCCGGCACCATGGAGCGGCTGGGCTTCGGCTACGAGGAAATGGCCCGGCGCAACCCGCGGCTGGTGTACGCCTCCACGTCTGGCTTCGGTCAGACCGGGCCGTACCGCGAGCGCGGTGCGGTGGACGTGATCGTCCAGGGCATGGGCGGCGTGATGAGCATCACCGGCCACCCAGACGGCCCGGTAGCGCGGCCGGGCTACTCGATTGGCGACATGGCCGGCGGACTGTTCACCGCGCTCGGGGTGCTGGCGGCGCTGGTCGAGCGGGACCGCTCCGGCCAGGGGCAGTACATCGATGTCAGTATGCTCGATGCGCAGGTGGCGCTGCTGGAGAACGCCGTCGTGCGCTATGGCGCGACCGGCCAGGTGCCCGGGCGCATCGGCACCCGCCACCCGCTGACCACGCCCTTCCAGGCGTTCGACACGGCCGATGGTGCGGTGGTGGTGGCGGGGGTCAAGGACTGGGAGTTGTTCTGCGCCGCCATCGGCAAAGACGAGCTGATCCTTGATGAGCGCTTTCGCTCGAACCCGCTGCGTACCCAGAACCATGCGCTCTTGGAACCGGTTCTCGCCGGGGTGTTCCGGCAGCGGACAACGGCGGAGTGGCTTGCGACGCTGGAGCAGGTGTGCCTGATCGGCCCGGTGAACAGCATCGCAGATATCGTGAACGATCCGCAGATCCGGGCCCGTAATATGGTGGTAGAACTGCCTACCTGGCGTGGTGGCACCATGCTTGTCTCCGGCAGCCCGATCAAGCTGTCCCGCACCCCTGGCGGGCCGGCCGAGGGCGCCGACCGGCCCGGTGGCCACACCGCCGCCATCCTGCAGCAGTACGCCGGGGTGAGTGACGAGCAATTGGCGGAGCTTGCGGCGCGCGGTCTGATCGCGCTCGGACCGGAGGGATAGCGTCAGGCGGCCGACCAGCCGCGGGCCATGTGGAACATCCGCTGGTTCCAGCGGCGGCGCAGGACGCGTAGGCGGATGCGGCGCATGGTGAGCAGGCCGGAGCGGCGGTTATGACCGTCGTAGCCCTCCCGCTCCCAGGCGAGATGCTGGCGCCACATATCCAGCGAGCGGCCAAGCGGGGAGTCCAGAAGGTCATCGCCCGGCATAAAGGTCCTCCTCGGCTGGCTGCATGGCGCTGCCGCTGCCGCGACGGACGGGGCGTCACCGGACCGAAACCGGTGTCGGAGGGCGATTATACCCCGACAGCCAGAGCGGCGGAACCCTCGATTGGTGCACGAGGTATTCCGCCGCCTGGCGTGAAATGCGACACCGGCGTGGCAGGCCAGCAAGGTTAAGGTTGCCGGTCCGCCTCCGTGTCCTGGGGCCGCAGGTACGAAACCCATGCCTGCCGCGGCGCGGCGCGCAGGTCACGGCCGCCGGTGGAGGCGACGTAGTGGGCGAGCTCGATCTCCTTGCGCCCGCGCTCGCTCCATGCCTGGTCCGCCACGTGCAGCATCTGCTCCAGCTCCTTGACCAGCGTCGCCGCACCCTCCAGCCCGGCGCAGTACCGGCGGAAGTACGGCAACTGAACCTGTAAGAGCGCCTGCGCCTCGGCGTAGCCATGCTCCCGGTTGAGCACCACCACCCGGCGGACGACCTGCGACTGCCAGGCCCGCGCAGCCTCGAGGCTGATGGCCTGATCGCGCGGCTGGCTGTCGTTTTCGTTGCCGTGGGCGTACGTAAGCATTGCCGTCACCGGGGTGGCACGCAGCTTCTCCGTGCCGCCGGGCGCGCGCCAGGAGAGCCGCACCGCCACGGGGATGGTCTCTCCCGCTGACCCGCGCGGCAGTGTCAGCCGGTAGATCAACCGTCGCTCGCGTGCGCCCAGCAGCGCGCCGAGCGCCGTCTTCGCCCGCCCTGAGGCGAAGCGCACCGGTGCGCCGTTCAGGTTCTCCACTCGTACATTGGGCGGGAAGGTGAGCGTCAGATCGGCGTTCTCCGCCACGGCGGCGGCTAGCTCGCCTAGCTCGCCCAGCAGCACCTCAGCGATTTCGTGCGGGTGCTCGGCGTCGTGCATCCGGCCGCCACCGTACTGCGCCAGCGCCTGGAGCAGGGTGGGGTCGTAGCCGTCGCCGATACCGGCGGTGGAGGTCATCAGCCCGCGCAGACGCAGTTGCTCGGCGTGATGCTCAAGCACTTCACGAGAGACGATGCCCTCATTGGCGTGACCATCGGACAGCAGCACGATGTGGGAGCGGCAGGGAATACCCGATGCCTGCACCCGGGCCGCGCACTCCGCCCCCGCCAGCCAGCCGCCGCTGAGGTTGGTGCTGCCGCGTGTCTCCAGCGCCGCCACCGCCGCCAGTGCCTTGCGGCGGCCTTCGCGGTTCGACAGCCGCACGGCATCGGCGTGCACCATCACGTCCGAGGCGAAGGAGACGGCGGAGATCACGTCGCGCGGGGAGAGCCGTTCGATCAGGGCGATGGTCGCCTGCTTGGCTGCCTCCAGCGGCGGGCCGCTCATGGAGCCGGAGGCGTCAATCACCACTGCCAGGTTAAGCGGCGGCAGGTCACGCGCCGGGGCGGGGCCGGTGGCGATGCCTACCTGGAGATAGCGGACGGAGTCGCCGCCGCGCCAGATGCGCGAGCGGTCGAAGGCCGCCGTGATCTTGATGGCCGGTTCATTCGCGTTCATGGTCGATCCCTCCCAGTAGAAAGGCGCGCAGGTGGTCGGCGATGCGTTCCAGGCGCGCCAGCTCCTCCTCACTGTGCGCGCCACGGATGCCCAGCTCGATATCGGGGGTGATGGCAATCCGAAACCACGGCTCCCCCCGTGCCTGCCGTGGCACGCGACTGTGCCGCGCCAGCCGCTCCAGCTCGAGCAGCAGCTGCTCGATGGGTGTGGCGAGTTGGGGCGGCGGTGGTGGGGCGCTGGGCGCCGGCGCACCGGCAGCGGCTGCGCGTGCCGGCGCGGGCGCCGGTGCACGGGCATGGCCGATGGTGCGCAGATACTCCAGCGCCGAGGCCGAGCCGAACACCGGCGCCGCTCCCTCCTCCGGCAGCACCTTGCCCGCCAGCGCCCGCACCTGCTCGTCGTTGAGGGCGAGCAGCGTCCGGCGAACGTCGGCCAGCGCCAGCCCCCGCCCTTCCTTCAGGGCACGCACGGCGCGCAGCCGCTCCAGGTGGTAGCGGCTGTAACGGGCGTTGCGGCCACGGGTGTCCGGCCCGCGCATCAGCCCTTGCTCGATGTAGGCGCGGATGACCCGCGGCTCCAGGCCGCAGCGCTCGGCCAGTTCCTGCAGCGTGTAGCTCTCGTCCATGGCGATAGAATATCACGCCATGGCGTAATGGCAAGTTAATTCTTGGCGAGAAATGGCCAGGCTAGGGAGCCGCGGCTCAGCGGTGCACGCCGTCGTCTCTGCCGATGTCGCGCAGGAGCATCTGCCGTCCCTTCGGTATGGACGCTTCTCGCCGGGAGGTGACAGGCGGGCGCATCCTTGTCACCATTGCCCCTGTTTACCACGCCCCCGCCCGCTCGTACGTCACCTGACCGCCCACTGCCGTCAGGTGCACTGGCAGGTCGCGCAGCGCATCGATGGGCACAGTCAGAGGGTCACTCTCCAGCACTGTCAGATCTGCCAGATAGCCGGGGGCGATCTGCCCGCGCCGGCGCTCATCGAACGAGCAGGCGGCGCTGCCGCGAGTGTACAGGCGTAGTGCCTGGGAGACGGTGCAACCGTGCTCGGGGCCGAGCACGCCCGCGTGCTCAGTGGCGCGCGTGACGGTGGCCCAGATGCCGAGCAGCGGCTGATACGGCGTCACCGGCGAATCGGAGCCGCCGCCGGCCGGCAACCCGCTTTCGGCGTAGAGCTTCATCGGTGAGGCGCGGCCCGCCCGCTCTGCCCCCCAGTACTTCACCCAGCCCGCTCCCAGCGCGTAGACGAGCGGCTGCTGCACCGCCAGTACCAATCCCAGCCGCCGCGCCCGCGCTAGCTGTCCTTCGTCCGCCAGGGTCATATGGATCAGTGTCCAGCGCAGTGGGGCGATGGGTGTTCCGGCGTTCACGTCCTCAAAGACGTCCAGCACGAGGTCAATCGCCGCGTCGCCCACGCAGTGGATCCCCAGTTGCCGCCCGTCGCGCGCCGCCAGCCGGCAGACAGTCGTGAGGTTCTCCAGGCTGACCTGAGGTTTGCCCCGTGGCGCGGCCGGGTCATCAGAAAACGCGTACGGCTCGCGCAGGTAATTCGTCTCGACGCCGCCGTCTGCCACGATCTTGACGCCACCGAGCCGCGCGAGTCCGCCGTCCGGCTGCGCGGGCAGCGGTCCGGCCCACGCCGCCTCGGCTCGCCTGCGGTCATCCACGGTCACACCCGGCACGGCCCGCTGCATCAGTACGGCGCGGACACTGAGCGCACCGGCCCGTTCTGCCTGCCGGAAGGCCGAGATCTGATCCGCGGACAGTCCCGGCTCGATCACGCCGGTCAGCCCCGCGGCCGCGTAACGCGCCGACGCCTCCCGGATGGCGGCCACCATCGCGGCCTCGTCCGGCGCGGGCGCCTTGGCGGCCACGCGCAGATAGGCGGGCGCGCCGATGATGTGTCCGGTCAGAACGCCGTCGCGACGGACGTAGGTGCCGCCGGGCGGGTCCGGGGTGCCGCCGTCCACGCCGCCTGCCCGCAGCGCCGGCGAGTTGCAGACGACGTTGTGACCACCACGGCGCACCATGACCGGGCAGGCCGGCGCAGCGGTGTCCAGCTCGTGCCGGGTGGGGAAGCGTCCTTCCACCAGTTGCGACTCGTGCCAGCGGGAGGAGGTGACGATCCACTCTCCGGCCGCGGTGACAGCGGCGCGGGCGCGGATGGCGGCGAGCACATCCGCGATGGTGCGCGCGCCGGACAGGTCCACCGCCGCCAGGTTGAGGCCAGTATTGAGCAGATGATTGTGCGAATCGATCAGGCCAGGGATCACCGCACGCCCACGCAGATCGCGCAGCAGCGCGCCTGGCGCGGCCAGCGCCCGCATCGCACGGTTACTGCCCGTGGCCACGATGCGTTCACCAGCCAGAGCTACCGCCTCTGCCACAGTGTCGTGGTCATCCAGCGTCCGCACCACACCACCCAGCCACACCTGATCCACCTGCTGCATCGCTGCCCTCCCGCGCCGCGCATCCCCGCCCATGGTACGCGCCGCGGCGGAAGCGCAACGCATGTGGCGGATTCAGCGTTAGACTGAACGGTATCGTGGAAGCAGACGATATCTAGGGTGCAGGCGCGTTGCGTCGCGCGAGGAGGGTGGCATGCGCGGACGGTTGCCCCTGGGAGTGCTCTTTGGCGTGGCGCTGGTGCTGGCGGTCGGGGCCGCCGGCGTGGTGTGGGCCCGTTCTGGCTCAGCGCCGGCCGGGGAGACGGCCCGTTTTGTCCCGGCAGGCGCACTGGTGTACGCGGTCGTCAACACCGACGCCGCCTCCCGTCAGTGGGCGCAGATGAGCCAAATTCTCGACCGTCTGGGCGTTGCCGGGGATCTGCGTCGGGCGCGTGACGAGGCCGTCTCCGACGAGGATCTGGACTGGGAGCGCGACATCGCCCCCTACCTCGGCGGCGAGGCGGCCTTCGCCGTGCTGTCTGCCGATGACGAGCCAAGCATGCTGCTGTTGCTCTCCGCCGCCGATGGCGAGAAAGCTTGGAAGCACGCGGTTGAGGCGCTGGACCGCCGTGCCCGCGAGGAGGGTGAACGTATCCAGACGCGCACGTACCGCGGCGTCGAGATCCGCATCTATGGCGATGCGGGCGACTCGCTCTCGCTGGCGCGCAAGGACCGCTACTTGATCGGTGCAACCTCGCCGGATGTCGTGCAGCAGGCGCTGGACCTGGAGGCAGGACGTGGCGCCTCTTTGGCGGAGAATAGCCGCTTCAAGTCGGCGCGCGCCGCGGTATCCGCCGATCCACTGCTGTTTGTCTACGGCAACCTCGGCGGCGCGCTCGATGGCGCTGAATCGCTGTTCGGCGAGCTGTTGCCGCCGGGCGCGCTCGACTCGGCGGATATGGTCACCGACCTGGACCGGCTGGCGTTGGCGGTCGCCATCTCGGCCGAGCCAGGCGGGCTCAAGCTCGAGACACAGGTGCTGGGGCTGATCAACAAGCGCGGCGATCTGTCGATGCCGCGCGTTGGCAATGAGAGCCGCTTTGCCAGGCGGGCGCCCGCCGGCAGCCTGGTGTTTGTCTGGGGGCGCGATCTGTGGACGGGCACGGATGCCAGCCTCAAGGATATCCTGAGCGGGTTGCGCAATGATCCGGATGCTGGTGACACGGCGGAGATGCTGGATGAGGCGCTGGCGGAGGCGCGCCGGGAGCTCGGCTTCGATGTGGACGCCGATTTGCTGAGCCAGCTCAAGGGTGAGTTCGCGCTCGCGCTCGGCGCCGGCGACCTCAGCAGCGATGATCTCTGGGTGCTGGCGATGTCCACCGTCAAAGACGCCGCTACCGTCAGCCGCTCGCTGGCCAAGATTGCCCAGTATGAACGCAACCAGGGCCGGCTAGTCGAGCAGGTGAAGGTCGGTGGCCAGGATATTTGGGAGTCGCGCGAGGGACCGCGGAAGGATGTGGAATACGCCTACGGCATCACCGGCGATGAGCTGCTAGTTGGCTACGGGCCGGACGCTGTACGCCGTGGCATCGAACGCAAGGACAACCTAGAGGATACCGCTGACTTCAAGGACGCCCAGCGACACCTACCTGATGGCAGGATGCTGGCGGCCTACATCAACCTCAAGCGCATCACAGAACTGCCAGACGGAGACCTCGACCTGGGGCTCAGCCCGCAGGCGATGGCGCGGCTGCGCTACATTGTCCTGGGCTTCACGCAGAAGGCCGATCGGGCCGGTTTCACCGCTTATCTGCGGGTTGCCGAGAACTAGCGCCGGAGTCACCCATGCCGCACGCGCGGTCCGCGCCGGTCGATGCACGCCGGGCGGCCCGCGCCGCGTGCTGGCTGGGTGCGCTGGCAGGCAACGCTGCCGCCGCCGCCGCCTTCCTCGCACTGCCGTGGGCCGAAGGGCGCGGTCTGCTCGCCGGGCGCGTCTTCGACGGGCCAGGGCTGGCCCGGCTGCTGCGCAACACGGATCTGCTGCTCGGTGGTTGGTCCGGCGGCCCGGTGGCGGCGGTCCTGGTGCTGGCGCTATTCGCTGCGCCGGTGGCGGCGCTGGCGGCGCTAGTGCTGGCGGCCGGTGCGCCGCTCGCGCACCATCCCGCCCGTGCGCTGGCCGCCGCGGCGGTGCTTTCCGTGGTCAGTGCCGCCGCCGCCGGGGTGCTGGCCGGAGTGGTGTGGCTGAACGGGCAGGCTGCCGCTGATCCGCTGGTAGCGGCGCCTGCTGGAGGTCTGGCGGCCGCGGTGCTGGCTGTGCTGGCCGCAACCGGCGCCGGGATCGCGGGCCGGATGGCCGCCGGAGCAGCGGGGCACGCGACGCCGTGATGCCCGCATCCACCTCGCTTTCCACCCGCATCGCCGGGCAGCAGACGGCGGCTGGCCTGCACCAGCGTGGAGGTCGGGCAGGGACCCTGGAAGTGCTCGCTACAGGCGCCTTCGGTCTGACGCCTAACCCGTGATGCCGGCGACGTAGATGCGCGTGCAGACTGCGTCGGTCAGCGCGGCGCCTTCGTGCCTGGCTGTACCCATCGCCGGGGTAGGCGATCATGCTGCTGTAATCTGTGGCATGGCGCCGCTGACCGGGCGGCTGTTCCTCACCCGTATCGCCCGCGAGAAGCAATGACTCCGCGGTGTCGGGCGCCAGCGCCGGCGAGGTGAGCAGGCATGAGCAATTCCTGCTGGTGGCTGCGGGCTCTGACCGTACGAGATCGTCTGCCTGCCAGGCAATAGCGGCGCCGCGTCAGGTGTGATGCCGGCGCAACCAGTGCCCATCGCTGAGGTTGCCCGACACCGGCAATTCGGCGAAAAGCGTACCGTGTGTATGGTGCGGTGCCGGGGGACGCCCGGAACCTGCTGCTGAGCGAAGGTGAGCGTCCCGCGTCACCGCCGAGGGTACGACGATGGCTGCCTGCCCTTCCTGTCGCGCCGGCCTTCCTGCGGATGTGGCGTTCTGCGAGCAGTGTGGCGCGCCGGTCCGGCCACCCACTGCGGTGCCGCAGTGCACGGGCTGTGGCGCGCCCTTGCACCCCAGCGAGCCGTTCTGCCGCAACTGCGGCGCGCGCCAAGGTGTGTCCGGCGCGCGCTGTGCGCATTGCCAGGCCGGCCTGGACCCCGGGGCGGCGTTCTGCCGCGAGTGTGGCGCACCGGTAACGGAGGAAGACCGCCGCCGCCGCGGTGGCTTCCTTGGCCCGGCCGGGCGGGCTGTAATAGGCGGCGCCGGCCTGGGCGCCGGGGCGATGGGGCTGGCGGCACGCGGTGGCGGTGCTGAGGCGGCCGGCGGTGCGGCCGCGGCCGGACCCGGGGCGGGCGCCCTGGGCCCCGGGGGTACGCCGCTGGGTCCAGGATCTGGGGCGGGCGCCGGCGGCTCCGGGGCGATGGGACCCGGCATCCCGGCCGGCGGGCCGGCGGGGTCTGGCGGGGCGGGCATGCCCGGTGGGGTGCTCGACAAGATCGGCCCGTTCCAGGGCGGCACACCAGCGCCCGGCGGTGCGGAGAGTGGTGGCCTGATCGGCAAGGTTGGTCCGTTCCAGGGGGGTGGCCCCACTCCGGATGGCGGGCTGATCGGCAAGATCCCATCGCCGGACGCGGCGGGCGGGCTCGCCCCGGGCGGGCCGCCATCGCCTGGTGGCGGTCTCATCGGCAAGGCGCCGCAGGTTGACGGCTCCGGGGCAATCGCGTCGCCGGGACCGGGCGCCCCGGGTAGCGCGCCACCAAGCGCACCCGGGCCGGGGACGCCGCCCGGGGCTGGTAGCGCTCCAGGTGGCGCGATGCCCGGCGGCGCGCCGGGCAGTCCAGGGATGCCGGGTGGGATGCCCGGCGGCTCCGGCGGCGCGATGCCGGGCGGCCCTGGCATGCCGCCTGGTCCTGGCGGCGCGATGCCGGGCCTGCCGGGTGGGGTGCCGCCGGGGCCTGGCGGCCCTATGCCGGGAGGTACGCCGGGACCGGGCATGCCGGGTGGGATGCCCGGCGGCTCTGGCATGCCTCCTGCTCCCGGCGGGCCGATGCCGGGCGGGCCCGGTGCGCCGGGGATGCCGCCTGGTAGCGGCAGTCCTCCCGGTGGACCGGGAATACCCGGCGCACCTCCCGGTGCCGCAGGGCCGGGCGGGGCCGGTGCGCCGGGGATGCCGGGTGCAATTCCTGGCAGGCCACCCGGTGGCCCCATGCCCGGCGGGCCGGTGCGTCCGCCGGGCGCCGGTGGCCCGATGCCGGGGGGGATACCCGGGCGGCCGCCGGTTGGTATGGTGCCGCCGCTGCCGCCGGGTATCCCGTCGGGGCCGGTGCGCCCACCGCGTCCACCGTGGGGGATCGGGCGCATTATCCGGCTGATCTTGATCGCCATCCTCTCCGGTGTCGGGATGCTCCTGGGGGCGGCCATTGTGGGGATTATCCTGCTATTCCGCGATGTCAGCCCGCCGGTGTGTGCGGCGCGCTCGGCAGCGCCATCGACGGCGGCTAGCCAGCAACTACGCGCCGCGTGGCGCACCTTCGGCGCGCAGGCCGCGGCCGGTCCGGCCACGATTACCGTCAGCGAAGTACAGGCGACGTCGCGCGGGGTTGAGTTCGTCAATGAGCAGGGCGCACCAGTGAAGAACCTGCAGATCCGTTTCTGCGATGGGGGCTTCGCTGAGGCGGCGGGTAGCGTGAAGATCCTCGGCCGGGAGGTCGATACGGTGGTGCGCGGCACGCTGGACCTGAGCGGCCCGCGGCCCCGCGTTCGCCTCACCTCAGTGCGCGCCGGCGGCCTGCCAGACTGGGCCGGGCGGCCGCTGGTCAACCAGGTGCTGGACACCGGTGGTCTGCGCACGCTGCCAATCAAAGAGCATCTGACCAGCATCACCTACACCGGCACCAGCGCGACGATCCAGGGCGCTCCCTGATGGTACGCCACCGTAATGAGCAGATGCGAGCTGGAGGACGTACGCTACGATTGCAGAGAACGGCAGCCCCGCCGGTGCCATAGACCAACCACCGTCCGCGGAGTGGCAGGTGTATGGGTGCATCGAACGTCCCGCGACCCGATGAACCAGCGGCCGAACGGCTGTTTGCCGGCGTGCTGGCGGACACCGTGACTTTGCTGATCGACGTTGGCGGGCGCGTGACCGCCTGGAACGCGGCGGCCGCTGGGATGCTTGGCCTTGCCCCTGCGGATGACATCACCGCCGCCGGTGTACTGCCCTATCTCGCGCCGGAGTGCCGTGGCTCCGTTGAACAGGCCCTGGCGCAGGCGCTGGCCGGAGCGGAAGTGAGCGGGCTGTCTGTGCAATTGCTGCTGCGCGACGGCCGGCGTGTGGTGGCAGCGGCGACTCTGACCCCGCTGATGGTGGGCGGGCAGGTGGCACAGGTGCTGTTTGTCGCCGGTCCGCAGGGAGACGAGCCGGGTTTGGTGCGGGAGGTAGCCGCATACCGGGCACTGTTCGTGGCCAATCCCCGCCCGATGTGGGTGTATGACACGGAGACGCTGCGCTTCCTGGAGGTGAACGACGCTGCCACCGAAGTGTACGGATACAGCCGCGAGGAGTTCTTGGCCATGACGCTGGCCGGCATTCGTCCGCCGGAAGAGCTGCCGGCCCTGCGCGCGGCTATGGCGGAAAACAGCGCATTGCGGATGGCGTCTGCCCGCGCCCGCCATCGTACGCGCGCCGGTCACGTGATCGATGTCGCGGTGTTTGGCCATCAACTCATGTATGGCGGCCGAGCCGCCCGCTTAGTGGCGGTGGAGGATATCACCGAGCGGCTGGCGGTAGAGCAGGCACTGCGCGAGAGCGAGGAACGGTACCGGCGCACCTTCGCCGAGGCGGGCATCGGCATCGCCCGCCTGGCCCCCGATGGCCGGCTGCAGGATGTGAACGAGCAGGTGGTTCGCATCCTGGGCCGCACCCGCGAGGAACTGGCCGGCCATCACTTGCGTGAGTTCACGTTCCCGCTCGACGTCGGGCTGCTGACCGAACGCTTAACCACGTTGCTGTCGGGTGATCCGCCGGTGGTGTCGTTCCCGATGCGCTGTCTCAATCGCCGTGGCGAGGCGGTATGGATCGATGCCACATTGTCGCGTGTGGCGGGGGCTGGCGGCGAACCCACGTTTGTCGTGGCCATGCTGCAGGACGTCACCGAACGGCGGCGGGCCGAGCTGGCGCTGGCCGAGAGCGAACGGCGTTATCGCACGCTGATGGAGGACGCTACCGACGCGATCCTTGTCTTCCATGACGATGGCCGGATCATCGATGCCAATGCCGCAGCCGGTGTGCTATTGGGTCTGCCGCGCACGAAGCTACTGAACATGCGGACCAGCGCGCTCGACGTCCAGGGTGAAGAGGGAGCGGCAGTGCGGGTGGCGTTGCGCTCTGGTGCTGAATACCGGGGCGAGGTCGAGTTGGGACGGCGGGACGGGAACCGGACGCCGGTTGAATTGCTGATCACTCGCATCGTCGATGGCCGTTTTCTGCTGACCGCGCGGGATATGACCCCCCAGCTGGCAGCGCGGCGGCAGCATGAGCAGATGCGGGAGCAGGAGGCAGAGGCTGCCGCGGCACGAGAGGCCGACCGGTTCAAGACTGACCTGATCAACGTTGTTTCCCACGAACTACGCACGCCGCTGGCGGCGATCAAAGGCTATGCCTCGGCGCTGTTGCAGTTCGCCGGCGATGTCGAGGTGGAGGAGCAGCGTGAGTTCGTCACCGAGATCGATCGTGCTGCCGACCGGCTGAGCCGGCTGGTCGAGGACCTGCTGCTTGCGGGGCGCGCCGCCAGCGGAACCCTGTCCGTGCGCAGTGAGCCGGTAGCGCTGGCCAGCATCTTGCGCGAGACGGCGGCGCAGGTGCGTCAGGTGACGGGGCGTGCGATCACGGTGAAGGTACCGGCGCGGCTGCCGGTGGTCGCGGGGGATCAGCTGCGATTGTCGCAGGTGGCTGGGAACCTGCTATCGAACGCGGTCAAGTTCTCTCCGGAGGGCGGCGACGTGCGGCTGGAGGCGGCCCCCGGCACGGGGCCAGCGGGGCAGCCGGGCGTGCGCTTCCGCGTGGCCGATCAGGGGATTGGCATCGACCCAGAGGACCTGCCGCACGTGTTTGACCGGTTTTTCCGGGCGGCTTCGGCGCAGGATCGCCGGATAGGCGGTACCGGCCTGGGACTGCCGATCTGCCAAGAGATCGTGCGCGCTCATCATGGCCAGCTCACCATTGACAGCGCGCCCGGCGCCGGCACTGCGGTGACGGTCTGGCTACCGGCCATGCCGGAGCGCGGCCGGCGCCGGCGCTCCGGCGGGAGCTGATGCCGCCACGGACCTTCGCGCCGTGGCGGCGATGCGGCGGCTAGCTGCGGTCTAGCCACAGCTTGGCGCGGTTTTCCACGCCGGTGCCGTAAGAGTTGTTGCGGTGGTAGTTCTTCACCCATTCGCGGATGCCGATGTAGTCCGGGCCGACGGGTGACGGCGAGTAGTACATCTTCTCGCCCAGGTAGCGCTGGATATCCTTGACGGACTTGATGCGCTCTTGCAGGTTGAGAATGCCTTCCTCTTTGTCAATCATTGCGTCGAGTTGCGGGTCTACCACGCCGCCGTGATTGCGGGTGCTCTTGCTGTGGTTGAAGTTGTACAGGAAATCGTGCGGGTCACCGAAGGCGGTGGATAGGCCGTAGAAGGCGCCTTCGAAGTTGCCGAAGAAGGTGCCGGTGCCGGGGGTGATGTATTCGCGCAGGTAGTCTTGGACCACCACCTGTGGCTTGAAGCCGGCGTCCTTGAGCATCCCATGGACCGCCTCGGCGGTCTGGTTGAAGCGCTCACCGTAGATGTTGTTGGTGTAGATGTAGCGGAACTCCAGACCGTTGGGGTAGCCGGCGGCAGCCAGCAGTTTCTTGGCTTCGGCCGGATCGTGCTTGAAGTTGGCCTGGCCGGCGCCCATATCCGAGGTCTTGGGGTTGACATAGAACGAGGCAAACTGCGCCGGACAGAAGGCCTGCCACGAGCCCTTGTTCATGTACGCCAGCGCCAGGATGCCATCGCGGTCCATCGCCATCGAGGCGGCGCGGCGCACGCGCTCATCCTTCCACGGCGTATTGCCGCGGAGCTGGAAGCAGATGAAGCCGTAGGTGCCGGCCAGGAACTCCAGCATCTCCGCCTTGGGCACGCTCTGCTTGACCTCGGCGACGCGATTGGGGTCGATGCCGGCCTGGTCCAGCCGCCCGGCCTGGAACTGCGCCACCTCTTGCGCCGTCTCCATGATGATGATGAGGTTGACGCCGTCGACATACGGCTTGGGCGCGTCATAGAAGGTGGGGTTCTTCTTGACCTTGTAGGCGATGTCGGGCTGGGTGCTCTCCAGCATGAACGGCCCGGTGCCGATCATCTGCTTGGCCGGGTCAAAGCCGCCGGTACCGATCTCCTTGGGCATGATCCACAGGTAGTTACTGTTGGAAATCAGCGTCAGGAACGGCGCATACGGCTTGGCCAGCTTGAAGACCACCGTCTTGGGGTCCGGTGTTTGCACCGATTCGACCAGGGGGTTTTCTTTCGTGCCGAACACGGCGCGGTTGGTGCTCTTGGGGTCGGTGCGGAACCGCTCGAAGGCGAAGCGGACGTCCTCGGCCTCCAGGGCACGACCGCTGACAGGGGCGATGTCTTGCCATTTGACATTGCCCCGCAGCTTGAAGGTGACCTGGGTGCCGTCGCCGGGTGTCTCCCAGCTTTCGGCCAGATCGCCTTCGATCTCGTAGTTGTTGGCGAAGGAGGGGTCCGGCCCCGTCTTGTACTTGAGCAGGCGCGAGTAGATGTAGCTGGCCAGCGTCTGTGCCGTGAAGGTGCTGTTGAGATGCGGGTCCAGCGGGCTGTTGGCGCTCTGGCGGGCGTTGAGATACCCGCCGGGCTTGGGCTGCGCGGTCTCCGCCACGCGCGTGGACGGTGCAATCGTCACCTCGCGCGCGGCGCCGGAGCCCCCGGTGCTGCCACTGCTGCTGCCACCGCTGTCCTTGCTGTCACCGCCGCCGCAGGCGAGCATGAACGCCGTCGCTGCGCTGCCGGTCAACATCCCTCCCAGCAATCGCCGTCTGCCCAGACGTCGCCCGCTGGTTGCCAGCTCATCGTGTGCGGCCACTCCGCTTCCCCCTCCTGAACCTGTTCCTCGGCAGGATGGAACTGCCCGCATCTGGTTCGGTCCGTCCCAAGCCGGACGTTCCCGTACCGGATCATGGCATGGGCACTATACGGCGGTGGCCGTGCCTTGCATAGCCGTACGCTGCCAAACCGGGATAGAGGTGGTCTATTGGAGGAGAGAAGCGGTGCAGACCCCCTGCCTTTCGCGCATCCCCCTGCGAGGGGGATTACGACAGGGGGCGGCGCCAGCGCAGCGCGAAGTGGGGGGTGTGGTGATGGGTTAAAGACAACGGGGCGAACATGTTCGACCCCGCCTTCGAACATATCCGCCCCGCTGACACCGATATCGTAACACGATGATTCTCACCCTGTATCACCGAGAAGCTCACAGATTCCTTACGATCTGCCTACGCTGCGTGCTCGGCGTGCTCGGTATCGTCGAGTGCGCCGCTGTCCACCAGCGACAGAAATACCTCGAGCACCTGCGGGTCGAACTGGCCACCGGCCAGGCGGGTCATCTCCGCCAGCGCCTGGCCGGCCGGCCAGGCAGGCTTATACGGGCGCTCGTGCGTGAGGGCGTCGAAGACGTCGGTGACGGAGACGATACGGGCAGTCAGCGGGATGTCGGCGCCGCGCAGCCCATGCGGATAGCCGCCGCCGTCCCAGCGCTCGTGATGCGACAGCGCGATCTCTTCGGCCATCCGCAGCAGCGGCACGGTGGAGCCGGCCAGGATGCGCGCCCCCATCTCAGCGTGTCGCTGCATCTCGGCGAACTCCTCCGCGGTGAGCTTGGCCGGCTTGAGCAGGATCGCGTCGCGGATGCCGATCTTGCCCAGATCGTGCAGCGGCGCAGCGTGGCGCAGCATGTCGGCCTGCTCTGGGCTCCAGCCGAGATGACGGCTCAGCAGCGCGGAGGCATGGCCGACGCGGACCACATGCTGGCCGGTGACGTCGTCGCGGAACTCGGCCGTCAGCGCCAGCCGCCGCAGTGTCTCGATGCGGGCTTCCTCCAGCTGGTGGGTGCGCTCGCGTACCCGATGCTCCAGCACGGCGTTATGTTGTTCCAGCCGGACATGCAGTGACCGCGTGTGCAGCAGGTTGGAGATGCGCAGTTGCACCTCCACCGGGTCAAACGGCTTGGTGATGAAGTCATACGCCCCGGAAGCCAGCGCCCGCCGGCGCGTCTCCGGTGTGATGTCGGCGGTGAGCACCAGAATCGGCAAGAAACCACCCTCTGGGACCATCGTGGCCAGCAGCGCCATGACGCCGAACCCATCGATGTACGGCATGCGCAGATCGAGCAGCACCAGGTCGGGCTGGAAGGCAGTGAACAGGTCTGCGACGTCGCGCGGGTCGGTGGTGCTCACCAGGTTGCGGTAGCCGGCTTCATGCAGCATGCGTTCGAGCAGGCGGACATTGCCGGCTTGATCGTCGACGATCAGGATGCGGGCGTCGTTCAGTGGTTGGGTGCTCATGGGCGGTCATCCTTGCCGGGCACATGATGGTCAACGGTGCGCAGGAACGTGCCGATATCGAGCGGCTTGGTGAGGTAGGCGGCGGCGCCGGCGCGACACAGCTCGTCGGCCTGCCCGGGGGAGCTGTCAGCGCTGACGATCACCACCGGGATATCTTTCGTCGTTGTGGAGGCGCGCAACCTGCCCAGCACCTCGCGGCCGGAGATGTCCGGCAGGTTGAGGTCCAGCAGGATCAGATCCGGCCGGCGGGCGTGCGCCTGCTCGACGCCGGCGTAGCCACAGTCGGCCCGGTCCAGCGCGATATGGCTGCGGCTGGCGAGCACGCGCTCCACCAACTTGTAGTTGGCCGGGTTGTCCTCGACATACAGCACCCGGTGGGCGGCGGCGGTTACCTCCGGCTGCTCGTCTGGTTCCTCCGGCGTGGACAACGCTGGTGCGGGCGCCGCGGCAGGCGTGCCGGCCGGCAACGTGAACCAGAACGTGCTACCTATGCCGAGCGTGCTTTCCACGCCGGCGGCGCCGCCCATGAAGTCCACCAGCCGCTTGGTCAGCGCCAGCCCCACTCCGGTGCCTTCGATGGCGCGGGCATCAGCGCCCAGCCGCTCGAACGGCGTGAACAGCTTGGACAGGCTCTCCGCCGGGATGCCCTCACCGGTATCGGTGACGGCGATGCGGACCTGCCCCTCCGGCGCCGGCGTGGCAGCAACCGTCACGCTCCCGCCGGTGCGGTTGTACTTGACGGCGTTGGACATCAGGTTCAGTAGCACCTGCTTGAGCCGCTGCTGATCGGCCCGCACGCGCAGCGCGCCGTTCTTCGCCGTCTGATCGATGATGCGAATGTCGCGATTGGCCGCCAGCGGCGCCATCAAGTCGACAACGCCGCGCACCATTTCGCTGACGGACACCGGCTCGATGGTCAGCGCCAGGCGGCCGGCCTCGATGCGGGAGATGTCCAGGATCTCATTGATCAACGCCAGCAGGTGCTGTCCCGCGCCAATGATATGCTGCACCCCTTCTTCCTGCTCTAAGGTGAGCGTGTCCATCTCCATCAACTGGGCGAAGCCAAGGATGGCGTTGAGCGGCGTGCGCAGCTCGTGGCTCATGCGCGACAGGAAGTCGCTCTTGGCGCGGTTGGCCTCCTCAGCGGCCTCGCGCGCCTGCTCCCGTGCCTGTTCCATCTCCGCCTGGCGGGTGACATCGGTGGAGGCGGAGATCACCATGGCTGGGCGGCCATCGATGCCCGGCAGCAGCCGCCGGTGACATTCCAGCATTACCCAGTGACCGGCGGCATGGCGAAGGCGGAAGCGCACGGTTTGCGGCTCGGCCGAGGTGAGCAGTTGCTGAAACGTCTGCTCAGCCATCTCCCACTCATCGGGGTGGATGGCCTCACCCGGCCGCATGCCTATCCAGGTGACAGGTTCGTATCCGAGGAGATCGGTGACAGCCGAACTGACGAACTGCACCTGACCTCCGAGGTCTTGCAGGGAGATGATCACAGGTGAGGTGTCAACCACCGATTGCAGCAGGGCTTCCCGCTCACGCAGCTCTGTCTGTACCAGCGCTTGTTCGTGCGCCAGCGACAGTGCGCCGGCCGCTGTGCGCAGCAGTGCTACTTCGGCCGAGGTCCACACCCGCTCGGAGACGGTATCGTCAAACCCGATGAAGCCCCAGAACCGGCCGTGGACAGTGAGCGGCAGCACCAGGATGGAGATGATGCCCTGCGGCTCCAGAACCGCCCGCTCCATCTCGGGAAAGTCCGCGACCCGGCCGGAGATTACCCCGCCGTCCGCCAGCACCGTCGCCCACCGTGGCACCATCTCTTCGTAGGGCACGTCCCGGAGGTCGGGATTGTCGAGTTGCGCCACGACTCCGGGGGCGCACCACTCGGCCACCTGGCTGCACAGCAACGCGCCATGCGGCGCCGTGTGGTTACGGAAGACGTACACGCGGTCAGCGCCGGTGGCGCCGCCCAACGGCCCCAGTACCTCGCTGGTGGCGTGCTGGATATCTTCGGCCGACAGCAGGATTCGCTCTACCTCAGCCACGGCCCCCAGGTAGCGCTCGCGCCGCTCAATCTCCTCCTGGGCCAGCTTCCGGTCGGTGATGTCGCTGAACACGCCGGCGATGCCGCTTGGGACGCCCAGGCCTTCACGCGTGAGCTGCGCCTGCACCTCCACCCAGCGGACCGCCCCCGTCGCGGTTCGGCAGCGGGCCTCGAACCGGCACGACTCTGCCTGCTGGCCCGCGAGCTGGGCAAACTGGCGGGCCAGCAGCCCCCGGTCTTCCGGGTGAATCACCTGCGCTGAAGACGTGCCCAGCGCTTCTGCCACCGGGAAGCCGGTGACAGCGGTCCACGCCGGGTTAAGGAATGTCCAGCGACCGCCCAGATCCATCTGGAAGATGACATCGCGCACGCTCTCAACGACCGAGCGATAGCGTTCCTCGCTGTGGCGCAGTGCCTCCTCGGCCTCACGCCGTTCGGTCAGGTCAGTGACGACGGCGATGCTGCCGGCGTGCGCGCCGTTGCGCTGGAGCGGCACCCCCGTGATCAATACCTGGACCTCTTCGCCGTCGGGGCGGCGCAGCGCGGTTTCATAGGTCGTGATCTCGCCGCGGCGCCGCTGCTCCCCGGCACGGGCCAGGGTCTGCTGATCGGCCGCGCTGGTGAAGTCGAATGGCGAACGACCGATTAGCCGCTCGGCAGGCAGGCCCACCAGGCGGGCATACGCAGGGTTGACGAAGGTGAAGTGCCCCTCCGCATCCGTGACAGTCAGCCCTTGGCCCATGGCCGTCATCACCTGGATGGCAAAGTCGCGTTCTCGCTGGGCGGATTGCTCGGCACGCACCCGCTCGGTCACATCGACCGGGAAGCCGATCACGCCGGTCACCCGGCCGTCACTGTCGCGCACCGGCACGGCCCGGGTGTCATACACCGCGCCGCCGATCTCCGTCGTGTAGGCGACATCCGCCCCGGCCAGTGCACGCTTGATGTGTGCGATGATCTCCGGCTGGTCCGCGTACACCTCAAAGATCGAGCGGCCGGCCACCTCGCCGCTGGCGCGGCCCAGCGCCCGCAGTCCCAGCCCCTCGGACAGGGTGAAGACGCCCTGGGCATCGATGGCGAAAATCACTACCGGCGCGTTGGCCACCACCAATCGCAGTCGCTGCTCGGCCACGGCCAAGGAGGTCTCGGCGCGGTCCCGCTCCGTGATCTGCTCTTGGAGCTGGCGGGTGCGCAGGGCGACCTGCCGCCGCAGTAACTCGGGCCGACGGAACTGGCCGTAGGCCAGACTGCCGAGCAGGGCCGCCGACAGGAGCACCGCCACGGCCGCCATCCACCATGGCCCGCCCGTGCGCCAGCCCTCGACCGGCGCCAGCTCCAAACGCAGGGACAGCGATGGCAGCGTGACCGGCACGATCACCGGATCGGTGAGAGGCGCACTGTCGCCGGCCCACAGCGACGGCGCCTCAGCAGTCAGGTGAACGAGGCGGTAGGCGTCACCTGCCGCGGCGATGCGGTCGAAGTGGGAGGCGGACAGCAGTCCGGGCAGCGCCGCGGTGACGCCGATGAACCCCCAGAACCGCTGCGGGCCTTCCACTTCTGGTGTCCACGCCGGTAGCCAGGCGGTAAGCGCCGTCACGCCGTCGCGCGTTTCTGGGATGACGGTGAAGGTGCGCTGCTGCATGGCCCGGCGTAGCGCCGGGGCAAGTGCAGGATCGGCCAGCAAGTCGTGACCGACAGGCGGTCCCCAGCCCTCGGCCGGACTGCGGCGGATAAGGACGCCCTCCGGTGCGTACAGCAGCGCGCTGGTGTTGCGGTCAATGCGGACAATCTGCGCGGTGATGTCATCGAAGAAGACCAGCAGGTCCCGCTCGACGAACTGCCCGTGCAGTGCATCGACAATGGTGAAGGTGCGGGTGGCCTCTTGGACAAGGGCATCGGCGCGGGCGCGGGCCAGGTGCTCGGTGCGAGTCCGTTCATCGGACTGGGCGTCGGCGCGTAGCAGGGAGACGCCCGCCAGACCGAGCAGACCGGCCAGCAGGAAGACAGCGGTGGCGTAGAGCAGCGGGCGGAGTCGCGTGCTTGCGGTACTCACGGATGCGGTCAATCCCCACATGGCGCCGGCGCCGGACGCGGCCATGTGACCGGCAATAGGCTGTGACAGATTGAGTATCGAACCCGCCACCGGCGCTCAACAGGGGTGGGGTGGCGTCAGAGGTTGGGGAATCGTTCGACGGCCTGGCGGAACTCGCCCGGTAGCAGGCGCAGCACAATCGGGATACCTTCCAGAAACAGCGGCGTGAGTAGCGAGCTATCCATTGCCTCGGTGATGCGTTGCACGCGGTACTGCGCAAACAGCATCAGTGCCGCCTCGATGACGACCACACCCTTGCCGATGCCGAACAGCAGCCCGGCCGAGTGGTCCAGCGGCCCCAGCATCAGCAGCGAAGCGGTGTGCTTGAGCAGCGTTGCGGCAATCTGGCCGGCCAGAAACACGGCGAAGAAGATCGCGGCGAAGGCAGCAATGCGGGCGGTGGTAACGCTATCGGTGATGATGCTGAGGTCTTCGGCGAGCGGCTTGTACAGCAGCCCGGCCAGTACCACACCGGCCACGGCGGCGATCAACGTGACCGACTCACGCAGAATGCCCGCCGACAGCCCGGAGAAGGCGAACCAACCGATGAGACCGATGATCAGGAAGTCAAGCCAGTTCATGGCCGGTGCGCACCATGTTTTGCAGCCGTGGATGCCGGGCCGGCGCCACCATCACCGTACACCGTCACCTGTGCTATCGGCTCGTGAGCGCTACGTCCATAGTCACGCCGGCGAGCGCAACCCCGAGCACGGCCGTCATCTCCCCCGCGAAGACGAATCGCAGATCACGGCGCACCGCCGCGGGTACGTCGCCGAGATCTTTGCGGTTTTGCTCGGGGAGGACGAAGGTCTTGATGCCGGCGCGGTGGGCAGCTAGGATCTTCTCCTTCAACCCGCCGACGGGCAGCACCCGGCCGCGCAGCGTGATCTCGCCCGTCATCGCCACCTCGCGCGACACCGGACGCCGCATCAGCGCCGAGACCAGCGCCGTAGCGATGGTGATACCGGCCGATGGTCCCTCTTTGGGCACGGCGCCAGCCGGCACGTGTACGTGCACATCATGGCGCTCGAATGTCTCGGGCGGGATGCCGAACTCGGCAGCTCGTGCCCGGGCGAACGACAGCGCGGCCTGGGCGGACTCGCGCATCACCTCGCCCAACTGGCCGGTAAGCAGCAGGTTGCCCTTGCCCGGCAATAGCGTCACCTCGACGCCCAGCACGTCCCCGCCCATCTCTGTCCAGGTGACGCCTGTCGCTACCCCGACCTCATCGCGACTCTCGGCCCGCCCCCACGCGTATCGCTGCGGACCAAGC
This sequence comes from Chloroflexota bacterium, assembly GCA_963170165.1. Lineage (GTDB taxonomy): Bacteria > Chloroflexota > Dehalococcoidia > CAUJGQ01 > CAUJGQ01 > CAUJGQ01. The sequence continues at coordinate 153,791 of CAUJGQ010000138.1, read as the reverse complement.
AGGCGCGGCAGGTGTGCTGGGGCAATGTGGGCGGCGCGCTCATTCCCTTCCGCCACCCGGCGGGCGACTTTACGGCAGATGGCGCTCAACTCACGCTCCAGGTTGCGCACGCCCGCTTCGCGCGTGTATTCGCGGATGACGCGGCGCAGCGCTCCTTGGGAGAACGTCACCCGCTCACCATCAAGTCCGTGCTCGGCCAGCAGCCGCGGCGCCAGGAAGCGCATGGCGATCTGGAGTTTCTCCTCCTCGGTGTAACCGGCTAGCTCAATCACCTCCAGCCGGTCGCGCAGCGCGGGCAGCACCGGACCCAACTGGTTCGCCGTCGCGATGAACAGCACCCCGGACAGGTCGTACGGCACATCAAGGTAGTGGTCCACGAAGGCGCGGTTCTGTTCGGGGTCGAGCGCCTCCAGCAGCGCCGAGGCGGGGTCGCCGCGCTGATCGGCGCTGAGCTTGTCCAGCTCATCGAGGACAAACACCGGGTTAACCGTGCCCGCCTGGCGCATGGTGTGGAGCAGCCGGCCGGGCAGCGCGCCAACATACGTCCGCCGGTGGCCGCGGATCTCGGCCTCGTCGCGCACGCCGCCCAGCGACATCCGCACAAACCGGCGGCCGAGCGCCTCGGCGATAGAGCGGCCGAGCGACGTCTTGCCAACCCCGGGCGGTCCGACGAAACACAGGATCGGATGGCGGAAGCCCGTGCGCGGGGCGCGCTCCTCCGCCAGCATTTGCAGGCGCCGCACGGCCATGAACTCGAGGATGCGTTCCTTGATGCGCCCAAGGCCGTAGTGGTTGGCGTCCAGCACCGCCGCGGCATGGCGCAGGTCGGTGTTGTCCTGTGAGCGGGCAGACCATGGCAGCGCGGTCAGCCAGTCCAGGTAAGTGCGCACGGCGCTGGCCTCCGGCGCCGCGGCCGGCATCATCTCCAGGCGGCAGATCTCCTCCTCCGCCTTGGTGGCGGCCGCCTCGGGCATCCCCACCCGCTCGACTTTGGCGCGCAGCTCCGTCGCCTCACGCGCCAGCGGGCCGGCATCGCCCAGCTCTTTCTGGATGGCCTTCATCTGCTCGCGCAGGAAGTACTCGCGCTGCGAGCGATCCACCTCTTCCTGGACCTGGGAGTGAATCTTGGATTGCAGCTCCAGCACGTCCAGCTCGCGCGCCAGGATGATGTTCACCTTGCGCAGCCGCTCCACCGGGTCTACAGCCAGCAGGATCTGCTCCGCCTCGGTGTCTTCGATTTCCAATGTCGAGGCGATGAAGTCGGCCAGCCAGCCCGGCCGGTCGATGTTAAGCGCCATCACGTAGGCATCGTCTGGCAGCGATGGGGAGAGACGCACGCATTTTTCGAACAGCGCCAGCACGGCCCGCTTCAGCGCCTCGGTAGCCAGCGAAGTGCGGGATGGCTCACGGATGGGGGTGACGCGCACGCGGTAATACGGATCGGCGCCGGTGATGGATTCCACCCGCAGCCGCCGTTGGCCCTGTGCCCACACCTGGGTGGTGCCGTCTGGCAGCTTCAGCGCTCGGTTGATGATCGCCTCTGTGGCGATGGGGAAGATGTCCTCGATGGTCAGGTCGGTGAGAGACGGGTCCCGCTGCGTCACCACGGCCACGGGCGTGCCGCGGCTGGTGGACTCATCGACGGCGCGCAGGGAGGTGTGACGGCCGACGAGGATGGGACCGGCGGTGTTGGGAAACAGCACGCCACGGCGACGCGGCAGCAGCGGCAGCTCGAAGCTACGGGTACGGATGGGAGAGGTGGCAATCTCAGTCACAGGCGTGGTAAACCCCCGGCGGGCGGGCGGGTGTCCGCGCCCTGGAAGGGGTAGGGCGGGCGCGGCGTCGCGAGTGTAGCACGCGCCCCCCGCCCGCCCGGCGGTTCCTTACGGCAATCGGAGAGCGGGGAAAGGGCCCGGCTCATTCGCTCCGCGCTCTCCAACAGGGGCCGGTTGAGACGGGTCAGGCGGATGGTTCGGTAAGCGAGCGCAACGCGGCAATCAGTTCAGACGGCTGAGGATGATCAGCGGCGTGGCGGCCGTAGCGGGCGTAGCGCACCCGGCCATCGATGGCGATGATGAAGGTGCCGGAAAGCTGCATCGGGTCGCCGGTGGTGCGCTCGATCAGGTGGCCCTTCGCCATCGCTGCCAGGCCGCGCCGCCAGTTTGCGGGGCCCGCGACCTCCATCATCGTGCCGCGGCGCAGCCCGAAGTCGCGATAGGCCGCCCGCTCGGGGTCGGCCAGGCAGGGGAAAGGCGCCGCCAGGCGCTGGCATAGCGCCTGCGCCTGGCGCGGATCGCCCATGGTGATGGCGGCTATCTGTCCCCCCACCGCCTCGATTGCCGGTGCGCTGTCCCGCAGCGCTGCCAGGTACTCCCGGCAGAACGGTCAGCCAAGGTGACGTAGAAACGCCACCACCAGTGGCCGTACCTGCCAGAGGTCCGCCAGTCGCACCGTTCCGTTGACGCTGCCCGCCGCGATCTCCGGCGCCGGATCACCAACCGCCAGCCGCACACCGCACCGCCTGTTGCGTTGACCCTGGTCCCTTCAGCATCGGCCATGGCCGGACGGTTTGCCCGCCGGGCTCACGTCCGGGCAGCGTCCACCACGAAGCTAGTCACCGCCGTGGCGTAGCGCGCCACAGCAGCGGCATCGACCTTGTCCGGCCGGTCCTCGGGGGTGTGGAAGTAGGCGTGGCCGCCGGCAAAGGAGACGAAGCGGCCGCCACGCAGGGCAACGTTCCGCGCCTCTCCGCCGGGCGGTACCCCGGCCGGCAGGGTCCGGTACGGTCCGGCGCCGGCGGCGGTCAACTGCGCCTCCATCTGTCGCTGGAGCGCGCTGTCCGAGGCGAACATCCCCAGATTGGGCGCGACGGCCGCACCGATAGAGGCGCCGAGATGCACCCAGAACTCGCAGACCGTGGCCGCCGCTGGAAACTCCAGCAGCCAGGCCTCTAGACCGGCATGGCCGAGTTCGTGGCCGGAGGTGGCCGCCAGCACCACATCACGGGTCCGGCCGGGCGTGTTCGCCAGCGCTGCCGCCACCGCCAGCCAGATGACGATTCCTCCCCCGCGTTCGGCCGCACAGTGAAACCAACCGCTCTTCGGGGTCATCAGGCCGATGGGCGCGGCTCCGGTCAGTCCGGCATCGGCCGGTACGCGGGCGATGACGTTGGTGGCGCGGGCGTGGACCCGCTCCCCTTCGACCACCAATCGCGCACTGCCTCCCGCCGCCAGTGCCGCCGCTACCGTGCCTGCCTCTGCTTGGGGGATGAAGAGCACGGGCAGCGGCGCGGGCCAGGACAGGTGGGGCGCATTCATCAACGTGATGCTGCCCGTTGGCCGCCGCCCGATGACGATTAGCCCGCCTGCTCCCGCCGCCGCGCAGGCACTCACCGCCGCGTCGGCCGCGTGCGCCGCCCCCTCCAGCCGCGCATCGAGCACGGCGATGGCGCCGGGAGTGACGGCATCAGCACCGACGAGCGGCCCGTCAACGCCGCCGGCACGGGTGAGCCCGGCATCCATCTGTGCGTGTCCGGCGATGACCTCACCGCCGGCGTGCAACTCGGCGGTGGTGACATCGAGCTTAGGAAACGTGAACGAGTGCGCCTCACCGTGTATGCCGGCCTCGGCCAGCCGGGCGATCAGCCATTCCGTGGTGGCCTCGTCGCCCGCGCTACCAGTGCGGTGGGTGCCGAGCGCGTCGAACTGCCGGACCCACTCCATCAACGCGCGGCCGTCCAGATAGGGCGGGAGCACAGCGGTCATCATCGCCTCCCCGGCTCGTCAGCCTGCGCCCTAGCATACCGCGCCGGGCGGCTAGGGGCAGGACAGGGCTAGCGCGGGCTGCTCGGGCGCAGGCCGCCGGCGGCTGACACCTGGCTACCTGCGGCGAACGGGGCGTCATCGCAGCCGGGGCCGTGGCAGTCCGCGTGGGCAGCAGGCTCTGGCTGGATCGTGACATGAGAGATGGCGAACCGCTCGATGAGTGTCCGGGTCAGGTCGTCGAGCACGTCATGCGCGTCGCGGCTGCCGTCCAGCTCGGCGTGGCCGCTCATGGCGTCAAAGCCGCTGGTCACCGTCCAGACGTGCACGTCGTGGACGCGGGTGACACCGGGGACGGCGGTGAGCGCGTCCTCCAATTCGCCGAGGTTGATATGGGCCGGTGTGCCCTCCAGCAGTACGTCGGTGGAGGCGCGCAGCAGCCGCCAGGCTCCGGCCAGGATCAGCAGCGCGATGAAGAGAGATACGAGGGCATCGGCACGGCCCCAGCCGGTGGTGAGGATCACCACTGCCGCGATGATCGCACCGACCGAGCCGAGCGCGTCGCCGGCCACATGCCACAGCGCCCCGCGCACGTTGAGGCCGTTGCCGCCGGCGCGCAGCAGGATGCCGGCCGCCACCAGGTTGGCGAGCAAGCCCAGCACTGCCACCACGAGCATCGGTCCGGACTCCACGTCCGCCGGTTGGGACAGGCGCGAGGCCGCCTGCCAGATGACAACGGCGGAGATCAGCACCAGCGCCGCGCCGTTGATGAAGGCCGCCAGGATCTCGGTACGATAGTAGCCGTAGGTCTTGCGTGGGGTGCGTGGCCGCCCGGCGATCCAGGCTGCAAACATGCCGAGCGCCAGCGCCATCATGTCGGTGGCCATGTGTCCGGCGTCTGCCAGCAGCGCCAGCGAGCCGGTGAGCAATCCACCGATCACCTCGGCCACCGCAAAGCCGGCGGTTACCAGCATTGCACCCAGCAGCGCGCGGCGGCTGCGCGCCCGCACCTCTTCCCCGGGATGAACATGGCCGTGGTCGTGCATCGCCGACTCCCGCCGTGCGCCTGTTTCCAGTGTAACCACCTGTTCCGGCAGTGCCATCCAGAAATGGCGGTAGGGTATGGTACGCTGGCGCCCATGCCACAGGACCGCTATACCTCCCCCCGCGCGGTAATCTTCGATCTCGGCGGCACGCTGGTTGATTGGCCTGACTGGGATGCGGACGCCCCGCGTCGCTGGGCGCTGTCATATGACCATCTGATCCGCGCGGTGCCGCGTGCCGGCTGGCCGGCGCGTGAGCAATATGCCGCTGCCATGCGCGCCGCCGAGCTGGCCCACTGGGTGCGGGTGGAGACGGAGCATTGGAGCGGGCCGCCTTCCAGCCTGCTCAGCGATGGCTTCCGACGCCTGGGCTGTTCCGTGCATGAACACGAACTGATCGCCGCACTCGATGGCTATGCCCGCGCGGTCGACGGCTGGGCGGTGGCTTTCGCCGATGCCCGGCCGGTGCTGGAATCACTCCGCGCCCGCGGCTACCGGCTGGGGCTGCTGTCCAACACCTGGTGGGCGGCGGATTGGCACAACGCCGACCTGGCAACTCACGGGCTATCCGGGCTGCTGGATGAGCTGGTCTACACGTCGGACCTGCCCCACTCCAAGCCCCATCCCGCGGTCTTCGCCGCGGTGGCCGGGCGGTTGGGGGTGCCGGCGTCCGCCTGCGTGATGGTAGGCGACCGCCCAATCGATGACATCTCGGGCGCCGCCGGCGCAGGGATGCGCGGCGTGTGGAAGACCAACGGCGTCCCCCGGCCCAAGCCTGACCACATTGTGCCGGATGCAGTCATCACCCAATTGGTGGAACTTCCGGCGCTGCTGGCCGCCTGGGGTGGAACATAACAGCAACATTACGTCATGCTGCTGCCGGCGCACCGGCGGGCAGGTTACGATGCCAGTGGCACCAGGCTGGCAATCCCCGCGTCGGCTCCTTGTGACGCGGCCTGTGGTTTCGCTTCACCGGAGAGCGGCGCATGCGCCGGCGTATCCCCATCCGGCTGCTGCTCGGCCTCTTGGCGATGACGGCGGTGGCACCGCTGCTGATCGTTGTTGTGGTAGAACTGACCAGCAGCTACCAGTCCGCACGTCGCAATGCCCAGACGCTGGCCCAGGCCCGCGCCGAAGCGGTCCGCGCCGAACTGGAGGCGCAGATCACCGGCATCGACCTGCTGCTGCGCTCCGTGGGACGGATGTCGCGCTTCACCGAGGCGGAGCGCGATGTCAACGACCAGACATTACGCGCTATCAAAGCCGACCTGCCGGTCTGGGTCGCCAACATCATCCTGCTCACCCCAGGCGGCCAGACGGTGGGGCTGGCGGAAGGCGATAGCGCCGGTATCACACCGCCGCTGGACCGCGAGTACTTCCAACGGGCGGTGCGTGAGCAGGGGTTAGTGGCCGGTGTGCCGGCCCGCTCGCGGGCCACGGGCGCGGCGGTCATCCACCTGGCACGCCCGGTGAACGACGGCAGCGGCGGCATCACCGGCATCGCCGCCGTGTCGCTGCATCTGGACCGGTTTCAGGAGTTGATCGACTCCACGCACCTACCGCACGGTTCGGTGATCACGCTGCTCAGCGGTGGCGGGCTGGTCATTGCCCGCTCCGAGGACGCGGAGCGGTGGGTCGGCCAGGACCTGCATGCCCACCCGCTGGTCCGCCGCACGATCACCGAACAGCGCGGCACTGCCGAGATGGAAGGGATCGACGGCCGGCAGCGGCTGTACGTCTTCAGCGCGCTGGAGCAGGTCTCCTGGCATCTCAATGCCGGAATCCCGCGCGCAGCCGTGTTCGCCCCCATCCGCGACGATGTGCTGCGGCAGTTTGTCCTGCTGGCGGTGGCAATGTTGCTTGCTGCCATGGGCGTTACCCTCACCGGCCGGTACATCACGGTGCCGATGGCCGGCGCCAGCGCCGCCGCCCGCGCGCTAACCGGCGGGGCCTGGTCCACCCGTGTTCCCGTCTCCGGACCGGCAGAGGTGCAGAACCTCGCGCTCGCGCTCAATCGCCTGGCCGAGACCACTGAGGCGCGTATGGGCGGCATCGTCGGTTCGGCGATGGACGCGATCATCACGATCGACGATCAGCAGCGTGTCACCGTCTTCAACCGCGCTGCCGAGGAGATGTTTGGCTGCACAGCGGACGAGGCGATTGGCGGCCCGCTCGATCGGTTTCTGCCGGCGGCGGCGCGTAACCTCCATCGCGGCCATGTCGACCGGTTTGGCGCCACCGGCGTCACCCGGCGCTCCATGGGCCACCTGGAACCCCTCACCGCGGTGCGCGCAGACGGCACGCACTTCCCGATTGAGGCGACGATCTCGCAGATTGAGATTGACGGGCGGCGGCTGTACACCGTCATCCTGCGCGATATCACCGAGCGGGCCCAGGCCGAAGCCGAACGGCGGGAGCTGCTGGACAGGGAGCGCGTCGCCCGCGAAACGGCCGAGGCGTCGGCCCTACGCCTTCGCCGTCTCCAGTCCGTCACCGATGCGGCGCTGTCCAGCCTGTCGCTTCAGGCGTTGCTCGATGAGCTGCCGGTGCGCGTCCGCGAGGCGCTAGAGGTGGACACCGTCGCCGTGCTGCTGGTAGATCCCGAGGATGGTGCGCTCCTTCCCCGCGCTATCGCCGGCGTGCACGAGCCGGTTGACTACAGCATCCGTATCCCTCTCGGCGCCGGATTTGCTGGGCGGGTCGCGCAGGAGCGGCGGCCGATCATCGTGGACGATGTCGCGACGGTGGATCTCGTGCAGCCGGAGATCCGGCGGGCCGGGTTGCGCTCGCTGTTGGGTGTACCGCTGGTGACGCATGGACAGGTGCTCGGGGTGCTGCATGCCGGCAGCCGGGGGGAGCGGCAGTTTACCAGCGAGGACACCACGCTGATGACACTGGCGGCCGAACGAGTGGCGATTGCCTTCGAAAACGCCCGCCTCTATGAAGCCGAGCAGGCCGCCCGTGCGCACGCGCAGCATGCGCTCAGCGTGCGCGACGAATTCCTCTCAGCCGTCTCCCACGAGTTGCGCACACCGCTCACCTCTATCGCCGGATTCGCCCAGGTGCTGGAGCGACGGCTTGAACGGCTGGACGGCCCGTACCGCGCGGCGCTTGCGGAGGGGCTGAGCACGATCAGCGTCAATGCGCGGCGCATGACCGAGTTGATCACCGACCTGCTGGACGTCTCCCGTCTGCAAAGCGGGCGTATCCTCCAATTGAACCCGGAGCTGCTGGCCCTTGATGGGCTGGTGGATGATCTCGTCTCCGAAGCGCGGGCCGCCGGTCACAACTTCGTGCTGGAGCTGCCGGACGAGCCGCTGCGGGGCTGGTTCGACCGCGCCCGCCTGGGCCGCGCTATCTCGAATGTGCTCGCCAACGCGGTGAAGTACAGCCCGGGCGGCGGCATGATCATGGTCTCCGTCACCCCGAGTGACGACGGCCAGACCGCCACCGTCACCGTCGCTGACAGCGGTATCGGCATCCCGGCAGCCGACCTGCCGCACGTCTTCGAGCGCTTCCGGCGGGGGGCCAATGTCGGCGGTATCTGGGGCGCCGGCATCGGGCTATCGCTGGTCCGCCAGATCATCGAGCAGCACGATGGCAGCGTGACCATTACCTCTGTCTCAGAGCAGGGCACGACGGTTGCGATCACCCTTCCGCTCCACGCTGCACCGTCCGCCTGAGCCGGCTCCGCGTCCCGCCAACCACACAGGAGATGCCTTATGCGTCGGGTATGGCTCCAGCTCCTGGTTTCGGCTGCACTGCTCCTAACGGGCGCAAGCGCCGCTACGCCTGAGCCAGCGCACGCCGCCCCCCGCACGATCGCTGCCTACGGCGACAGCGGCGTCAGCAGCAACGCGGCCGGCGTGGCAGCCCTGGCGGTCGACCTGGGCAGCGATGGCTACCTGGGGCTGGGCGACTATGGCTATAGCGCCGGCCCCACCGCCTGGAAGCAGCAGATGGCGGCGCTGCTTGCCGGTGGCTGCCTGTGCGTGCGCGGCAACCACGATAGCAACAGCGCCTACACCGCGCTGTATCCCGGTGGCGCGCTCAACTGGTCCACGCGTGTCAGCGGCGTGCGGCTGATCGGCATCGACACTGAACGCTCGCTGTGGCCCGGCTCGGGGCAATGGCAGTGGCTGGTCAGCGCACTGGACGCTGCGGCAGAGCCGCTCAAAATCCTCGTACTGCACCGGCAGTGGTGGTTGGGCGCTGCTGCCAGTCACCCCGGCAGCGAGTTCCCGGGTGATGGGGCGGCAATGGAAGGCCTGCTGGCCGAGCACGGTGTCGACCTGGTGCTGGCCGCACACGAGCACAACTACCAGCGCAGCGTCCGCGGCGGTATTACATACATCGTGGCTGGTACCGGCGGCCGTGGCACCGATGTCATCGCCGGGGCGGCGCCGGGCACAGTGCGTACCTACCGCGGCCGCGGTCCGCTCATGATCACGCTCGCGGAGACCGGCATCACCGGTCGCTTCCATGCCTATCCCGGTGGCGGGCAGATTGACAGCTTCACCATCCTGGCTGCTGCGCCCTCGGTGGGAACCGTGGTGTACGACGACGCGCCGGCGGCGGGCTGGCGCAACTGGTCGTGGGGAGCCACCGTTAATCTGTCGGCAACCGCACCGGTCTATGCCGGGGCGCGCAGCATCTCGTTTACCGCCACGTCGGCATGGGCGGGATTGTACCTGCGGACGGCGACACCGGTGCCGGCCGGCAGCGTCACGCTGCTCCGCTTCGCCGCGCGCGCTACCCAGGCGGGCCAGCGGTACGGCGTGGAGTTGCGCGATGAGAGCGGCGGCCGGCTGAAGTCCGTGCTGATCGACGCCTATGGCGGCGCTCCTCCCGCCAGCGCCTGGAAGGTGTATCAGATCCCAGTGACGGATCTGGGGGCGGCCGGGCGCGCCATCGGCGGCGTGGTCATTCAGGAGCGCAACGGCAGCGCCCAGCCCGCCCTATATGTGGACAGCATCAGCTTCATCGCGGCGGACAGCGCCAGCAGCCGGCCCGTCGCGCCGCCCGCACTGCGCACGGCGTGGCTTGCTCATCCGCGTACCCGCGCCGCCACGCGGAATTGGTCGTAAGGCAGGGTGTTGAGCACGCTGGCCGGCCCGGCCCAGCCTCGGCGGGCGACGTCAATTCCCGTCGTGAGGTTGTGCAGCTCCTCGGTGGCATGGGCATCGCTGTCCACCGTCAGCTTCACTCCCCGCCGCATCGCCTCGCGCACCAGGTCATCGGGCAGGTCCAGGCGGTCAGCCGGGCCGTCGATCTCCAGAAACTTGTCATAGCGCAGGCATGCCTCGAAAACGGCGTCCCAGTCTGCGTCGATGCCCTCTCGTCGCAGCAACAGCCGCCCCGTTGGGTGGGCGATGCCGTTGATCGCAGGGTGGGCGAGCGCAGCCAGCAGCCGGCGGGTGATGACATCGCGCGGCTGACGGAAGCCGGTGTGAATGCTGGCCAGGCAGAACTGATGCGCTGCCAGCACCTGATCCGGCACCTGCAGGCCGCCCTCCACGGTGATGTTCACCTCCAGTCCGTTGACCAGCCGGATCTGGGGATACGCCTGCTGCAGCAGCTCGATTTCCACGGCACGTTGGGCGTAGTTGAGGTTGGGGTACGAGTGGTCGGTGATCACCAGGTAATCGCGTCTCAGCGCAATCGCCGCCTCGATCATTGCCCGGGCGCTGTCGCGGCCGTCGCTCCAGGTGGTGTGGGAGTGGCAGTCGCCGCGGATATCCTCGGCGGCTAGCAGCCGTGGCAGCGGCCCATCCAGCTCGCCCCGGTCCTCGCGCAACTCCGGCGGCGGTGCGCTCAGGCCCAGTGCCCGATACACATCCTCTTCGCCAGGCGTGGCGAGCGGCCCTTCCGGGGACCACAACCCACCGGGTGACAGCCGCAACCCGTGCGCCACTGCGATACGTGCCAGGCCGGCGTTATGAGCGGCCGAGCCGGTCTGCCACTGCCACAGCGCCCCGAACTGCTCCGGTGCCACCGCCAGCACCTGTACGGGCAGCCCGCTGTGCAGCGCCATCGTCAGCCCGCGTGCACCGTGGGTGTCACGGTCGCTTTCAGCGCGAACCATCAGCGGCTCAGCGCGCTCCACGCCGGCAAAGGTGCGGGCGTGTGCCAGTGCGGCATCGATGTCCGCGGTGGCGATGGCGATGTTGAGGTTGGCGGCGGTGCTGGCGCGGCGGCGGACGCTGCCCGCCAGCTCGGCACGGAGCACGCTCGGAGCGGCGCGCAGATGCACCAGCAGCGGAGTAACGGCGGCCAGCGCGGAGGGCAGCAGTACCCGATCGGGACGCCGCGTCAACTCTGCCAGCCCCTGGGCGATCTTTTCTAACGCCTTGGCGGTGAGCCCGCTGCCGGTGAGGTCGCCACGCTCTAACCGCCGTTCCAGGTCATCGAGGTCTTCCACACCGGCGGCCACCAGCTTTTGCGCCGTGGCAGGGCCAACGCCGGGGATCTGCACCAGTTCCAGAACCGCATCGGGGATGCCGGAAAGCGCCTCATCAAAGCGGACAGCGCGGCCGGTACGAAACCACTCATCCAGATGGCCGGCAATCGTTCCGCCGACACCAGGGATGTCCGTCAGCCGCCCTTGCCGCCACAACTCGCGCACCGGCGCCGGCGCGTGCGCCACCCCTCGCGCCGCCGTGTCATATGAGCCGGCCTGAAAGCGATCAGCACCTTTGATCTTGAGCGCCATTGCCACATCGCGCAGTAGCGCCGCTACCTGACGGTTGCTCATCGCGTCGCGTTCGCCCTCCATCGCCCCCCCAGTGCCGTCGTGCTGCACCAAAGCGTACGGGATTCATGGCGAGTGGGGAGCAGCAGTCGCGGGTGCAGCGAGCGGGAGTTGTGCTCCCCTCATCCCTACTCCCTGTCCCCCGTATCCTCTACGTATGAGCACGCTGATTACGAACATCCGCTTGTGGGACGGGCTGGCAGAGCGCGCGATGGAGGGCGCAGCGCTGTTGATCGTCGATGAGCGCGTTGCCTGGGCGGGAGCACGCGGGGATGCGCCGGAGGCAGCTTCAGGTGCTGAAGTTGTAGACGGTGACGGCGGCACGCTGTTGCCGGGATTGATCGATGCGCATATCCACCTGGGCTGGGGTGGCGCCTCGGCACGCGCGGAAGAGACCACGCTGCGCAACGCGGCGGCGGCGCTGGCCACGGGCATCACGGCCGCCCGCGATCTCGGCGCGCCCAGTCACGCTGTGATCACGGCGGCGCGCGCCATCGCACGAGGGGAGGCCCCCGGCCCGCACCTCATTGCCGCCGGCCGGCCGGTGGCGATGCCCGGCGGTTACGCTCCCGGTGTGGCCGCGGAAGCAGACTCACCTGAGGCGGTGCGAGCCGCGGTGGCGGCGCAGGTGGCGGCCGGCGCCGGTATCATCAAGGTGATCGCTTCGCCGGTGCCCGCCGGACCCGAGGTGCGGGTGCCCCGATCGTTCGGCGAGGCCAGCTTGGCGGCGGCCGCCGGGGCGGCGCACGCCGTGGGGCTGCGCATCACCGCTCATGCCCACAGCCTGGACGGCGCGCGGGATGCCGTCGCGGCCGGGTTCGACTGCATCGAGCATGGCTACCGGCTGGACGCCGCCACGATTGCAGAGATGGCGCGGCGGGGGACGTGGTTGGTACCGACGCTGGTGGCGATGGAGGCGGCCCAGGCGCCGCAGATGGCCCCTGGCCGGCCGCCCGAGACGGCAGCTCGGGCGCGCGAGCGTTGGGAGGCAGCGGTCGAGGCGGCACGGCAGGCGCACCGGGCGGGGGTGCGCATCGCCGCCGGCACCGACGCCATCACCAACGTGCCGGTCACCGCCATCCGCCGTGAAGTCGCGCTGCTGATTGAGGCAGCAGGCATGAGCCCGGTACAGGCGCTACGTGCGGCCACCTCCGACGCGGCGGTGCTGCTCGGCATCGCGCAGGAGACAGGCAGGATCCACGCCGGCCTGCGTGCCGACCTGCTGCTGCTCGCTGGCGACCCGCTGGATGACCCGGCCGCACTGTCCGAAGTGCGCGGCGTGTGGCGCAGCGGGGAGCGAAGATGAGGATATGGAGCGGGGAGCCGGCCTGCCCCCCGCGATTCCTTGCTCTTACCGCGGCACGCCCATCTGTCCCGGGTGGATGTATTGCCCCGGGGTGGGGCCGGCCTGGCCCTGGGGAGCCTGCGGCTTGGGGGCTGAGCGGGCGACCAGCCAGGTGGCGATGGCAGTGAAGGCGATGGCGTGCACGGCCAGTACGATCACCGGGCCGATGGCGGAGCCGTCCACCTGCTCATACAGCTTGAAGTTTTGCGGGTTCGGGATGTAGTTCTTGCGGTCAGTGAACCGCGCCAGCGCCTCGAAGGAGAAGCGCGAGGAGACAACGTAGCTGATGAACTTGCCGCCGCCCATCTCCTTGAGCGGGATGAGCACACCGGCAAACATCAACTGCGGGATCATGACCAGCGGCACAATCGCCATCGCCCGGTCGGCAGACGGCACGGAGGCGCTGATCGCCAGGCCGAGGGCCGTGCCGGCGAAGGCCGCCAAGAAGCCGGCGAAGACGATGCCGATGAAGGCGCCGGCGCCCCCCGGTACCTTCCACAGCACGAAGAACAGCAGCACCAGCATCGATGTTTGGATGGCGGCCAGCGCGCCGAGCACGGCGACTTTGCTCAGCACGTATGGCATGGGCTTGACGCCGCAGTGACTCTCCCGCTCCCAGATGGGTAGCTCCTTGCAGATTTCGCGGGCGGCGTTGATCGTGCCGAACCATACGAGCGAGGCGCCAAGGATGAACAGGAACTGCAAGCCCTTAGAGGCGTTGCTGATGAACTCGGCCTGCGTCTCCGGCTGGAGCACGTTGCGTGAGAAGATGATCCGCGCCAGCACGATGATGATCGGCACCTGGCCGAGAAGCAGATACAGATTGCGGCGGTCGCCGATGACGATGCGGGCGTAGCGCCTGGTCAGCCCGGACAGCTGCCACTTGACCAGCTCGTTGTCCTGTGCCTGTGGTGCGGGGGCGAACTGTGCCAGTGGCGCCAGGGTGCGCATCCCGGCATCCACATCAGACCGTAGCGTGGCGTAGTGCTCGGACTCCAGGAAGCGCTGCCGCCAGTGCTGCACCGCGGCACGTTTGCCGTCGGAAGTGGCGCCATCCGGGTCGAGGAAGTCGTAGACCTCGGCCAGGTCCTGCGTGCCGAAGTGCTTCATCGCGCCGTCCAGTGTGCCCCAGTACACCAGGTGGCCGCCGGGGGCAAGGAAGGCGATGGTGTCGCAGTCCGGTACGTTCTCCATCGCATGGGTGACGAGCAGGATACCGACGCCGGTGTTGGCCAACGAGCGCAAGAGCTTGATCACGCGGCGGCCGCTGGCGGGGTCCAGCCCCGATGTCGGCTCATCGAGAATCAGCAGCCGCGGCCGGCGCATCAGTTCCAGCGCCACCGAGGCGCGCTTACGCTGGCCGCCGGACAGTCGCGAGACCATCGTATTCGTGTGCTCGGACAAGCCCAGCTCAGACAGCACCTCGGTGGCTCGCTGCTCCACCACCTGCTGCGGCGTGTTCGGCGGGTAGCGCAGCATGGCGGATAGCACGAGCGCGTCCTTCAGCGGCAGCTCGCGGTGGATGATGTCTTCCTGCGGGACGTAGCCGATTTCCTCCTCATGGCCCTGGGCGTCCCGCGCACGGATCAGAGTGCCGACCTCCGGCGGCGTGTAGCCGTTGAGCACCTTCATCAGGGTAGACTTGCCGGCGCCGGAACCGCCCACGATGGCGATGAACTGGCCACGGCGGACGGCGACATCGACCTCGCGCAGGATAGTCTTCTGCTCCTTGCCGACGATCCGGCCCAACTGCTGGCCAACGACCAGGTGCTCCAGCTCGCCCGGCCGGCGCGTGTACAGCGATTGCTCGGGGCCGGCGGCGAGACTGCCCATGATCTGCTGAGCGGTCACCGTGGCGTTGGGGCCCATCTGAATGACGGCATTCGGGGCCACGACCAGTTGGGTGATGCGCTGGCCGTTGACGAAGGTACCGTTGCGGGAGCCGAGGTCCTTGACCATCAGCCCGCCGTCTTGGGGCCACGCCTCGAAGTGGTACGAGGAGACGTAGCCGTCGTTAATCACGATGTCGTTGTCGATAGCGCGGCCGACGTGGACGATGTGGTCCTGGGCGCCGACGTGCGAGGGGCGGGAAGGGTCCGGCGGGCGCACCGGCGGCGGCGCGGATGGGATGGGGACGACGGGCGGCTGCGGGGCGGTCTGTGCGCCGAAGGTCGCGCCGTTTGGGCCGCCAAGGGTGGGGACGCCGGGAGCGACAAACGGTGGTGGCGGCGCGGCGGCAATCCGGGCATCGACGACCGTCACGGTGGCGTTGCCGAGGCGGACGCTGTCGCCCGGGCGCAGGGGAATGCCCTGCTCCGGCGCCAGGCGCTGGCCGTTGTAGAAGCTACCGTTGCGGCTGGCGGCATCGACGAAGTACCACCCATCCGGCCGGGGCTCGAACCGCCCGTGCGTGCGCGAGACTAGCGGGTCGTTGAGCGAGATCCCGCCGGGAGACTCGCGGCCGGCAACAACCGGGCCGCCCTCAAATTGTTGTTCGCGGCTCCCGCTGCTGTCCTGGATATGCAGCCGCAACAGTCCACTCATCGATTTGTCCTCGCGGCACAAGCTACTTGCATGATCACCATTCATCCACGCCGGTCAAGCACCAGCGTGCTGGGGACACAGTGTACCACTGGCTTAGCTCTGCATCGCCTGGTTGAGCAGCTGGTACAGCCCGGCGAATCGGGCGCGGTAATCCTGCTGGCTGCGGGCGATCATTTCGTGCGCTTCGTCGCGGCCGAAGACCTCGGCGATCTCGACCCGGCGCACAGGGGCGTCCGGCGCGTCTTTGTACGTGAGAAAGTAGTGCTTGAGCCGCTCAATGATGGCCGGCGGACAGTCGCTCAGGTCGCGCCAGTGACCGTACAGGGCGTCACCATGCATCACGGCGATGATCTTATCGTCCGCCTCGTTGCCGTCAATCATGCGCAGCCCGCCGATGGGGTGTGCCCGCACGAGGATATCGCCGTGGCCGATTTCCTTTTCCGTCAGCACGCAGATGTCCATCGGGTCGCCATCGCCGATGATGCCCTCGCGGCTGGTGCGCTCCATGCAACGGGCCGCCACCTGCTCGGCACAGAGTGTCTGCGGGATGAGTCCGTATAGCGACGGTACCGTGTTGGAAAACTGCTGCGGGCGGTCAACCTTGAGATAGCCGTTGTACTTATCGATCTCGTATTTGACCGTGTCGGTAGGGACGATCTCGATGTAGGCCGTCACCATGTCCGGGGAGTCCGGGCCAATGGCCACGCCGTGCCACGGATGCGCCTTGAATAACAACCCCATCACGCCCCACAGTGGGAGCGCGTTTGTATCAGCCACGTGTCTGCCCTCCTGAGCAGGAAGATTGTCGCACGGCGAAGCCGCGAGCGGAGAAGCAGGTCTCCCGTGTCTGGTGGCTGCCCCCTGCTCTCCCGTTCCTCGTTCCCTCGTCTCACGATATACTTCAGCCAGCGGAGCGGTACGCCGTTCCCTCCCCCGCGTTCCCCGTTAGTGAACAGGAGTCAGACCGATGACGGCCACGGTAAGCGATACGGTGTCGCGGTTGAACGAGCTGCTGGAGGCGGAGCGGGCCGGGGTGGAGCTGCTCCAGGCGATGATCAAGACCGTGCCTAAGGGGTATTTTCGTAATCACCTGGTGAAGATCGAGGCCGATGAGGCCTTCTCCTGCGCCGTCATGGAGCGGGCGGTGCGCGCCGCCGGTGGTGAGCCTTCGCGCGGCAAGAACGACTTCGCCGCCAAGGTGCTGGCGCTGGAATCGCTGGCAGAGCGGCTGGACCTGCTCGCCCGCGGCCAAATGTGGGTGGTCAAGCGCCTGGACGCCGTCGCCGAGACCGTTACCGATCCCGAGGCGCGCAAGGAGATCGCCGAGATGCGCCGCGAGCATGTCGATAACGTCGATTGGTGCAACGATCAGGCACGCGAGCTGCGTGCAGAGCAGGAGGAATAGGGCCCCGGGGCTCGTCTCCGGGTTGACCCTGCTCGGTCGTGGTGGCCGCACGCCGCTGCCCCGCCGGTAGTCCTCGCCTGTGTTTGGGAGTCACAACGGCAACGCCCTCCTGGTAGGTCCTCTGGCTCATCAGGGGACCTACCAGGAGGGCGGCTTCGACAAAGCGTCACCGGAGACCTGATCCTCCTGGTGACGGCGCGGGGAGGGCTCAGGTCAGCGCCGCTCTCCGGGCCGCGGTAGGTTCGCCGGTGGTGGCGGCCCGCTGCCGGCGGGTGGTGGCGGGGGCGGGCCGCCCGCAGCGGGTGGCATGGCTGGTGGTGGGGGCACGTCCGCAGCGGCGGCGGCGCGCAGCGGGCTGCTGCCGGAGCCGGGAGTACCGGCCACCGCGGCCGACCACCCCGAGCAGACAACGCCGATGCAGGCCCGCACCCAGTAGTAATAGGTCTGTCCGTTCGTCAACCCGGTGTGTGTCCAGGCAGTGGTGTCTGCCGGCTGGTTCACGGGAGTGTAGCTACCGGTACCGGCACGGTTCCATACCACCTGGAACATCTGCTCATCAGCGACATCATCCCAGGCGAGACTGACCGAGCCGGAGGCAGTGGCAGTGACGCGGAGATTCGCAGGGGTCGCGGGAGGAGCGTAGGCGGCGCCGGCCACACCACCGGCATAGCCGGAGCACAGCAAATCCAGGCAGGCGCGCACCCAGTAGTAGCGGGTGGTTCCCGTTGGCAGCCCGCTCTGGGTGGCGCTGGTCTGGTTGGCGGGCAGGCGGTCCCAGACGTAGCTGACCGGGTCGACATTGGTCCACACCAGCTCATAGCTGGTCTCGGCGCTGACGTCGTTCCACAGCACTTCGATGCTGCCGTTAGTGGTGAGGCCGATGCGGACGTTGGCCGGCGCAGCGGGGGTGTTGGCGCCGGTTGTCGTCAACCCCAGCGCTCCCGCCAGCGCCGAACAGCCGACAGCATTGCAGGCGCGCACCCAGTAGTAATAGCTACGGCCAGCCTGCAGCCCGGTGTGCTCCCAGCTGGCCGGTGTAGCGGGGAGATCAACCGTGGTGTAGCTGGCTGAGCCGTACGGGGACCACACGACCTGGTAGGCGGTGGCGTTGTTTGAGCCGGCCGTCCACAGCAGCTGGATGCTGGTGTCGGTGACGCTGCCCGCGCGCAGCGCCTGTGGTTTCGCCGGAACGGCGGTGGCGCCGGTGATGCTGGGGCTCAGCGCCGAGCACACGGTCCCCGCGCAGCTCTTCACCCAGTAGTAATAGGTCTGGCCGGCGGACAGGCCGGTGTGGGTCCAATTTGTGGCATTGGCAGCCACACTGACGGTCGTGTAGGCGCCGCTCCCCTGCTGGTTCCACACCACCTGAAATTCAGTCTCCGCTGCCGAGGTGTCAGTCCACGCAATCTGGATGCTGCCGGTGGTGACATTGGCGACACGCAGATTGCTGGGGAGGTTGGGGGTGACCGTGAACGTTCGTGTGGAGGACCACGGTCCCTCTACCGCGCCGTTGCGCCCCCTCACCCGCCAGCTATAGGCGCCGCCGTTGACAACCGAAGTGGCTGGAGTCCAGGTGGTGGCGGCGCCCCAGGCTGAGGTTGACGTGCCCGCGGGCGCCGCGAGCTCGGCCTGATACTGCTCGGCGTCGCCGCTCCATGTGAGCGTGACCGCGGCGCCTTCGGTGGAGACAGCGGCGTTGGCCGGTGAGGTTAGCGCCGGCGCGCCCGGCGCCGCGGGACCGGTGCCCACGGTGAAGTTGGCGGTCATGGTGGTCGTCTGAAAGTTGTAGGTCAGACTGAAGGTGAAGGTGTAGGTGCCTGGCGCCGCGTCCATGGGAATCAGCATCTGACCGGTGAGGGCGCCGGGCCGCTGCGGCTGAACCGGGGTGTTCACATCCAGCCGCGCCGGGACCGTAGAGCTGTAGTACCAGTACGTCTGGCCCTGGGGCATCGACCACGGGTCGTTGACGGAGCTGAAGATAGATCCGCCCGGACCAGTGGCATCCCACGTCATGCGGACGCTCTGGGCGCCTGAGGTTTGATTGCTGACGGCGCCGACGTAGCGAATCGTATCGCCCGAACTGAACGTTGTCTTGCGCACCGACCAATCGCTGCCGCCGTCGCTGGTCCAGGCGTCGGTAGCGGTGATGCTGTTGGGGTAGTTGTGCACCCGGAAGCGGCGTACGGACCAGGCGGCGTTGCCCGTTGCCCCGGCAGCACGCACCCCTACATACAACGTCTTGTCATACCAGGCACTGGGCACCGTCTGGTTGGTGCTGACGCTGCTGACGTTGGCAGTGAGGATCGTCGTACCGGCGCTTGACATCACCGGTACATCTTTGATGCGTACCTGGTACCCGTCGAACGTGCAGCCCGCCAGCGAGGCCCAGCCGATGCTGGCGCTGGGCGCAGCCACCGTTGCGCCTTGCTCCGGCGCGGTCATGGCCGGTGCAGGGCAGCCGGTCTGGGTGGCGATCGTGATGGTAAAGCCGGTAGCGGTGGCGGTGTTGACCGTGATGGTGATGCCGTAGTCCGAGGTGTACGTCTCGCCCGCTACCCACTGCGTCTCGGCGTCTGAAGTGATGTTGTCGTTGTCGGCGTCCACTACGTAGGCGGGGACCGTGCGGCCGGTATCCACCTCGTGGATGATAACGGCGTTGCCCGGCAGGCCGGCGTCATAGCCGGTTTTGCGCCGTGCCTCTACGACGAGCATGTGCGTGCTAGAGCCGCCGATGGGAATGAACGCCGCCAGATAGTTATTGGCGCCGGCCTGCGCCGACTGCTCGAGCGTTACGGCCTGCGTTCCGCCGGTGTACGTGAACCTGCGGTTGGCGGCCAGCCATCCGGCAGTGTCCTTGTGATACATGCTGGTATGGGAGCTGACCCAGCCATATGTCGGATCGGTCCAGCCCTGACCGTTGCCCATCACGTCCCACACGTTGCCGTACTCGTTGGGGCTGGCGCCGGTCATCGCCACCGCGTTGGAGGCGTGGGGGAAGCCGAAGTTGTGGCCGATCTCGTGGTACAGCACACCGGCCTGTGCGCCGTTGTCCGGAATCCAGGTGAAGCCCCACTGCCCGGAGACGCCGTCCAGCGTGCGCGGCCAGCGGCCAATAGAGCCGACGCCGCCGACATTGAAGTCAGCGTTCAGGAACAGGTTCACGCCCCAATACTGGGTGTAATCAACCTGCGCATCAGCGGCCGCCAGGCAGTCCGTGAGCAGGCGGGTAGTGTTGGGGAAATTCCCTGAAGTCGTGTAGTAGCTCTTCGGTTGTGGCAGTGTCAGCCAGCCCGTGACGGTGGTACTGCCGGTCATGTCCACAAGCTGATACGAGGACTCGCGGTAGTAATGCCCAACGCCGGGCGAGGTCATGCCCAGCAGGTTGGTGTACCAGGCAGGAGCATGCGGCTCGGTGCTGACATCGGAGAACTTGCACAGCAGGTTGATGTAGCGCACCGTGCCGGACACCACCTCTGTGGACTGCGTGGCCACGCCGGCCAGGCGTAACTGCGATACGCTGAGCACCGGCTCGAGGCTGGCGAGGGCACGGGTGCCCGTGGTCATCGTGCCGGAGACAGTAACACGCTGGCCGCGTAATCGCTGCGCGCCGCCAAGCGCCGCCACCTGTGACTGGCTCACTTCCAGCCGGATGTAGTCACGCGTGCCCCGCTCGTCGTACAAGAAGTACAGATCGCGCGGGTGCGCTCCCAGCACCGCAAAGACGCCCGTGATGGTCGCAGGCCCGCTCTGTACCTGTGCCGCCGCGTCCCGTGGGAGCGCAAGCCCGGCGATGGCAGCCAGCGCAGCCAGCGCACTGGCGATGACGCTGATGCGATAGGGATTCGAGCGCGGCATGACGGCCTCCATCATCGAGCGTGACCGGCGCGCTGGTAGACAAGCAGCCCGCTATGCAGGATTTCGTGCCGGCGGGCGGTTCGCCGTAGACCGGCCAGTTGACCAGACAAAGACGACGGAAAGTGTCAGGAGAGTACCATGAGCCTCACCGAACGAATCGCGGCTGACCTAAAGGAGGCGATGCGCGGCGGCGATGAGCGCCGCAAGATTGCCCTGCGCATGGTGAGCGCTGCTGTCCACAACGCCCAGATCGCTGCCGGCAAACCTCTGGAAGATGCCGCCGTTCTGGTCATCCTGCAGAAGGAGGTCAAGCAGCGGCACGACAGCATCGATCAGTTCCGCAAAGGGAACCGTCCGGACCTGGCAGAGAAGGAGGCAGCGGAGATCGCTGTGCTGCAGGGATATCTGCCCCAGCAACTCTCGCGCGAGCAGATCGCCGAGGCGGCGCGCACCGTGATCACCGAGACCGGCGCCACGGGACCTGGTGACAAGGGTAAGGTCATGGGCGTGCTGACCAAGCGGCTGGCCGGTCAGGCAGACGGGCGCACCATCAACGAGGTGGTGACGGGGCTGCTCGCCTGAGATGAGGAGGAGCCCGGCGAAGGGCGCAGCATTGCAGCCTGCAGCTGGCGGCGTTGTCAGGTGGGATGATCCAGTGCCAGACAGCTTTGGCGCGCTCCAAGGCACCGCTCCCCCGCGTGCTGCGCGCGATGCGTCGTTGCCGGACCCTCCCCGCTCGCGCCCATTCTGTGCAGCCAAGGATTGGCCACACCGCGGAGTTCGAATCCGCCGAGGCGCGCCCGGTGGCGCACCATGCGCAGCCGGCTGCTCAGGTGGTTCGGCTGCGCGCGGAGATGTGGCCACTGATGAGCCTACGCAGGGGGTAACGCGGCGTCCTCGCGATCTCCCCTGCGTGGTGGGGGCCGCAGGGCAAGGGGGCCGGCGTTGTGCTGCCGCAGAACGCCCGCTAGTCCGCGGCTGGGGTCAGTGCCCCGGCTATCACGCGCTGAAGGTTGTCCGGGGCGAAGTACTCGGGGATGGAGACGGTGCCATCCAGCAGACCGCAGAACCGCGTGATTTCCTCCGGCCGCCCGACCAGCGAGCCAAGCAGCATTTGCATCTCCGGCGGCGGCGCTTCCTGAGCGGCGAGCTGAAGGATGAACTCGTACATCGGCATGGCGAAGGCGTTGCGGGTCTGCTCGTAGCCCGCCAACGCCTGTTCCAGATCCTCCCTGCCCGAGAGCCCGGCGTCCAGCGCTGCCGCCAGCGTCTCGGCATCTCGGAAGGCATCGGTGATGCCGTAGCCGGTCACCGGGTCTTTGTGGTAACCCGCGTCGCCAACCAGTGCCCAGCCGGGGCCGAACGGCTTGCGGAAGAAGTTCGGCACATCGGCGGTGCCGGTCCAGCGCTCGGCACGGCTGGCCCCCTGCACCGCTTCGCTCAGAGCCGGTGAGATGCGTTCCAGCGCTGCGTAGAAGCTGCGGTCGATATCCTGGCGGACGCGGGCAAACTCCGCCGGCTTCCAGCCCACGGCAAGGACAGATAGGCCGTCATTCGTCGGGAAGTGCACGGCCACGTTTCCTTCGCGCGGATAGATCGCCGTTCCCAAGCCGAAGTCGGAGAAGTAGCTGTAGTAGTAGCAGGCCTGTACCGGCCGCTCCTGGTAAGCCGGTGCATGCACCGCCTTGGCGACGGCGGAGTGCAGGCCGTCGGCGCCGATGACGATGCGCCCTTGCTCCGTGACGGTAGTCCCGCCCCGCTCCCGCCCGCGAATGCCGGTCACGCGGCCGTCTGCGAAGGTCAGTTCTTGGATGCTGAACCCTTCGCGTACCTCCGCCCCGGCGGCACGGGCCGCCTCCACTAGCGCCGTATCCAGCACGCTGCGACGGGGCGCATACCCTTCCAGCACGCCGTCGCAAGCGGGACCCCACCCGTTCAGCACGAGCGGACCGAAGTCCATCGTGAAGTTGGTGATGGCCGGGCTGCCGGCTGTGGCCGCCTCCAGCACGCCCCAGCGCTGGAGTGCGGCCACGCCAGGTTGGTGAATGTAGTGGGTGGACAGCGTGTCACTGGGAAAAGTCGCGCGGTCGACCAGCAGAACCCGATAGCCCTTGCGCGCCAGCAGCAGTGCAACCGGCGCACCGGCCACGCGTGCCCCAACAATAATCGCGTCGTACATCTCAATTCCTTCGGTGTGTGGCTGTTGCTCCCGCACAGATGCCGGCCGGTCATCGGCAAAGAAGCGACCCATGGTCAAGGCGCCATTGCCAGCAGGTACGATGGCTCGAAGGCTGCAGATCACCACGTGCGGCATGGTAGCGATGAGCAGCCGCAGAAATGCCAAAAGAAGCGGGAGCTGCCGCCCCCGCTTCCTGGTGTGCGTTGTGCCGTGGGTCATTCCACCGGTTGCCGGCGAGCGGCGCCCGGGTCTACAGCCGCCAGAAGTTGCCAGCGGTGATGACGTTGCCAGCCTGCTGGCCGCCGGGGCGGTTGATGCCGGTGTTGTTGACGAAGCCGTTGAGCATCACGCCGGGGCCGTAGTGGGTGAAGTTGCCACCGGAGATGACGTTGCCGGCCTGCGAGCCGAAGTTGTTGCCGCTGTTGTACACGCCGCCACTGATCATGAGGTGCCTCCCTGGTGCTGCTCCCGGCGGGACCGTCCCGTGTGCCCCGTCCGCTGTGTCTGTAGGATGCCAGCCCCCGCCCGCCCCGGCTGTTCCCCCGCACACACCACCACCGTCAGCGCGCGCACACGTTGGCTGTCACCGAGCGAACACGCCGCACTCGCGCCTGTGCCTGCCCCGGTCGATACTGGGCAGGTCCGCACCCGTCCGCCACAGGAGCTGCCACCATGAGCCGAGCCCTGATTGAGCCGTTAAGCGCCAAGCTTCGTACGCTCGCCGCGCGTCGTGTGGCGGCGGCGCATCTGCCGGGCATGGCCCTTGGCGCCGTCAGCGGCGATGAGTTGGTGTGGAGCGACGGGATCGGCTTTGCCGATGTGGCCGGCGGCCGCCGGCCGGACGCGGACACGGTGTACCGGGTCGCCTCCATTTCGAAGACCTTCACCGCGACCGCGGTGCTGCAACTGCGCGATGGCGGCAAGCTGCGGCTGGATGACCCGGTGGTGCGCTTCATCCCGGAGTTCGCCCGCATCCAGGCACGGCATTGTCCGGTGGAGGAGATCACGCTGCGGCGCCTGCTCTGTCACCACTCCGGGCTGATCACCGAAGGGCCCTTTGACTACTGGCACTCGATGGAGTTCCCCACCATGGATGCGATCCTGGCGGCGCTGCCCCAGACCGCGGCCGTGATCGCGCCGGATAGCGCCGCCAAGTATGGCAACCTCGCGTATGCGCTGCTGGGCGAGGTAGTGGCGCGCGTCAGCGGCCGGCCGTTCGCCGGCTACGTGCAACAAGAGATCTTCGCGCCCTTGGGCATGGCTTCCAGCAGCTTTGCGCCGAATGCGGAGCTGCTGGCGCGCAAGGCCACCGGCTATGACGAGCACCCCTACGACGACGAGCCACCGCCGGTGCGCCACACAGAGACCAATGGCATCGCCGCCGCCGCCGGGCTGTATACGACGGTGCGTGATCTGGCAACGTGGATCAGTGCGCAGCTGCGTGCAGACGGCGGTTGCCCGGTGCTGGCCGGGGAGACGCTGGCCGAGATGCAGCACCCGCAGCACGTTGACCCCACCTGGACCACCGGCTTCGGCCTGGGATGGATGACTGCGCGCAAGGGTGAGCGGTTCGATGTTGGGCACGGTGGCTCTATCCACGGGTTCATCACTCAGATCAGCTTCAACGTCTCCCGCCGCCTGGGTGTGATTGTCCTCACCAATCAGGGGCGGCACACCATCGCTGCGGAGACTGCCACCGAGTTGATGGACGTGCTGGTTGAGGCTCACGATCGCGAGGGTGGCATCCCTGCCGCCGCGGCAGACGAGCGGCCTGTGCCGACCCCAGAAGCATGGAAGCCCCTGTTGGGCCGCTACCGTATGGCGGGGACGGAGGTGCAAATCGAGTGCCGGGGCGGCCGTCTGCGTCTGGAGACCTTCCCGGCTGGTGGCCGGTCGCTCCATGCCCCCGCCTGGCTGGAGCACCAGGACGCGCCCGATCATATCCGCGTGATCGGTGGCCGGGGAGCAGGCGAAGTGCTGCGGTTCCTGCGGACGACCGCAGGTGACGTCACCGCGTTTACGCTGGCCGGGTTCGTGTATGCACGCATGCAGCCGGCCACGCCGGGGACCGCGCTGTAGCGGCTATGCCGTCTGCCAGGTAACGAGCGCCACGTGCCGCGGGCGTGCCCCGCGCAGGGTGACGTTGCCCGCGTGCTCTCCATCGGGCTCCACTAACGCATCGAGCGCAGCGGCCAGCCGGTAGCCGGCGGGCGTACCGGCTGCGGCGTAGGTCTGGTAGTGCAGCATCTCTGTCAGCGCGGGGCGGGTGTGGCTGCGGTGCTCGATGGCGAGCATCTCCACATCCGGCCAGATGTCCATCTCCCATAGCACGGGCAGCAGCTCGGGCAGGGCAGGGAGCGTGATGCGCTCCTCGCCATGGACGGCGGGCCACAGCGGTGCGGCAAAGGCGGCGGGGTAGCTGGTGGTGAGCAGCAGCGCCACCCGCTGGCGCGCATGGGCCACCAGCTTGCGGATGAACGGGACGATCGCTTCGACGCCGTACACCACATGGGCACACAAGACGAGATCCGCCGGCTCGACGGTGGCTTCTTCCCACTGCTGCTCAACGATGGACAGATTGGTGATGCCCGCCGCCGCTGCTCCCGCCCGCAGCGTCGCCACCATCGGCTGTGACGGCTCCACCACGGTGATCCGGCGGCAGGCCAGGGCTAGCGGCAGCGCAAACCGGCCGCCGCCGCCGCCGACGTCCAGCGCGGTGGAGTCCGGTGTCACCAGCTGCAGCAGCCGGTTGAGCGAGGGATCATCGGTGCGGCGTGGGTCGGCGGCGAAGCGGGCGGCGACGTTCGGAGGGTAGGTCTCGGTGCGCCAGCCGGCCGCCTGCTGGACGCGGATAGACTGCTCGTGATGCGCCTGGACCCGCCACGTCCATGCTTGTGCCGCACTGCTCATGCTCGGTCACTCCCACGCGGGCGCGGTCGTGCCGCACTGCCCGCCTTCCATCGTACCGGCAGGGGACCGGATCGCTCACCGTGCAAAGGGGCGGGGTATGATGTGAGATAGCACGGCGGTCCTGCAGGCGCATCGATGACCGCCAAGGGAGAAAGTGGCATGTCCGGTTATGCGTTTCCGGTGAAGTTCTTGCAGCGGGCGCGGTCGTTGTACGGCGACAAGACCGGCATCATCGATGGGGAGCGACGGCTCACCTACCGCGAGTACGGCGAACGGGTGGACCGGCTGTCCCACGCCCTGGCCTCGCTCGGCATTCGCCGGGGGGACCGGGTGGCCTTCCTCGGACCCAACGGCCATCCGCTGTTGGAGGCCTATTATGGCGTCGTGCAAATGGGCGCGATCCTCATGCCGCTCAACATCCGCCTGACCCCGGCGGACTTCGCCTTCATGCTCAACGACGCCGAGGCCAGCGCCATCATCGTCGAGCGCGCCATGCGCGGCTTGATTGACCCGATCCGTGACAGCGTGCCTTCGCTCAAGCACGTGATCCTCGTGGGTGATGGCGAGCGCGATGGTAACCCGGACTACGAGACGTTGCTGGCTGCCGCGCCCGCCGGCCCCTATCCCATGCCGGCGATGGACGAGGACGACGTCGCCGAGATCTTCTACACCTCCGGCACCACCGGCAAATCCAAGGGCGTGATGCTCACGCATCGCAACCTGTACGCCAATGCCTTCAACTTCCTCAGCGGTATGGAACTGACCGACCGCGACGTCATGCTGCACACCATCCCGCTGTTCCATGTCAACGGTTGGGGCACGCCGCACGCGCTCACCGCCATTGGCGGTACCCACGTCTGCGTACGTGCGTTCGTGCCCAACCTCGTGCTAGAGCTGGTGCAGCGCGAGGGCGTGACTATGACCGCCCTGGTGCCGACTATGGTCAACATCCTGATCAACTTCCCCGGGCTGGAGGGCTATGAACTGTCCAGCCTGCGGCGCATCATCGTCGGCGGCGCCCCCTCGCCCTGGCAGTTTGTGGTGGAGGCGCGCAAGAAGCTGAAGTGTGATTACGTGGTGGGCTACGGCATGACCGAGTCGGCCCCCATCCTCAGTGTCTCCGTGCTCAAGGGAACGCTGGCAGACCGGCCGGACGAGGAGCAGGCGCGCTACATGGCCAAGACTGGCCTGCCGGTGCTGGGTGTCGAGCTGCGCGTCATCAATGACAACGGCGCAGATGTCGCCCGCAACGGCGAGGAGGTGGGCGAGATCATCGCCCGCGGCGACAACGTGATGAAAGGTTACTGGCGGCGGCCCGAGGACACCGCTGCCACCATCAGAGATGGCTGGCTGCACACCGGCGACGTCGCCACCGTGGATGCCGAGGGCTACATCCAGATCGTGGACCGCGCCAAGGACATCATCATCTCGGGCGGCGAGAACATCTCCTCCGTGGAGGTGGAGGACGCGCTGTACGCCCACCCGGCGGTGCTGGAAGCGGCGGTAATCGCCGCCCCGCACGAGACCTGGGGGGAGGTGCCGGTGGCCGTGGTGGTGCTGAAGGAAGGTATGACCGCCACCAGCGATGACATCATTGCCTTCAGCCGCGAGCGGCTGGCGCACTTCAAGTGCCCGCGCAAGGTCGAGTTCATGGACGCCCTGCCCAAGGGCGGCACCGGCAAGGTGCTCAAGAACCAGGTGCGCGAGCGCTTCTGGCAGGGCTACGAGCAGCGGGTGCATTAGCGCCGCAACCGGCAACGTGAGCGGATGACCCACACCCCCGACCCCCTCTCCCGCCCGGCGGGAGAGGGGGAATGCTTTTGCGGGCCTTTGGCCTGCGGGCCGAAACCTGATCGTCCCCTCGTGGAGATAAGGCAGGCGTCATAGGGCGTGCCTTGACCGCCCCCGCTCGCTGTTCGCAGTTTGCGTACTCCTCCCGGGCTGTAGCCCAGGTTACATCGCTGCTGTCGCGGCCGATGCAGCCGCGGCGTGTGCCTGGATACACACTGATTCCAGATTGAGGGCCGGCTACCAGTGCGGATGGTGGTCTTCCCTCTGGAGGAAGGGCTGACGAGCGAGGAGAGGCAGAGCATGGACACTGTGAAGGGCGGGCGGCGCTCATCATGCCGCCGGTTTACGCGCACCTTGCGCGTGCTGCCGCTGCTGGCCACCGTGGCGGCGGTCAGCCTGGCGGCCTGTGGCCGGGCTGACGCCTCGCCCGAGCGCACCGGGCCGCTTCCGGGGGGCGGCGAGAGCGCCAAGGCCGCTGCCCGGATCGAGGGCGACAAGGAGAGCCTGCCCTTAGTGCACGCCACCAATGCCCATGCCCGCGGATTCACCGGCGCAGGCACCGCCATCGCCGTGCTTGACACCGGCGTCGACTTCCGGCGCTCGACCTTCGGCCCCTGCACAGCGGCAGGTGCCCCCCAGAAGACCTGCCGGGTCGCCTTCACCGCCGATGTCGGCACCAACGATAGCGCGTTGGACGACAACGGCCACGGCACCAACGTCGCTGGCATCGCCCTCTCGATGGCGCCAGAGGCCCGGGTGATTGTGTTGGACGTGTTCGATGGCCCGCAAACCTCCTCGTCGCGCGTGCTCACGGCGCTGGACTGGGTAATCAAGAACCGCAAGACCTACAACATCGTCGCCGTCAATATGAGCCTGGGCGCCACCGCCTACAACACCAAGGCGTGCACGCGCTCACCGTATGTCGCCGTCTTCCGCGACCTGCGGGCGGCAGGCATTCTGCCCGTGGTCTCCGCCGGCAACAGTGGCCAGCAGAACGGCCGGTTCATCGATGGGGTCGCTGATCCCGCCTGCGTGCCCGGCGCGGTATCCGTCGGCGCGGTGTACGACAGCAGCCAGGGCGCCCGCCAGTATCCGCGCGTCTGCAGCGACCGCCAGACTAAGGCGGACCAGGTGACCTGCTGGTCGCAGACCGGCCCTACGCTGTCCCTGTACGCCCCCGGATCGCGCATCTCGGCGGCGGGGATCACCCAGGAGGGTACCTCGCAGGCGGCCCCCCACGTGGCGGGCGCGGCGGCGGCGCTCAGCTCCAAGTGCAAGAAGGCGACCGTTGACCAGCTTGAGAAGGCGCTGACCACCGCCGGACCGAAGATCACGGACCCGCGCAATGGCATCACCCGCGTGCGGCTGGACCTGGACGCCGCCGCCAAATCGCTGACCGATAGCGGCGTCTGCCGGTAGCCACCGCCCGAAAGGAGCACAGGATGAACAAGGAAGTCTTCCGGTCGCGGCGGGTTCTGATCCTCGGTGTGGCGGCTGGTGGCCTGCTGGCGATGGCCGGTGTGGCGGTCGCCTTCACCCGCAGCGGCGGCGCCACCCCCGCGCCTCGCGCCGCGACGGCGACCGCCACGCCTGGCGCACGCGCGGCGCAGCCGGCACGAGAGGAACTGAAGCGGCAAGTAGAGGCGGGCAAGCTGGACCAGGCGGTATTCGACGAGATCACCGCCAGGGGTGAGGCGGAAGCGCTGGTGGTGCTGGACGACGAGCGCGCGGAGGCGAGCCTCAAGCAGCTGGCGGCGGCGCGCGGGCTGCGCCTGGATGACGAGAAGATCACTGAGCTCCGGCCCGTCATCTACGCCGAGATCAAGCGCCAGGTAGCGGCGGCCGCTCCCGAACATGCCCGCACGGTGGAGGACTTCGAGAGTTTCGGCGTGGCGCGGGTGCGGTTCACCTCCGAGCAGGCGCTGCTGGAAACCTTGCAGCGACCGGAGATCGCCGGTGTGCGCGAGATTCAGCAGTACACCCGCCCCAGCTAGCGGGCGCAGGGGAACGAAGGAGCGCGGCGGAAGCGGCGGACCGGCTGGTGAGCGGAGGTGACCTATGCAACTGACGATGATCGGCCGGTACGAGATCCACGGCGAGTTGGGTTGCGGTGGTTTTGCGACCGTGCACCGCGCGCGGGACACCGCCCGCGGGCATGCCGTCGCGCTTAAGGTGCTGCATCCCCATCTCGCTACCGACGCCGAGACCCGCGCCCGCTTTCACCGCGAGGCGCAGTCGCTGGCCCGGGTGACGCATCCCAATATCGTGCGGATCTACGAGGCAGGTGAAGCGCAGGGTGCGGTGTTCATGGCCACCGAGTTGATCGAGGGCCGGGCGCTCAACCTTATCCTGCGCGAGCGCCCGGCCCTCTCGCTCGATGACGTACTGGCCATCGCCGGCCAGATTGGCCTGGCCCTGGATGCCATCCACGCCGCCGGCATTGTCCACAGAGACGTCAAGCCCGACAACATCCTGATCGAATCTGGGACCAACCGCGCCGTGCTGCTCGACCTGGGCGTGGCTCGTGCCGCGAACAGCGCCAGCCTCACCCGCAGCAACGTGCTGATCGGCACGCCGGGTTACATGGCCCCCGAGCAGTTGAGCGCCGGCGCTGTGTTGAGCGCGCGCACCGATGTCTATCAACTGGCAGCAACCCTGTACACCATGCTCGCCGGACGGCTGCCGTTTGATGGTGACGCCGGCGCGGTGCTGGCAGCGGTGGCACATCAGCCCCCGCCCCATCTGCGCCTGGCGCGCCCGGAACTGCCGCCTGCCGTGGGAGATGTGCTGATGCTCGGCATGGCGAAGGATCCGGCGCAGCGCCCGCCCTTCGCCTCGGCGCTGGTGGCGGCATTGCGTGCGGCGCGCGATGGCCGGCCAGTGCCTGTCCCAACGGTAACCCAGGCGGCCACCATCACGGCGCCACCTGCCTCCCGCCCGGCCGCCCAGGCGCAGTGGCCGTCGCCCTACACCGCCTACGCCCCGGCCGGTACGGCGCCGCGGCAGCCCACCCGGCGGACACCGGTATGGATCGCGGCCGGTGTCGCGGCGCTGGCGCTGTTCGGCGGCGTGGCGCTGGTGGCCGCGGATGAGGACGGCCCGCCCGCGCCGGAGCCGACCCAACAGGTCACGGCGATCCCTACCAGTACGCGGCGCCCGAGCGTCTCTCCCACACCGGTGCCGGGCGGGACACTGGCGCAGGACAACTTCGACAACGCGTCCCGCGGCGCGCTGCCACGCAACTCAGACGATCCGGCCCGATACGAGTACGGCTACGAGGGGGGCGAGTACGTCATCCGCAAGGTAGATCCGGCGTGGAATAACATCCCGGCGACAGGCCCCTCCGTCAACGCCAAGGACATGGCCATCACGGTCGACGCCCGGCTGACCGGCAATACCCGCAACCGGTTCATCGCCGTCGCCTGCCGCACGAACCAGGCGGGGCACTACCGGCTGGTAGTGGCGCCGGATACCGGCAGTTACAGCCTGTGGCGCTACGACAACACCCGCGGCAGCGGCACCGCGCTGGTGCCGGTGACGGCGTCGGCGGCGATCAAGCGCGGCACCGCCTCCAACCGCCTGCAACTGGTGTGCAAGGGCGACGGTATCACCGCCACCGTCAACGGCACCCAGGTGGCCTACGTCGAAGACGGTACCTTCAAGGAAGGATCCGTGCTGTTTGGTGTCTCCTCCAGCGACCAGAATGGCAACAGCGAAGCCCGCTTCGACAACCTCGTGGTCACCCGGCCGTGAGCGGGGAAAGGGCGCGGGAGGTGAAGCGGAGCGAGCGGGCTGAACCGCCTGCTCGCTCCTACCTTCCGGCTCGCTGGCCCGGTTCGCGGTTGCCCGAGGCTGGATGCCGGTTCTCACGATTGGGTCTCCGATGAGCACGGCAGACCAGGTATGCTGATACATGGCGGCCCGGAGGGGCCGGTTCCCTTCCGGAGGTGTCTGTTTCATGCGCGTCCCGCCCGCACAGGTGTACTTCTCTGATGACGACCGCACGGCGATTCTGGCACGGATTGATGAGGCGCTCACCACCGGCCAGCTGACGCTGGGCAAGTTCGGCCGCGAGCTGGAAGAGCGGTTCGCTGCCTATGCCGGCACCCGTTACGCCGCGGCCGTCTCCTCCGGCACCAGCGCCATCGAAATCCCGCTACGCGTCCTCGATGTCACGGGGAAAGAGGTGCTGGTGCCCGCCAATACCTTCTTTGCCACTGCCGCGGCCGTGGTCCATGCCGGCGGCGTGCCACGCTTCGTAGACTGCGATCCGGAGTCGATGGCCGTCTCGCCGGCCGATGTCGAGCGCCAGATCGGCCCGAATACCGCCGGTCTGATCGTCGTCCATGTCGGCGGCCTGGTGACGCCGGATATCGAAGCACTGCGGCAACTGTGCGATGCCCGCGGCATCTGGCTGTTCGAGGATGCCGCTCACGCCCATGGCTCCGCCCATGGCGGCAAGGGGGCTGGCACATTTGGCGTCGCCGGCTCGTTCTCTTTCTATCCAACCAAGGTGATGGCCGCTGGCGAGGGCGGTATGATCGTCACCGATGACGAGCGCATCTACCAGGAGGCACTGATCTACCGCGATCAGGGCAAGGCGTCGTTCACCCAGAACGCACACACGCGCATGGGTTCGAACTGGCGCATGAGCGAGGTGCACGCTGCCATCGCCTTGCAGCAGTTTGCCCGGCTGGAGGAGTTTATCGCGCATCGCCAGCGCATCGCCCGCATCTACGATGCTGCGCTCCAGGATGGCCGGCTGGGTATGCACCCGGTGGCCGTGCCGGAAGGCTCGCGCAGCAATTACTACAAGTACAGCGTGTACCTGCCCGACGGCGTGGATCGCTCGGTGCTGAAGCAGGTGCTGCGCGACGAGTACGACATCGGCCTGTCCGGCGAAGTGTACGAGACGCCGCTGCACGAGCAGCCGGTGTTTGCCCCCTACCGTGATCGCGCCCTCCCCGGCGCCGAGCGCCTGTGCGCCCGCCACATTTGTCTGCCGGTTTCCGCCGTCATGACGGACGATCAGGCTGCCTTTGTGGTGGAGTCGCTCGGTGCGGTGCTGGATCGGCTGCGTTGACGGCGGCACGGAAGCTGCGGCGCGTGGCGCTTGGACGGTCCTGGCGTGGCAGTTGACGTAAACCCACAGCACTCGGGTAGACCGAGCAGACAACGCGCGGGGCGTATTCCCTAGAGGTTCATGCATGGCTCAGGTGGCAGTTACCGGTGGCTCCGGGTTCATCGGCTCGCATGTGATTGACGCGCTGTGCGCGGCCGGGCACAACGTTCGTGTGTTGGATATCCGTCCGCCCCACCGGGATGACGTCGACTGGCGGCCCGCCAGCATCCTCGACACCGCCGCGCTGACCGGCGCCGTGCGTGGGGCGGAATTCATTTTTCATCTTGCGGCGATGGCAGATGTGAACGACGTCTTCGCCGCGCCGGTGGAGGCGGTGCAGCTCAACATCTCCGGTACCGCGGGCCTGCTGGAAGCGGCCCGGCGGGCAGAGGCCGGACGTGTGATTCTGGCCAGTACCGTCTGGGTGTACTCCGCTTCGCTGCCGCAGGAAGTAGACGAAGTCACGTCCTTTTCCCCAGAGACGGACCGCCACCTCTACGCCACCACCAAGATCGCGGCAGAGATGCTCTGCCGTGACTACGCCACGCTTTATCAGCGACCGTACACTGTGCTGCGTTATGGCATCCCCTACGGCCCGCGGATGCGCGAGGCGCTGGTGATCTGTGCCTTTATCCGGCGCGCTCTCAAAGGCGAGCCGTTGATCCTCTCCGGCGGCGGCACGCAGCACCGGCAGTTCGTGTACGTGGAGGATCTGGCGCGCGCCCATCTCCTGGCCATGTCGCCTCGTGCCGAGAACCGCACCTACAATCTCGAGGGTGCGCGTCCGGTCACCATCCGCGAGATCGCCGAGGGGGTGAGGGCGCTGGCCGGCGAGCACGTGCCGCTGGAGATTGGCCCCGGCCGCGCCGGTGACCTGTCGCCCAAGGTAGTGTCTGCCCGGCGGGCGCTGGAAGAACTGGGCTGGCAGCCGGAAGTCAGGTTTGACGAAGGGCTGCGCCGGTCGTTCGAGTGGTACACCGCCAAGCTGGCGGCCGAGCGGGCTGTAGCCGCGGGAGATGCTCCTCGATGACTGACCGCGCCCGGGCCGTGCACGACGCGCACCGTCGAGCCCGCTCCCACCGCGTTGGTCAGCGGCCACCCGCGGTGGCGGCCACGCGCCGGATTGCCGTCGTCCCTGCCTACAACGAAGCACCGACGGTCCGGTCCGTGCTGGCCAAGCTGGCGGCGCATCCCTCTGTCGATGAAGTCGTGATCGTCGACGACGGCTCGACCGACGCCACCAAGGCCGAAATTGAGGCGTACATCGCCGCGCACCCGGATGAGCCGGTCCAGCTTGTGAGTTTCCCGGTAAACCGGGGGATGTCCGCCGCCTACTATGAAGCCTTTCAGGCAATCGGCGCGCGGGTGCAGGCGGGAGAGCTGTGCGCCGACGACCTGATTCTCACCGTCGACGCCGATGGCCAGCACGACCCCGAACTGCTGGACCGGCTGATCAACACCGTAATCGAAGAAGACCTGGCGGCGTTGGTGGCGGAGCGCGACCTGCGCGGCTCCGGCTACACCCGCTATAAGCGGCTGGGCAACTGGGTGATGTCGGCGTGGGGCAGCGTGTGGGCAGGCCAGCGCTGGCGCGACATCGAGTCCGGCTTCCGCATCTTTCGGGTGGGGCCGCTGCTGGAGGCGCTGCGCTACTACCGCGGCTGGAAGTACTCAGAGACCGTCGAGGTGGCGGTGATCCTCTGCCGGCTGGGGTACAAGGTCCGCAACGACGTAACGATCCCTGTTCCCGTCTTTCGCTCGCGCACGCGGCTGTTTGACGTCGCGGTAGATCTGTGGGCGATGCCCGCCGCCTGGTACCGCGTCTCGGCCGGCCGCCGGGCTCCCGCCGCGCTGCCGGCCTTGCTGGTGTATAGCCTACCGCTGGCAGTGTTCCTGCCACTGGCGCTGGTACTGCTGCTGGTCCTCAGTAAGCCGGTCTTCCTTGGCACCGACTCCATCAACAACTACATCCATGTCTGGTATCTGCAGGACCGTCTGATTGATCACGCTCAGTTCCCCATCCGCGCCGCGCCGCTGGACAACGGCGATGCCGTGGCGTTGCCATACGGCGCCGTCCCCTGGTTGGTGAATGCCGCGCTGTGGGCCCTGCTGGGGCCGTGGTCGGTGACGCTGCTGTTCGTGACCGGGCTGCTGGGGTTGCTCTGGGCAGCCGGGATCGCCCGGCCGGCCATGCGTGACCCGTGGCTGCTGGCGCTGTTTGTGCTCAACCCGTTTTACATCGATGCGATCTTCGCTTTCCAGTACTCGTTTGTCTGGTCAGGGGTGTTCTTCTTTCTGTTCAGCGCGGCCCTGGACCGGCGGCGGTGGCTCGTGGCCGGGCTGCTGGGCTGGCTGGCGGCGGGTACCCACCCGATTATGAGTCTGCCGGCGGTATCCCTGTACCTGGCGTGGGCGCTGTGGCGGGGCCGAATTGCGCTGTGGGCTGCCACCGCAATGGCGCTGGCCATCGGTGTGGCGCTGGCGCCGCTGCTGTATCTCACGCTGGCTACGCCCGCGGTGGGCGAGAACGACGCCGTCACCATTGCACTGTCCATTGGCGATGTGGTGGTGCGGCGCGGGACGATTCTGCTCGTGCCGTTCGTCTTCGCACCGCTCCATGCCCTGATTCGCCGTCACTGGCTGCCGCTGGCCGGTGTGATCCTGGCGGGGACGGCGGTCAACACCGTGATGGCTAACGGCTTCCTTGGCTTCGCCCAGGGCAGCTACACCGGCATCTTCCGAACCTCGCATGATTACTACGCCGCCTATGCCCGTACCGGCGACTTTGTGCCGGGTGCGCACTACCGCATGCTGACGCCGAACGAGCGAGAGGATGGACTGTATTACCTGGTGCGTCACGGCGCGGTGCTCACTTCCGAGTTGTTCACCGAGAGCATGTTCAAACGCAGCTTCTCCGAACGGCAGTACAGCTGCTTCCTGGATGCGGAGGAGGTGGACTTCGTGGTGGTGGAACGGGCGTACTTCGCGCAATACCGGACCAACGAACAGTTGAGGCTGGACGGGTTGACCGCCGCGGGGCTGGCGCGACGTGCATTTGCCGAGGGCGCGGGCCGCTACGCTGTGTACGATGTCCGCGCCGCCCGTGCTGCCGCTGTGCCCGCGCCGGACGGGATACCCGGCTGCCTGCGGCTCGCAGACTGAGGGGCTTCGGTATGGTTCGGCGCCGGCGATGGTGGTGGCCCGTTCTGGGCGCGCTGGCGGTGCTGCTCGGATCAGCGGCGCTGTACGCGCCGGCGGTCTGGCCGCAGTCACAGGTGTACGGCCGG
The DNA here is from genome assembly GCA_963170165.1 of Chloroflexota bacterium. Lineage (GTDB taxonomy): Bacteria > Chloroflexota > Dehalococcoidia > CAUJGQ01 > CAUJGQ01 > CAUJGQ01. The sequence goes on along the minus strand of CAUJGQ010000138.1, from coordinate 117,798 downwards.
ATCGTCACCCACGGCTCAGCGGGCGGCAAGGTGGTCGCGCTCACCTTTGATGACGGCCCCAACGACCCGGCCACGTCCGCCTTGCTCGATGTGCTGCGCCAGAAGGAGGCCCGCGCCACGTTCTTCATCGTGGGAGAAAATGCTGAGCGCGCGCCCGAGACCGTGCGCCGGATCGCAGCCGGCGGGCACGCGATTGGCAACCACTCGTACCGGCACCGCAAGCGCGACGCGCTCCTGGACCCGCACTACCGCGAGCTAGAACGGGCCCAAACGGCGATCGCGGCGGCCACCGGCTTTCGCCCGGCGCTGTATCGCTCGCCTAACGGCTTTCATACCCCCTGGCAGTTGCGCGCCGTGCGGGCGGCTGGCCTGACCGCCGTGCACTGGAACATCCAGACCTACGACTGGGAGCGCCCGGCGCCGGAACGGATCGTCGCCCGCGTGCTGGACGGCCTTGAGCCGGGGGCGATCGTGCTGTTGCATGATGGAGATGACACCCGGCAGGGGACGGACCGGACACCGACGGTGCAGGCGGTGGCGGTTCTGATCGATGAGCTTCGTGCTCGTGGCTATCACCTGGTGACCGTGCCGGAGCTGCTGGGGCTGCCCGACCGGCTACCGTAGAGGAGCGCCGCGCTGGACACCAGAACCCTGGCCGTGGACCCGCTCCATCCTGCGCCGGCGGTGATCGCCGAGGCGGCGGCGGTGATTCGCCGGGGCGGGCTCGTTGCCTTCCCCACTGAAACCGTCTATGGCCTGGGCGCGGACGCGCTCGCTGCCACCGCCGTCGCCGGCATCTTCGCCGCAAAGGGCCGCGACCTGGATGACCCCTGTATCGTCCACATCGCCGATCTTCCTGATCTGGTGCGGGTAGCGGCGCATATCCCGGACGCCGCCCGCGCGGCAGCGGCTGCCTTCTGGCCGGGGCCGCTGTCGCTGGTGCTGCCACGCGCCGCGGCGGTGCCGGACAACGTCACGGCGGGCCGCACCACCGTCGCCGTGCGGATGCCGGCGCATCCGGTAGCGCTGGCTCTGATTCGAGCGGCCGCGGTCCCCATCGCCGCACCCAGCGCCAACCGCTTCATGCATACCAGCCCCACCACCGCCGCTCACGTTGCCGCCGACCTCACCGGTCGCATCGACCTGATCCTGGACGGCGGCCCCACCCCCGTGGGGGTGGAGAGTACCGTGCTGGACCTGGCGGCGCACCCGCCGGTGGTGCTGCGTCCCGGTGGCGTCAGCGTCGAGCGGCTGCGGGCGGTGCTGGGTGAAGTGCAGTTGCGAGGGAGGGTCACCGAGGCGGAGGGACCGGCGTCCTCTCCCGGCCTGATGGACAAACACTATGCGCCCGATGCCGAGATGCTGCTGTATGACGGTGACCGCGACGCCGCCCTGGCTGCCATCGCCGGGCGGCTGCGGGCGCTGGTGGCTGCCGGTGTGCCTGCCGGTGCGCTGCTGTCTGAGGCCGACGCCGCCGTGATCGGCGCCGCCCCTGGTGTCACCATCGAACCGCTCGGCCGGGACGATGATGACGGCGAACGCGCCGCTGCCCGGTTGTTTGCTGCCCTGCGCGCGCTGGAGTCCGCCGGTGTGCGCGTCATCGCCGCCCGCCTGCCGCCCCCAGCGGGACTGGGCCTCGCCGTGCGCGACCGCCTCTCCCGTGCTGCCGGTGGTCGGGTGCTGCCGGCCTGAACCATCGCTGAAATGGCCCGCCGTACGGGCAGCCCGGCTGTGCGCTTCGCACAGGTAAGTTCCGCCGTGCGCCGCTGCTACCCGACGTCGAGCCGGAGCGATACGGTATCGCCTTCGGCAAGCCGTTGCGCTTTGCGCACGCTTGTCTTGATCGGAACGACGTAGCCGCCGTCTTTGGGGAACAGCGAGGTCGTCCAGGTGGTTCCGCCAATCCGGACGGTCGCCGGGATCATCCCCCAGCCATAGGTCACTGCCCCCGCAATCGCCGTCAGGTCCTGGCATTGGCGTGGCGGAACGGTGACGAAGTACCAGGGCGCCGGGCCGCGCCAGTACCAGATCGGCCCGTCGAAGGTGATGTTCACGTATCAACCCTCACCGCGAGGCAGCGCTATCGGCACGGCTCCCCCGCCAATTTAGGGGATCTCCCTGCTATGTACCGACCGGTCTGCCGCGAAAACTGTGGTAGACAAATTCAACCGCGAGCGTGCCGTCATGGGATTCATTGTCCGCCTGCATCAAGCGTCTGACCGGCGACCGCTCAAGATCGGCCGCGTGCCCACCGCCATCGATGCGTTCCACCTGCAGAACCTGTGGCGTGAGGAGCATCCGGAGAGCTGGGTCGAGATCGTCTCGGCCCGCAACCACACCTGGGATGATGCCGCCTAACGCCGTTGCCTGGCCCGCCCGCCTGCTCTAGCATCCCTCCATCCGGTGTTGGGGGTGGGATGTGTCGGTACCAACGGGGCTTGATCTGGCGGCGGCGCGGCCGCGCATGGACGGCAGCATCAACGTTCCGGGGCTCCAGGCCCCGATGACGATCTACCGCGATGGCGCGGGTGTGGGCCACATCCAGGCAACCAGCGAGCGCGATGCCTGGTTTGGCCAGGGCTTTGCCGCCGCCCAGGACCGGCTGTGGCAGATGGAGTACGACCGCCGCCGCGCCGCCGGCCGCTGGGCCGAAGTGGCCGGTGAAGCCGCGCTGCCTGCCGATACCCTTGCCCGTCGCCTGCAATTGGCGCGGGCTGCCCAGGCCGATATCGCCGCCATGTCGCCCGAGACGCGGGCGATGTTCGAGGCGTACGCCGCCGGTGTCAATGCCTTCCTTACCTCCGGCCAGCCGTTGCCCGTGGAGTACGCATTATCTGGTATCTCGCCGGAGCCGTGGGAGGTGTGGCACTCGGTCATTTCGTTCAAAGTGCGGCATGTGTTGATGGGCGTGTGGCAGAAGAAGATCGCCCAGGGCCGCCTGCTCGCGATGATCGGCCCAGAGCGCTACGGACAGCTTGACGGTCGCTCCCCGGCGGGCTCGACGGTCATCCTGCCGCCCGGAGGCGCCGTGGCCGCACTGTTCGACCAGGCGGACGATGAGATCCGCGCGGCCGCTCAGCATCTTGGCTTCCTGGCCGAGCGCGAGGCCGGTTCAAACTCGTGGGCCGTGCACGGCTCGCGCACGACGACCGGCATGCCGGTGCTGTGCAACGACTCGCATCGCGCCCTGGATGTGCCCAGCGTCTACTGGCAGGTGCACGTCGCCTGTCCGCAGTTTGATGTGATCGGCGCGACCTTCCCGGGTGTGCCCGGCTTTCCCCACTTCGGTCACAACGGCAGTGTTGCCTGGAACATCACCCACACCGGTGCCGACTACCAGGACCTGTACATCGAGCAGTTCGACGGCGAGGATTCCACCCGTTACCGCACCCCGGACGGCTGGGCCGCCGCCGAGCACACCGTCGAGCGCATCACGGTGCGCGGTGGCAACCCCGCCAAGGTGGACGTCTGGCGCACCCGCCACGGCCCTGTGGTGCATGGCGACCCGCGCTCCGGGCTGGCGCTGGCGCTGCGCTACACCGCCACTGACGGTCCTTGCCGGGGGCTGGAGCCAACCCGACCGATGCTGTTCGCGACAACGGTGGCCGAGCTGTTCGAAGCGCAGCGCGAGTGGGTGGACCCCGTCAACAACCTGGTGGCAGCGGACGTACACGGCAACATCGGCTACCTAACCCGTGGCGCGCTGCCAGTACGTACGTCGCAGGCGCATCGTCAGTTTCCTGCTCCGGGCTGGACCGGCGAGCATGAGTGGACCGGACTGGTCCCGTTCGAGCAACTGCCGCGCGCCGTCAACCCGCCCGAGGGTTTCATCGGCACCGCTAACCAGCGTGTAATCGCCGAAGACGAGCCGTACATCGCCCACGACTTCGCCACACCGTCGCGCGCCGGCCGGATCGCGGAACTGCTCTCCGGTGATGGCCCGCGCACCCCGGAGCAGATCGCCGCCATGCAGGGCGACCGCCTCTCGCATCCAGCGCGCGAACTGGTGGCGGTGCTGGCGCGCTTCGGGCCGTTCACCGGCGAAGCGGAGCGGGCACGGGCACTGCTGGCCGGCTGGGATGGTGACCTGCTGCCGGAGAGCCCCCAGGCGTTGCTGTATGCCCATGTCCGGCGCACGCTGGCACGGGTGCTGTTTGCCCCCGTCACCGGCGCGGACGCCTGGCGCTGGCTGACCGGCGGAGAGCCGGCGGCGCTGGGCACGATCATCGGCCGCTGGCTGGCGTCGGTGATGTGGCGCGATGGCGGCCGTGATCGGCTGTGGGATGACCGTCCCTGGAGCGAGGTGCTGTCTGTAGCGCTCGCAGACGGCTGGCGGGCGACAGCGGCGCTGGCCGGCGAAGACCCGGCACAGTGGCGCTATGCGGATCATCACGGCACGAACGCCAAGCACACACTGGCGGCCGCTCATCCCGGGCACGCTGCTGCCCTCAACCCGCCCCGGGCGATGGTTGGCGGTGATGCAGACACGCTCCAATGCGCCGGGTACGCCTGGCGAGAGAGTGCGCCGTTCGACATCACCAACCTCTCCGTATACCGGCAGGTGGTGAATCTGGCGGATATCGCTCACGGCAGCTTCGTTATCCCCGGCGGTGTCTCTGGGTTGCCTGGTACACCGCATTACGCGGACCAGCTGGAGTTGTGGCGCACCCACCAGCGCGTGCCGATGCACTACCGCGCGGATGAGGTGCGGGAGGCTGCCGTCAGCATGCTTGATCTGCGCCCGTCCTGAGGAGGCAGCGATGTGGTGGATGGCTGCGCTGCTGGCAGGGATCGGGCTGCTGTTCGGCGTGCTGGCTGTGCCGCTGATCCGTGGTCGGGTGCCCCCCAACCAGTGGTATGGCTTTCGGCTGGCGTCCGACGTGTTCGACCCAGCAATCTGGTACCCGCTCAACGCCTATGGCGGCCACCTGATGCTGTGGTGGAGTGCGGCCATCGTGGCCGGCGCTGTGGGGCTGGCGCTGGCGCCGGTTGAGGATGACGAAGCGCGCGCCGCCCTGTTCCTCGGCGTCGAGCTGGGGATCCTGCTCGGCGGCGTGGCGGTGATCACGCTGCTCAGCTACCGCGAGCTGGGCCGGCTGCGGCGCGGGGACGGCCCGTGACACCCGCCCGGCGCGCCGCGCTGATTGCACAATGGCAGCGAGAGGAGCAGGCGCCGTTTACCGGCTGGGACTACGCGCACCTGGCGGGGCGGATGGTTGAGGATGAGCTGCCCTGGAGCTACGTGGAGCGGGCCGGGGTGCTGTTGGAGAGGGCGCGGTCAGCGCTGGACCTCGGTACCGGCGGCGGTGAACGGCTGCTGGAGCTGCAGCGGCACTGGCCCGCCCGCCTGGTGGTGACGGAGGACTACCCGCCGAACATCCGGCTGGCGGGGGAGCGGCTCGGCCGGCTGGGCGTGGACGTAGTGTGCGCTCCTGCCGAGGATCACACACCGTTGCCATTCGTGGACGCCGCCTTTGACGCCGTGCTCAACCGCCACTCCGCCTTCAACGCCGCTGAGGTGGCGCGCGTGCTGGCGCCCGGTGGCGTGTTTCTCACCCAACAGGTGCACGGCCGCTGGGCAGAAGACTTGCTCGCCTACTTCGGCTGGACTCCTCCGTTCCCCAACGCTACCCCGGCGCAGTATGTCCCACGGCTGTCCGCGGCGGGACTGGCGGTGACCGACGTGCGCGAGTCGCGCGGTGCGCTCACCTTCCGGGATGTGGCAGCCGTGGTGTATTACCTCAAAACCGTGCCGTGGGAGGCGCCGGACTTCCGGGTCGCCACTCACCTGGACGGGCTGCTACGCCTGCAAGCGCGCCTGGACGGCGGCCGGCCGCTGTCATTTGCCGGCTGGAAGTACTTGCTGGAGGCGCACAAGGCACAGTAGTAGTCTGGGGTGGCTCTGGCGGAGAAGCCAACCGGCGGACGGTGATGGCGCTTGACAGATCTCCGCGATCCGCCGTCGGTGGTCGACGTTGTGGCCGTCGATCTGCTACTGTCCCGGCATCCAACCGGCGACGGGGAGAGGAGCCGCCCGATGGCCTCCGGTGTATTCGATATCGAGGTCACGCTTGCGGCGAATGCCGGCGTACGCGCCGAGACACTGGCCGTGCTTGACCGCATCCCCGCCGAGCGGCGCGACGCCATCGCGGTGGGGGAGTGGCGGTGTCGCGATATCGTTGCACATCTTGCCGGTGCCCAGGCAGGCTACGCCGAGGCCCTTGAGCGCGTGGCGCAGGGCGAGGCGCCCGCGATCAGCGACTACGGTCCGCCGGGCCCGCCGCACGCGTGGAACGGCCGGATCGTCGACCGTAGCCGCGGGCGGTCATGGGATCAGTTGCTGGCGGACCTCGACGCGGCGCATACCCGTCACGAGGCCGCGGTGCGTGCGTGCCGCTCGGTGCTTCCCCAGCTTGAGCGCGCCCAGTTCTTTGCGCGCAACGTTGCGCACCACGAGGGTGGCCATCTCGACGCCATCAGGCGCTGGCTCGCCGGCGAGAACCACTGACCCACCGGGGGTGACGTCCCCCTCCGGCCGGACCGCTCCGCCCGACCGTGCCCCTCTCCACTGAGCAGCGTATCTCAGCCGTGTTCCGGGCCACGTCATGCGTGCTGAGCCAACGCTTGTCATCTCGGCGCAAACATGATTTACTTTATCAACAACCATCCCATGCTCGGAGCGGGCAATGAAGCAGCGCGTACCGGACTGCAATGACGGCATCCCGATGCCGGTGGTGACCCTCAACCGCTGGGTGCTGGCTTGCGGGGTGGTGGCCGGGCTCGTGCTGCAGCAGCCGCTGTTCACCACGGCGCTGTTCCTGGTGCTGGCCGCCGCAGTCGCTGGCGGCTCACGGTGCAGCCTGATTTACCAGACCGGGGTCCGGCTGTTCTCCCGGCGGGTTGCCACCGCCCCGCGCGAGGACCGCGGGCTGATGCGCTTCAACAACAGCATCGCCCTGACGCTGTTCGGCCTGGCGCAGGTGGCCTTTGTTGCGGGCGCACCGGCGCTGGGCTGGGCGCTATCCCTGATGGTGGCGGTGGCGGCCAGCATCGCTCTGGCCGGTTTCTGCTTCGGCTGCTTCCTTTACTTCCAGTTCAAGCTACAACGCTTCCGGTTGCTTGGCAGCCGCTAGCCCGCAGACTGCAGGCTCCCCAGCGAGCGCCGCCTGTATCCTTCGTGGGTCGGGCGGCGCTCGACGTGGCGGCGGCGTTGACCCCTGTTGCCCGTGGCCGTGTAATGGGCAGCACCGGTGTACCATCAGCAGGGCGCCGGGGGGAGGATACCGTGGCTTACGAACAGATCCTGGCCGAACGCCGTGGCCCCGTCACCGTGCTCACCCTCAATCGCCCGGAGAAGCTCAACGCCTGGACGGCGACCATGTCCGCCGAACTGCGCGAAGCCATCCAGCAGGCGAACGCCGATCCTGACGTTGCCGTGATCGTGCTGACTGGCGCGGGGCGCGGTTTCTGCGCCGGTGCTGACATCAGCAACTGGAACCAGAGCTTCCAGCGCGGCTCGGGGCCGTCCACCGGTGGTGGCGCCGCGCCGCGCGGCGATAGCTGGGTTCACCTGTTGCAGCAGTCCAAGCCGGTGATCGCTGCGGTCAACGGCGTGGCCGTCGGTATTGGCCTCACCCAGGTACTGCCCGCCGATATCCGCATCGCCGGTGAGAGCGCCCGCTTCGGCGCCGTCTTTGCCAAGATGGGCGTGGTGCCGGAACTGGCCAGCACGTACTTCCTCGCCCAGATCGTGGGGCTGGGCGCGGCGCTGGAGATGTGTCTGACCGCGCGGATGGTAGACGCCGCCGAGGCCAAGCAGATCGGCCTGGTGTCACGCGTGGTGCCGGATGCGCAGTTGATGGAAGAGGCGCTGACGCTGGCAAACAGCATCGCTGCCCTACCGCCGACGCAGCTGCAGCTGGCCAAGCGCCTGTTCTCTGCCAACGCCGTCGAGCAGGATCTGGACGCCGTCATCTCGCGCGAGGGGGAAGCGCTCGGCCAGGCGTACGCCTCGCCAGAGTTCCGCGAGGCGGTCACCGCCTTCATGGAGAAGCGTCAGCCTGACTTCCGCGCCGTTATCGCCCGGTAGCCCGACGCCGAGCGCCGCACGCTCTCCGCCACATAGGCCGCCATCGTGCGGCCTGGCGGGCATCACGGCTGCGACGCGCTATGCTGGCAGGAGATGGCAGACCCGCTGACCCGCTGACCCGCTGTCTAGGGAGTCTCGATGTCGCGGGCACTCGCCCCTGCTGTGGCCGCCGGCGCCTCCTGCCCTGCGGCCCGTGCTGTCAGCTATGCCGGATTGGGCGTGATCGGGCTGTACATTGCGCTGGTCGGCCCGGCGCTCGGCGATCTCTCCCGGCGAACGGGAGCATCGCTGGGTGACACCGGTGCGCTGTTCACCGCCATCTTTGGCGCCTCCATGGTGAGCACCTATCTGGCGGGCCGCGCCGTGGACCGCTACGGTTTTCGCGCGCCGGCAGCGCTGGGGCTGGCGATCAACGGCCTCGGGCTGCTGCTGATCCCGCTGGCGCGCTCATATCCGGCGCTGCTCGGTGCGGGGATCGTCACCGGCACTGGTGACGGCGCGCTAGTGGTGGTGGCGCATGTGCTGGTAGCGGCAGCCAGCCCCGGTCGGGAAGCGGCGGCGCTCAACCGGCTGAACGTGATGTTCGGTGTTGGCGCCATCGGTGGCCCGGCCCTGGGGGCGGCACTGCGCCTGGCCGGTGTCTCACCCTTGCCGCTCTTTGCCCTCTATGGCGGGGCGCAGCTCGTGCTGGCTGCACTGATACTGTTTTCCCGGCTGCCCGCTCACGGCGCGCGCCATCAGCCGGATGCGCATGGTGCCCCAGCGCTGCGGCGGGCGGGCCTGCTCTGGTTGCTGGCGGCGCTGTTGCTGGTGTACGTCGGCGTCGAAGTCGGCGTGGGTGGGTGGGCTTTCACCTACGCCCGTGAGTCCGCCGGATTGGGGGGAGCGGCGGCAACACTGCTTAGCTCGGGCTTCTGGGCCGCGCTCACCGCCGGACGGCTGCTGTCACCCCTGGCACTGCGGCGGCTCTCCCCAGCGGGTTTGCTGCTGCTCTCCGCGGCGATCAGTGCCGCCGGGTCCGTACTGCTGGTGCTGGGCGGCTCCTCGGCGGTGCTCGTCTCTGCCGGCATTCTCACCGCCGGGCTGGGGTTTGGGCCGGTGTGGCCGGTGGCGTTCGCTATCTCCGCGCGCGCCTTTCCGGCGACGGTGGGTAGCGCCAGTGGCATTCTCGCCTCTCTGTCGGCCGTGGGCGCACTTGGTATCCCCTGGGCGCAGGGCCAGATCCTGGACTCAGGCGGGCCGGCAGCCGGCATCATGGTGACCGTCGCCGGCTGCGCGGTGCTGATCGCTCTGGCCGAGGCCACTCGCCGGCAGGTGCGGCGCTGAGCCGGGCGCCATCCGCGGTCAACGCGTCCGCCGTCCGGATGCAGGGACGGCCGGCGGCGGCGGAGTGGCGGGCAACCGCGTCGCGGTGCGCACCTCCGGCGGGCGGGGCGCGCGACCGGCGGCGCGCACCGACGCGGCCGGCGGCGGAGCGTTTGCGGGCGGCGCGCCGGGAGAGAGCTGGAGTGGCGCGCTGCCACCGCGGCTGTCACCCGGGGTGGTAACCGTCAGGGCGCCGGTCCAGCCGGAGCAGCCGCCGCCGTTGCAGGCGCGCAGGTGGAAATAGTAGCTCCGGCCCGCGACGGCACCGGTCAGCGTCCAGGCGGTTGCCTCCGGCGCGATGGTGGCGAACTGGTAGGTGATGGCATCGGCCCGTGTCCAGGCGGATTGCAGGGCCGTTGCCCCGGCAACCGGTCCATCCCACTGCACCTCGATGCTGGTCGCGGTGATCGCACCGGCGCGGACCTGTGACGGCAGTGGTGGTGGCGTACCGCCCGAGGTGACCGTCTCGATGCCGCCGGACCAGTCACTACATCCCAGCAGGTTACAGGCACGGATATGTACCCAGTACCGCGTTCCGGGACTCAGCCCGGCCAGCGTGGTCGCGGTCACGTCGGGCGCCAGTTCAATGACGTGGTAGGCGACGGGTGAGGCCGCGGTCCACGCCACCTCAATCGATTGCTCGTCGACGGGCGTATTCTCCCAACGAAGTTCGACGGTGGTCTCCGTTACCACCTCAGCGCGCAGGCCGGCAGGGGCAACTGGTACGGAATAGTCGATGCGCAGGCCCGGTGACCAGCCGGAACAGCCCGCCACATTACAGGACCGAACGAAGTAGAAATAGCTGCGGTCGGTGGTGACCGGTGTGTGTGTCCACTCCTCCGTGTCACCCGGCAGGTCCACCACGTTCCAGGCTATGGGCGCGGAGCGTGACCACACGACCTGGAAGGTATCCTCATTGGCCGCGTTGTCCTGCCAGAGGATGTGGTTGCCGGCCGCTCCCGTGCTCAGCGCGTGCAGGCCCGATGGTGCGTGAGGGATGGTGGGGGCTGCCGGCGCATACGTAACGGTCAGCGTTGCCCCGCTGTCGGGCGTGGTAATGGCGTGCGTGGCAGCGCCACCGTCGCTCCAGGCGAGAAACTCATAGTTAACGCCGTCATGCGCCTGGGGCGTGACCGCGCCGGCGGTGCGCTTCATCCCGGTCACGCTCTCCACCTGGAACGGCGCGCGCAGCGGCCGGCCGTCCACCGTCAGCAGCAGCCCAATGGGTACGGAGGTGAAGGTGATGGTGGTGGAGTGGGGGTGCACATCCCGGGCGGTGGTAGCCATCACACCGGCCTGATCCCGCACCGAGACGTACAGCCGGTACCAAACATTCGTCGCTGTCTCGCCCTCATCGGGGATGGTGAAGCTGCCGGAGGTGGCGCCGCCGGTGGGGAGAATGAACGGGTGCGCGTGGGTGTCGTGATGGAAGTCAACCCACCAGGTGAAAGCAGTGGGTGGTATGACGCCGTCATCGGGATCGCTGGCCACCGCACTCCAGTTGATTCGCTCACCGGCGCGGTAGCGGGCGCCGGCGGCGGGAGTGGTGATCTGTACGGCAGGCAGACCGTTGCGAGTCACTGTGAGCCGTGCCTCCTGACTGGTCACGGCGCCGGCGGCGTTGCTGACCATCACCCGGAAGCGTGCGTCATCATCTGCGGTGCTGACGGCCGCCAGCCGGTAAGCAGCACTCGTGGCCCCGGCGATATCAGCGCCGTTGCGCTGCCAGCGGTAGCTAAGGGGCGCAGCGCCGTAGGCTTCGGCGATGAACTCCGCTGCACCACCAGCCGGCACGGTCAGCGATGCGGGCTGTTCGGTGATCAGGGGCGCGAGGCTGCCGGTGTGCCAGATGCGGCGCAATTGCCCGCGCGGCCCTTGCCCGTTCGGTCCATAGAGCAGCACGTACAGCCCGCCGCTGGGCGCCGGCGTCACGTCAACGGGGTTTTCGCCGAGGTCTGATGCGAAGGCGGTAGACCGGCCGGTCGCGGGGTCGAACCGCCGCAGCCAGCCGCGGCAATAGTCGGAGAAGTAGTAGGCGCCGGGTGGGTCATTGGGGAACTGGTGCGGCGCTGCGCCGGCAATGGCGCACCCATTGAAGCTGCCGCCCTGGTGCGGATAGGCAAGCAGCGGCGCGCGGAAGCGCGGGTCTGTGCTTGGTCCCTCCACCAGCGGCCAGCCGTAGTTGGCCCCGGCTAACCCTTCGTTGATCTCCTCCCAGGCAGCGTTGCCGACATCGTTGATGAACAGCCGGCCGGCGTTGTCAAAGGCCATGCTAAACGGGTTGCGCAGCCCCAGCGCCCAAATCGCACGGTTGGCTCCCGTTGCCGTGGCGGCAAAGGGATTGTCGGGCGGGATGCTGCCGTCCGGGTTCAGGCGCAGTAGCTTGCCGTGGCGTGAATCCATGCGTTGGGCATTTGGTGCGCTACCCGCGTCGCCAGTGGCGATGTACAACCGGCCGTCCGGCCCAAATCGCAGTGCACCGCCGTTGTGATACTCAGGCGCGCCCAGCGGGTCCAGGTCCACGAGCACCGTTTCGCTGCCGGGGAACGCAAGGTCCCCACGCGCGGTGAAGCGGCTGACGCGGTTGCGCGGCGGTGGACCGGCCACGGTGTAGTAGAGATAGACATACGGCGCAGACGGAAATCCAGGATCGAGCGCGAGCCCGGTCAGGCCGCGCTCACCGCCGGTGAGGGTTGATACGGTTGCGAACGGCTGTGTTAGCAGTGCGCCGTCGCGGACCACGCGCACCTGCCCATCCTGTTGCGCAATGAAGATGCGCCCGTCTGGACTGGCGGCGATGCGCGTCGGGCGGTTGAGGCCACCTGCCACTGTCTGCACGGCATAGCCATCGGGCACCGTCACGGCGCGTGCGGGCCGGACATCCCCGGCCAGCGCCCCCAGCGCGATCACGGCCGCGATCCACAGCCGGCCTAACCGTCGCTCAGCCATCGCTGTCCCCACCCCTCGTCCGGCTGGGCCAGCGCGTACGGCCACGGCTGCTGCCAGCGGTCCTGGAACACCACCTGCCTGACGGGTTTGCGGTGGACGGGCCCGGGCAGGTCCGTGGGGTAACCGAGCGGCACGAGGCAGTACACCTGCTGGCTGTCCGGGACGCCGAGCATCGTGCGCAGGCCGGCCTCATGGGCGCGGGCGAAGTTGGTGATGACACCACCCAGGCCGAGGCCACGAGCGGCAAGCAGGAGGTTTTGCACGGCCGGGAAGATTGATCCGCCAGGCGTGCTGTGCTGCCCGCGCGTGCCGCAGGGAGCGATGATCACCGGCGCTTCGGCGATATGCGCCACCAGGTGCGCCGTCGCCTTCAATGGCAGGCGCCGGTGGCGGGGCAGCGCGTCCATCAGCGCCGGCTCGGCGGCGTACTGCGGCTGATAGGCTTCCCACGCCTCCTGGAACCAGCGGCCGATCGCCGCCTTCGTTTCCGGCTCGGTGATGATCAACCAGCGCCAGTCCTGAGCGTTGCCGCCGGATGGCGCGCGGATCGCGGCATCCAGCACCTGAAACAGGAGATGGTCGGGGATGGGGTCCGGCCGGAGCCGCCGCAGGGCGCGTGTGGTGTAGAGCGTGTGGAAGAGGCCGGGGTCGTCCACGGGCACTAGCCTCCCGCAAGCTTGACGGTGTAGCCAAGTGCCTGCAACCGGGCGGCGACCCGCTCACGGTGGTCGCCCTGGATTTCGACGACGGCGCCCTTCACCGTGCCGCCGGCGCCGCACAGCCGTTTCAGCTCCAGCGTCAGCACCTCCAGGTCGCCGCCACGCTGGGGCAGCCCGCGGACGATGGTCACCACCTTGCCGCCACGGCCGCCGCGCTCGCGCATCACGCGCACCACGCCGTCATCCGGGAATCCAGCCCGTGGCTTCGGTTTGAGTGGCGCAGCCTTCGCCGGACGGCCGTCGTCGTGCCGGACGCGCCCGCCATCGGTGGAGTAGACCAGGCGGCTATTGGGGTCAGACATGACGCTAGTGTAACCCGGCTACGGCACGCCCGCGCGCCGGCTGGCCGTACTGCGCGCGCAACAGATCCAGCAGCGCGGTCACCGCGGCGGGCGGGCGGCCCTCGGCGCGCACCAATAGCCGCACGGTACGCCGCGCCTCGCGCCAGCCGGTGATCGGCCGTGCCACCAGCGTCCCCGCCTGCACCTCATCCCGTATCGCCGAGGCGGGAAGAATCGAGACGGCGGAACCCAGGGACAGCGCGGTCTTGATCGTCTCCGCGGTGGGATGTTCCACCAGCTTGCAGGTAACTCCCCGCTCTCTCAACGCCGCGTCGACCTGTTCATACATTCCGGTGCCGGCCGCCAGGACCAGCAGCGCAGTCCCGGCGAAGTCGTGCAGCGTCATCGGGTCGGGCGGCGCCGGCGCCGCGCGTACCGCCATCAGCGGGTCATGGATCAGCGGTATCGCCCGGACCTGGGCGCTGCGCACCGGGCTGGCGATCACCGCCGCATCGACCTCATACCGCAACAATCGCTCGACCGCGACGCGCTGGTGGGCCGGCTGAAGATCAATCTCGATGTCGGGGAACCGTTCGTGAAAACGAGCCAGCACCGGCGGCAAGATGTACTGCATCGCCATCAGTCCGGCAGCAAGGCGCAGCGCAGACGGCGAGTTGCCGGAGGCGGTTGCCGCTGCCTCGCGGAGCGCGCGGACGGCGGTCATGGTGGCGCGGGCGTGCGGCAGCACCGCCAGACCGGCAGGGGTGAGCTCGACCCCGTGTGGCGTGCGCAGCACCAGCACGGCGCCCAACTGCCGCTCTAGCGCTTGCACCTGGCGCGTGACCGCCGGCTGTGTGCGGTGCAGCCGTTCAGCAGCGCGGCTGAGGCTACCCGTGTCCGCGACGGCGCACAGCGTCTCTAGTAGATCGAGCACGGCGCACCTCGCGCGGCGCATACCGGTATGCAGATCCGGCAGTTCCCCATGCGGCGCCGCGCGTCTCACTATAGCTGAGGGGCGGCCGAGGGGCCGGATTCCCTGCCCTGCAGGCATTCCTCGTGCACGGGGGTTGACTGAGGTGGCGCCGCGCTGGTTAACCCATTGCGCAGGAGGCAGTGCGCGCGCCGCCGGCAGGTGGGGGGGCAGCGTGCCGCGCACAACGCGCCACCGGCGTATCCTCTTGGTGCAACCACGGCAATCCTCGGGCGCGCGGCCGCCCGTTCTGATGGGAGCAGCACATGGCAGAGGCGAGCATCAACCCGTTCGGCGCACGTGCCACCCTATCGTCGGCTACCACAGGCCAGACGGTGACGTACTTCGCGCTGGAGGCGTTGCGCGGGCGGCCAGGGATAGACCTGGACCGGATGCCGGTCACGGTCAAGATCCTGGTAGAGAACCTGCTACGGCAGGTGGATGGCCATTTCGTCACCGAGGAAGATGTGCTGACGCTGGCGCGGCGCGGCACGGAAGGGGCGGGACAGGAGTTCCCGTATCTGCCATACCGCGTGGTCTTCCAGGACTTTACCGGTGTGCCCTGCGTGGTAGACCTGGCGGCGATGCGTTCAGCGGTGGCCCGGCTGGGCGGGGATCCACAGCGCATCAACCCGCTGTCGCCTGCCGACCTGGTGATTGACCACTCGGTGATGGTGGACCAATTTGGCACGATCGGCGCGTTCAAGGCGAACGTCGAGCGCGAGTACGAGCGCAACGGCGAGCGCTATGCGCTGCTGCGCTGGGCACAGGGAGCACTGCAAAACTTCCGGGTGGTGCCGCCTGGCACCGGCATCGTCCATCAGGTGAACCTGGAGTACCTCGCGTCGGTCGTTGCGACGAAGATTGAGGGCGGCGAGACACTCGCCTTCCCGGATACGCTGGTTGGCACCGACTCGCACACGACGATGATCAACGGCCTTGGCGTGCTGGGCTGGGGCGTCGGCGGCATCGAGGCGGAGGCAGTGCTGCTCGGGCAGCCGTTCTACCTGCTGCCACCGGTGGTTGTCGGTGTGCGCCTGACCGGCGCGCTGCCAGAGGGCACCACCGCAACGGACCTGGTGCTAACCGTCACCCAGGCGCTGCGCAAGCATGGCGTGGTGGGCAAGTTTGTCGAGTTCTACGGCCCGGGGCTGACCGGCCTGCCGCTGGCCGACCGCGCCACCATCAGCAACATGTGCCCGGAGTACGGCGCCACTTCGGCGTTGTTCCCGGTGGATGCCGAGACCGTCAAGTACCTGCTGCTTACCGGCCGCGACCCGCACCACGTCGCCTTTGTGGAAGAGTACTGTCGCGCGCAAGGGCTGTTCCGCACCGACGCGACGCCGGATGCCGTATACGACGAGCAATTGGAAATTGACCTGGCCACCATCCAGCCTTCGATGGCGGGACCGCGCCGCCCGCAGGATCGTATGACGCTGGCGAACGCCGGTACGACCTTTCGCGCCGCTTACCCCGAGACGTTCTCCTCTACTGACGGCGCCAGCGTTGGCGGACCCGAGGGCGCTGCCGCGGTTGCCACCGCCAATAAGACCGGTGTGGAGGTAGAGCTGTACGGCGAACGGGTGACCCTGGACCATGGCGCGGTGGTGATCGCGGCGATTACCAGTTGCACCAACACCAGTAACCCGGCGGTGATGATCGGCGCTGGCCTGCTGGCGAAGAAGGCGGTCGAGCGCGGCCTGAAGGTGAAGCCGTACGTCAAGACCAGTCTGGCCCCCGGCTCCCGCGCCGTGACGGACTATCTAGACAACGCCGGGCTGACGCCGTTCCTGGAGGCGCTCAACTTCCACCTGGTCGGTTACGGTTGCACGACCTGCATCGGCAACTCCGGCCCGCTGGTGGCGCCGGTGGCGAAGGCGGTGCAGGAACATCAGTTGATCTCGGCCTCGGTACTGTCCGGTAACCGCAACTTCGAGGGGCGGATCAACCCGCTGGTGCGCGCCAGTTTCCTCGCGTCGCCGCCGCTGGTGGTGGCGTATGCCCTGGCGGGCACGGTGGACATCGATCTTACCACCCAACCCATCGGTCACGACCCGAACGGCAACCCGGTCTATCTGCGCGAGATCTGGCCCTCACAGGGTGAGGTGGCGGACGCCATCGCCGGGGCGGTGACGCCGGAGGTGTTCCGCAGGTCATACGAAGTCGTGTTTGCCGGCGACGAACAGTGGCGCTCGATGCCGGCGCCGGAGGGGGCGCTGTTCCAGTGGGACGTCGATTCCACCTACATCCAGGAGCCGCCCTACTTCATCAATATGTCCGAGGAGCCGGGACAGCCGGAGGATGTGGCGGGCGCGCGGGTAATGGCGGTGCTGGGCGACTCCATCACCACCGACCACATCTCCCCCGCGGGTGATATCGCTGTCAACAGCCCGGCGGGCAAGTTCCTGATTCAGAAGGAGGTGGACCCCACCGACTTCAACTCGTATGGCTCCCGCCGCGGTAACCACGAGGTGATGATGCGCGGCACCTTTGGCAATATCCGCCTGCGCAACCAGCTTGTTGCGCCCAAGGAAGGCTTCTACACCCGCCACC
Organism: Chloroflexota bacterium; assembly: GCA_963170165.1. GTDB lineage: Bacteria > Chloroflexota > Dehalococcoidia > CAUJGQ01 > CAUJGQ01 > CAUJGQ01. The sequence continues at coordinate 100,872 of CAUJGQ010000138.1, read as the reverse complement.
TGCCCGACGGCGAGGAGATGGCGATCTATGACGCCTCGATGAAGTACCAGGCGGAAGGGACGCCGCTCGTGATCCTGGCTGGCAAGGAGTACGGCTCCGGCTCCTCGCGTGACTGGGCGGCCAAAGGCACGCTGCTGCTGGGTGTGCGCGCCGTGATCGCCGAGAGCTATGAGCGAATCCATCGCTCAAACCTGGTCGGCATGGGCGTGCTGCCACTGGAGTTCATGCCCGGTGAGAGCGTGGCCTCGCTCGGCCTCACCGGTCGTGAGGCGTTTGCCATCACCGGGGTTGCTCAAGACCTGCACCCGCGCAAGCTGCTGACCGTTACCGCCACCGCTGAGGACGGCAGCACCCGCGATTTCAGGGCAGTCTGCCGCATCGACTCCAAGATCGAGGTTGAGTATTACCGCCACGGCGGCATCCTGCCGTACGTGCTGCGCCGCCTGCTGAAGCAGTAACAGGCCAAGGGAGTACGGGGTAGGCGGTCGGGGGGAGGAGGTAGCGGGCAGTGGCCGGCCGCGCGCCCCTCCCGACGGCCGGCTACCTATTTCCGGCCGGCCCAAACGGCCCCCGATTACGGCTGGTTGCCGGCGGCCTCGTCGTACAGGAAGCGCGCGAAGGCGGCGGTCAGTTCCAGGCCGCTCAGACCCTCGGCGAAGAGAAACTGTCCCTGGGGGTTGATCTCCAGCCACACCGGCTCCTCACCGTCATCGTCGAGCTTGAGATCGACCACACCCATGCGCAGGCCAAGGGCGCGGGTGATCGCCAGCAGCCGGTCGTGCACCGCCGGCGCCAGCGTCACCGGGCGGAAGGGAATCCCGAGATTGGCGCGCCAATCGAGGTCGTCGGATTCAATCTGCACCGCGTAGATCGTGTCACCAAAGATATGGGCACGGATGTGGCGGTTGCCGGGTACGAACGCCTGATAGATCGCTGGGCACAGGCGCAGCGCCTCGTCTGAAGCCAGGTGCTCCGCCGTGATCACCTGTGTGACTAGCGGCGCATGGATTGTGCCGCGTACCGGCTTGATCACCACCCGGCCGTCCCGTTCGGCGCAGAACCGGCGAATGGCGGCCGGGTCCTGGCTCACCAGCGTGTCGGGAACGCGCAGGCCCGCCGCCCGCGCCGCCCGCAGTTGTACTAGCTTGTTCTCTGCCAGCCGCCCCGGGGTGGGATCGTTCACCCAAGCGCCGCGAAATTCCGTCAACAGGGCGCCGAGCAGCGCCGCGTTGACGTCGTTGTTGATCAGGTCAACATGCGCCGGCGCGGTGATACCCTCCGGCAGGTGTTGGGCGAACTCCACCCGCCGCCACCAGATGGCGGCGAGGTCGTGGATGCGGACCGGCGTGCCGCCTTCGCTGAGGACGGTGGCGCTACCGCCGAGGTCGCTGTCCAGCCAGGTGAGGCCATCCGTGCCTGCGAGCCGGTCCGTGTCAATCAGGACGCAGGTGACACCGGGATAGGTACGAAGCGCCTCGCGGACGGCGCGGGCGTGCGGGTCGCCCGCAATGCTGCAGATCGCGACGGTTCGGTGCGGCATGACCCACCTCCGGACAGAGAAACGCGCCGGTACAGGCCCGAGCCCGCACCGGCGCGTGATGCTAACGGCCCGTGCCGCTGTCTGACGGGTACATCAGCGTCGTGTAGCCGCCGCTGCCGGCGCCGCCACTGGCGTTGTCCGAGGGATACATCAGCGTGGTAGCGCCACCGCCCGTGAGCCCACCAGGCAGCCGGGTGAAGACCGGCGGAATGTGGAACGAGCTGGGGTCCGGCTGGCCGATGAACACTGCTGGGAGATAGGTCCGCGACATAGTGTGCCTCCTGCTGGCTGATCATGCGCTGATACTACGGCCGTGCGTCTGCGCCGGCAGTTCTGCGGCGAACACGACACCTGCGCGGCAGGATTCAGTTCGCCTTCAGGCGACAGTCGCCAATCTTCAGCCGCGGAAAAGGCCCGGTCCAGTATGCTCGCATCCGGGAGAGAACGGGGTATACTGCTGCGCACGGAGCGCCGGGCTGAGCGGCAACAGAGGGGAGCGCGCCGTGACCTTCGCCTCGTATTTCGACTATACAGGTGCCCTCGGCGGCCCCGCGGCCCCGCCGTCTGCCGAGTTCCTGGCCGCGCTGGACGGCGAGGAATGGCTGCGCCTGCTTGGCTACTGCACCATGCTGCGGCTGATGGCCGGAGATGTGGTGCTGCCCGCCGGCTCGGCCAGCCGGGTGCTGCACCTGGTCGCGGATGGACAGCTCGAATCCGTCGCGCCGGACGGCGAGTCAATCAGCCTGCCGGCCGGCGCCGTGTTTGGTGAGTTGACGTTTTTGGACGGCCTCCCCGCGCCGGCCGAAGTACGCGCGCTGAGCGAGGCCGAGGTGTTCTGTCTGAGCTTCGAGGCCTTTTCCGTGATGGGCGCCCGCGAGCCCAACCTTGCCCGCCTGGTGCTGCTCGATCTCGGCCGGCTGCTGGCGGCGCGGCTACGCCACCAGCGTGCGGGCCGCTGAGCAAGGCAAGCGTTTAGCCCGCCTGGGGGGCGTGATGACACCGCTGCCGGTGTTTCCCAACTACACGCAGATGCGCCAGCCACTGCCGCATCGGGTGTGGGATTGGCTGCGCTGGGGCAGCATCGCCTTCACCCTCAGCGTCGTGGCGCTGCTGGTCATCTGGCCACGTGCTGGGTTGTGGCTGGTGTGGGGATTGCTGGTGCCGTTATTGCCGGCGCTGTGGCTGCTGGCGCCTGGCCTGTGGCGCAACGTCTGCCCGATCGCATCGATTCACCAGATTCCGCGCTTCTTCGGCTTCACCCGCGGATTGACCCTGCCCCGCCGGCTACGCGAGTACGGCTATGTGATCGGCGTGGCGATCTTCGTGGCGGTGGTGCCGGCCCGCAAGCTGACGTTCAACGAGAACGGTCCGGCGCTGGCGGTGCTGATACTCGGCGTGCTGGCCGCCGCGTTTGCCGGAGGGTTGGTCTTCAAAGGCAAGGGTGGCTGGTGTAGCAGCGGCGTGTGCCCGCTGTTTCCCGTCCAGCGTGTCTACGGTCAGACACCGTTTGCCGTGGTGCCTAACAGTATCTGCCGGACGTGTGTCGGTTGCGCCAAGAACTGCTATGACTTCAATCCCCACGTCGCTTACCTCGCCGACCTGCACGACCCGGATGACCGCTACCGTGCCTATCGCAAGGTGTTCGCCGGTGGCTTTCCCGGGCTGATTCTGGCGTTCTACACATCCCCGGTCGATCTGGCCTGGTACGGGTTGTACGCCCGCTTTGCGCTCTTCATCGCAGCGGGAATCGGCCTGTTCTTTCTGCTGGAGACGTTCGTCAAGGTGAGCACTGCCAAGGTGGCGGCGCTGTTCGGGGCGGTGGCGATCAACCTGTACTACTGGTACACCTTCCCGCTGGTGGCTGAGAACTTCGCCGAGGCGGTAGAGGCGGACACACCGGATGCGCTGGTGTGGAGCGTACGGACGCTGGTGCTGGCTGTCTCCGCCGTGTGGCTATGGCGCACCTACCGCAAAGAGCAGCGCTTCCTGGCTGGGGAGTCCGCCCCTGCCGGCCTGGCGCCACGGCTGTCGATGGCCGGCTCCGTTGCGATCAAGCGCGCCGGGCTGGGCCGGCCGGAGGTGACCTTTCCCAACGAGCAGAGGCGGGTGGTAGTGGAGCCGGGCCGCTCGCTGCTGGAGGTCGTCGAGCAGGCGGGTCTGAAGATCGAGTCCGGCTGCCGGATGGGGGTGTGTGGCGCCGACCCGGTCGCCGTCGTCGAAGGCATGGACAACTGCTCGCCCATCTCTGCTGAGGAGCGCAACACGCTGGAGCGGCTGGGGCTGGCGAGCAACACGCGCATGGCCTGTGTCTGCCGGGTGCGCGGCGATGTCAGCGTGTCGCTGGCGCCGGAACGGCCCAAGACCTTCTCGTCATCAGTGATCGCCGGCGCGAATCGTGACCCGGAGGTCAAGCGCGTGGTGATCGTCGGGAACGGCGTTGCCGGTGTCACCGCTGCCGACCATGTCCGCCGCCGCCATCCCGGCGCCGAGATCCACCTCGTCGCCCGTGAGCGCCATCACCTGTACAACCGCATGGCGATAGAGCGGCTGATCTACGGCCGTTCGGCGATGCAGGGCCTGTATCTTCAGGCGGAGCAGTGGTACGAGGACCTGGCAATTACCACCTGGCTCAACACCCGCGCCACAGGGATTGACCGCGAGCGACGCACAGTCACCCTGGGCACGGGTGAGTCGCTGCCTTATGACCGGCTGGTGCTGGCAATGGGTAGCCGGAGCACGGTGCCCGCCATCGAGGGTTTCGGCCTGCCGGGGACCTTCGTGCTGCGCGAGGCGGATGACGCCTTCGCCATCCGAGCCTACGCCCAGGAGCACGGCTGCCGCGCCGCGCTGGTGGCGGGCGGCGGCCTGCTCGGCTTGGAGGCGGCCCACGCCTTGCACAAGTTGGGGCTGCGCGTGGCGGTGTTGGAGCGTGGCGGCTCGCTCCTGCGGCGGCAGCTTGATGAGCGCGGTGGTGAGCTGCTGCGTGGGTTTCTCGAAGGACTGGGACTGGAAATCGTTACCGGCGCGGAGACGGTAGGCGTCAGCGGTGAAGGACGGCTGCGGCAGGTAACACTCAAGGACGGCCGAACACTGCCCGGCGACCTGCTCCTGGTAGCGGCCGGCGTTACCCCGAACATCGAACTGGCACGCGAGGCAGGGCTGACGGTGAATCGCGGTGTGCGGGTCGATGACTACCTGCGCACCAGCGACCCGGTGATCTATGCTGCCGGTGACATCGCTGAGCATCGTGGCCAGGTGTACGGTCTGTGGCCGGTCGCTGCCGAACAGGCGCAGATCGTGGCCGTCAACTGCCTTGCTCCTGGCGGGGCGGAGAAACCGTACGAGGGTTCGATCCCGTCGACCTTGCTGAAAGTCGTGGGAGTGGACATGGCTTCGGTCGGTCAGTTTGACGCGCCGTCTGCAGGCGCCGTCGTGATCGTGCTGGAGGAGCCGGAGGCGCGCCGCTATCGCAAGCTGGTGGTCCAGGATGGGCTGCTGGTTGGGGCGATCCTGCTCGGCTACCCGCTGCTGGCGCCGGTGGTGACGGCCGCAGTCAAGCGTCACGCTGACGTGTCGGCGATGCTGCCGGACCTGCACGCTGGCCGGTGGGAGACGCTGGAGCGGGCGCCGGCCGGAACGCCGCGCCCTCGTGTTACCCCCGCCGCGGCAGGCGGCGGCGCGCCGGCCCCAGACGCTGCCCGCCGCCTGCGCGCCGGCCATCTGCCCGCACCCCGGATGCCTGTATCGCCGCCCGCCCCGGAGGTGCCGGTGCTCCGGCTGCGCGCGCTCGGCGGGCCGGTAGACGGCGCCAGCTGGGAGTTCGCCGGCTCCAGCGGCTCCCTGGGCCGCGCCGGAGAAAACGCGGTCGGTATTCCCGATGCCTCACTCTCGCGCCGGCATGCGCTCATCACCTATCAGGAGGGCGTCTACTGGCTGCATGACCCCGGCAGCACCAATGGCACGTTTGTCAATGAAGGGAGAGTCAACGCGCCCCACCCGCTGCGCACCGGTGACCGCATCCGCGCCGGTGCAACTGAACTGCTGGTAGAGGTGGCCGGTCCTGGTGTATAGCAGTTGAGGACGGCGAGCGGGCGGAGGGCGCCAGCGTCGCAAGCTCGTCGCTGAACGCTGAACGCTGCGTAGCGAAGCGGAGCTAACCGATGGCTGTGCTCCACGAGGGCCAGAAGCTGGGACCGTACGAGGTCAAGCGCCTGCTGGGGATGGGTGGCATGGCCGAGGTCTATCTTGGCGTGCACACCACGCTAGAGCGCGAAGTCGCGATCAAGGTGCTGAACCCGGCCTTCAACGCCGATCCGACGTTCCCGCTGCGCTTTCGTCGCGAGGCCAAGACAGTGGCCCGGCTCAACCATCCGAACATCATCACGGTGCACGACTTTGGTGAACAGGGCGACATCGCCTACCTGGTGATGGAGCTTGCCACTGACGGATCATTCGAGACGCGTGCCGCGGCGCTGGGCACCCTGGCCGACCTGGTACGCGAGCTGGGCCCGATCTGCGAAGGGCTGCACTTTGCGCACGCCCAGGGTGTGGTGCATCGCGATCTCAAGCCTGAGAACATCCTGCTCACCGAGCATGAGCGCAAGCTGCTGGCCGATTTCGGCCTGGCGCGTATCCGCTCCGAGACGCTTGATATCTCCGATGCCGGGATGGTGCTGGGCACACCGCATTACATGGCGCCCGAGCAGGTGATGGGCGAGGACGTGGACCAGCGCGCGGATGTGTATGCGCTGGGAGTGATGCTCTATCAGTTGCTCACCGGCGACGTGCCGTTCCAGGGCCAAACCTTCTTCGCCATCGCTCAGCGCCACCTGAAGGCGCCGGTGCCCAATATCGCCAACGTGCTACCCGGCGCGCCGGCCGCACTGGATCAGGTGCTGCGCCGCGCCATGGCCAAACGCCGCGAGGACCGCTATGAGAGCGTGCCCGCCTTCCTCGACGATCTGCGCCGCGCCGCCGCCGAAACGCCGGCGTTGCCGGTCGGGCGGACGGCGGTGGCAACCGCCTCGCGTTCTGGTGCCGTGCTTGTTGCCCCTTCCGGGCCAGCCGGCAGCCCGACGATCGCAGAGGAGATGGCGCTGTGTGGCATGTGCGGGCGGGGATTCCGTGGCGGTGACCGCTTTTGCCGGGGGTGTGGCTCGCGGCGGGAGGAATCGGTGTCGGTCGCGGCAGCGCTGCCTGATATGCCGGATGCTCCGGCTGTGATTCCCGGTTTCACGGTCAGCGGCGTTCCGCAGCGCCGGCGGCCATCGGCGCTGTCGCTGTGGCAGCGTGCGCTGCTGGCGGTGGCGGCCGTTGCGGTGCTTACTATCTCTGTTACCGGCTTCTGGCTGTGGCATGAGGGCCGCGCAGCCGCGCTGGACGTGCCCCTGTCGGGTGTGACGACGTATATCTACGACCATCTGCGCGCCTTCAAGAGCGGCATGACCGTGCTTGCGCTGCTGGGCGCCTTCTACGCCGCGCTGGCCATGCGCGCGGCGGTTCTCGATCCGCACCGGCTGTCACCGGAGACCTACCGCAGGCTGCGTCAGACGCACCGGCTGGCCGGCTACGCCGTGACACTGACGGTCTATGCCATCGGCGTGCTGCTGTGCATTGGGCTGTTCGGCTTCAAGTTCGGTTCGGTGCGGGTGGCGCTGCACTCGGTGTTCGGCACACTGCTACTGGCGACGTTGCTGCTCAAGGTTGTGACCGTGCGGTGGCTGCCTGCGCTCCGCGGCCGGCTGGACCTGATCGGCATGGCGATTGACGCGCTCTTTGTGGCAGTATTCCTGACCAGCACCGTGCCATACGTGTACGAGCAGTTGTTTGGCTCTGGCAGCGGATACGTGCCATACGGCTGAGAGACCCTGCCGGCGCGCACCGCGACGTCAGACACCGGAGACGGCCGGCTGATCTTCGGCGGCAGCGGCAGCTACCACCTGATCGAGCAGGCCGCCCAGCGTATGCAGGTCCTGCGTAGACAGCGCGTCCAGCAGGCGCTCAACCCGGGAGCGTGTGGCGCGCGAGATTTCGCCCGCGGCCTGCTCGCCATCCGGCGTCAGCGTCAACCGTACGTGGCGGCGATCCTCCGGGTCCTCCACGCGCGAGAGGAGGGCGCGGGCGACGAGCTTGTCAACCTGCTGGCTGGCGGCAGAGGAGCTGATGCCGAGGTCCTGCGCCAGTCCGCGCACGTCGATACCTGGCCGGGCGCGCACGCGAAACAGGATGCGCAGCTGCGGAAAGGTGACCCCCATGCTCTCCCATACATGCAGCCGCACGGGGTCGAGCACCCGGGCCGCCCGGGCAAACAGTGTCGCGGTCTCCTGAAGCAGCGTCTCGCGCTGGCCGTCCATTGTTACGCTCCCTGGATCGCCCCGGCTGGGTGGCGGGCGTCAGCCCGGCCGCCTGACGTCGCGTTGCTTCACGATTCAGTGTCATGCTACTGTTAAGCGGCGCTAATGTGAATCGCCCATCAGGCAGGACGCAGGATGAGGACCGCACTCCCCGCGGTTGATACGGAGCAGCCCGCCACCGGGCGGCTGGGCACGTTCCGGGCGTTGCGCCACCGGAACTACCGGCTGATGTGGTTCGGTCAGCTTGGCCATTCCGCCTCGCTGTGGATGGAGCAGGTCGTACGGCCGGTGCTCGTGTACGAGCTGACGCACTCGGCGCTGCTGGTTAGCTTCGTCGTCTTCATGCGCATGATCCCGGTGTTGCTGTTCGGCGTACTGGCCGGGGTGGTGGCCGACCGCTACGACAAGAAGCGTATTCTCGGCGTCTGCCAGGCGGTGACCGGCCTGATGCACTTCGTGCTGGCGGCGCTGGTGCTGACCGGCGTCGTGGAGGTGTGGCAGATCTTCGTCACGGCGGTGATCTCCGGCGCCGCGATGGCCTTCAACCAGCCTGCCCGCCAATCACTGATCCCGAAGATGGTGCCCCAGACCGACCTGCTCAACGCCGTCGCGCTCAACACGATGGCGATGAACTTTATGCGCATCGGCGGCGGCGCGCTGGCCGGCCTGATGCTGGTGGTGCTCAGCCCCGGCGGCGTGTACCTGCTCAACGGCTTCATCTACCTGGGCGTCATCGTTTGCACCGAGTTGATGCGCTTTCCCGAGGAGCGGCGGGAGCGGCCGCGGCGTAGCTTCGGCGCTGACCTGGGCGAGGGCTTCACATACGTGCGCGCCAACCGGCCGGTGATGGGGCTGGTGGTGATGGCGATGGTGCTGTTCGTGCTGGGGATGCCGTATCAGCAGGTGTTCGTGCCGCTCCTGGCGCTGGATGTGTTCGACCTCAACCGCTCGTGGGTTGGCCTGATGCTGTCCTGTACCGGCGTGGGCGCGCTCGCCGGCTCGCTGTTCGTCGCCTCGCGGTCACGCTACGCCCGTCCGGAACTGGCGCTGGTGCTCAATTTGATCGTCTTCGGGGCAGCGCTGGTGGCGCTGGGAATCAGCCGCTGGCTGCCGCTGTCGCTCGTGGTGCTGGCGCTGGCCGGCAGCATGACGGTGTCGTACATGTCGGTCACCAATGCCATGCTGCTGGCCATCACCCCGCAGGACCTCCACGGCCGGGTGATGAGCCTGCTCAGCCTCGACCGTGGCGTCATTCCCCTGGGGGCGATCCTGGCCGGCCTGCTGTCGGAGCAGTTTAGCCCGCAGACCGGGCTGGTGGTGATGGGCAGTCTCGTGCTGCTCGCGACCGTTGCCGCGGTGCTGTTCATCGTTCCGTCTCTCCGCCACCTCGGTGCTGACGCCGAGGTGGCGCTCGAGCGGGTGCCGGTGGCTGGTCGCGCCGGACCCTGATCGATCCCTCTGCGCGATTCGCGTTACTATGGCCGTCACTACCGTGTGAGGCCGGCCATGTACCGCTCCAGCCTGTACGAGACCAGCATTGCTGAAGCCGAAGCGTTTGTCGCCACACAGCTTCACGGCTACCTGATCGCGTCTCCGCCCGGTGGCTTTCCCTCCGTCAGTGTGCTGCCGTTCGTCAAAGATGGGGATCAGATCGAACTGCATTCCGTCCAGGCCGATCCGACGTTCGCCGCCGTGCAGGCCAATCCGCTGGTGACCTTCTTCGTCTGCGACTATCTGGCGTTTTCGCCGCATCACTGGCTGAGTGAGGAAGACGCGGGGCGGGCATCGCTGCACTTCCGGGCGGTGCAGTACGCCTGCCGCGCCGAGGTGAGCACCGCGCCGGGGGATGTTGCGGCGGCCCTCGCCCGCCTGATGGCGGCCCGCGAGCAGGACGCCTCGTACGCGCCGCTGGCGGACGATGCACGCTACGGCCCGCGCCTGCGCCGGCTGGCCGCGATCCGGCTGACCGTGCTCGCCACGGAGGCGAAGTTCAAAGCGGGCCCCGGCACCTCCAGCGAGGACAAGCGCAAGGTGATCGCCGGGCTGCGCGCCCGCTCCGAGCCGGGTGATGTCCGCGCCGCCGATGTCATCGAGCAAACGCTGCGGTGAGCGAGGCGGACCGCGAAATCGCCAGCCTTCACCTCCACTCTCGCCCGGTCACCTCCCTCCTCCCCTTGATCATGCCGGGTTGGTCGGGCATGCTGGGGGAGGCGGGCGTGCGGCCCGTGCCTGAGGGTGACAACAATGCCGGTCATGCTTGAGTGGGGCACGGCTCCTGGGGAGTCGTTGGAGCTGCTGTTCGTGTTCATCACGATCATCGGTTCGCTGGCTATCATGGTGGCGCTCGGCGCGTGGTGGCAGCGATAGGCAGCCCGGCCCCGGCAGTGCGCAGTTGCCCGGCCGCGATGACCGGGCGTTTCCATGCTCAGCGAGGATGCTGGTGGCGCCGGCCCTAATGTGCGTGCGCCTGGCTCCCGCGGCGCTGGCCACGGTGGTGTTGCTCGCCTGCGGCAGCGGCCGCGCGCCCGAGACCGACCCCGCCCGTCGCATTTGGAGCGGTCCCACCGCTGCGGTATCCTCCGAAGGCGTCACCATCTACGACCGGCGCGAGATCGCGCAGAAGGTCCCGTACCCGACCTGTATCACGGCCGGTACAGCCAGCTTCCGCTTCGGTGACGTCAGCCGCACGAACACCAGCTTCGTTGTCCCGGCCGGCCTGTTTGAATCGGGGTACTATCTTGACCGCTGGCGGCTGCTGGTGGCGGCCGGCACGCCGGAGACACAGCCGAAGGTGTTCGTCTCCGCTCTAGGCGCCACCGGCATCATAGCCGAGTACCCGCGCCTGCCCGAAGGCGTGAACTGTACGCCCTAACCGCCCCCCGGGCCATCGCTGGAAATGCGGGTGATCCCGGATGCGCCGCTGCATGCCCCGCACGACACCTAAGACGTCACAGGGTCCGAGCGACGGACGCCAGTACCTCGCCGTAACAACTCGTCGACAGCCCCGTACCTTAGAAGTAGTAAAGACGGGGTACGAAAGGTGGAGGCCGGCATCCTCCTGACGGAGCTTATGCCGTGACGCTCACGGCGGTGACACTACGGTGGCAGAGACGCGGCCTGCCTGACGGCAGGCGGTGGCGAGGATAAGGCGCGATGAGGCGGCATGCGCTGGTCCCGTTGTTCTGGAGCGCGCTCACGGTCGCACTGCTGGCGGCGGGCTTGGCGGCATGCGCCAAAGGCTCGGCTCGTATCCATGCCGAACCGGCCGAATCTGCCATAGCGGCCACCTCCGCCGAGGACGCCGTACGGCTGCTCATCGAGAGCCAGGGCGCGACCTACGCCGGCGATTGCGCCGCTACCCGCTCTCCGCAGGATATCGGTAAGGTTTGCTCCAAGCTGATTGACACGCGGGGTGATGTGCGTGCCTATATCACCGGCCGCACCTTCTCTGAGTTCAGCGAGTGGGTGTTTGTCCAGCAGGACAGCACCGGGTGGCGTACGCTCGCCACGGCGCCGCTGGACTTCCACGCGGTGAGCATGGATATCCCCTGGCCGCGGTGAGCCACGGCTCCCTGACCCGCCTCACCGGCTGCGGTACCATGAGTCGTGAGGTACCGGGGCCATGCCTGTTCGCCTGCTGATCGCTGATGACCATCACGTGGTGCGTCATGCCTTGACAGCCTTGCTGGGGATGGACCCCGACATCGAGGTGGTGGGCGAGGCGGCCAACGGCGTAGAGGCGCTGCAACGTGCCCGCGACCTGCTGCCCGATGTGGTGCTGATGGACCTGCAGATGCCCGGCATGGATGGTATCGCCGCCACCAGTGCGATTCGCACGGAATTGCCGTCGGTCCAGGTGCTGGCGCTGACCAGTGTGCCGGAGGAGCAGGGCGTGGCCCGGGCGGTGCGCGCCGGTGCTATCGGCTATGTCATGAAAACCTCCGACCCTGACACCGTGGCCGGCGCGGTCAAGGGCGCCGCCGCCGGTCAGACGCAACTGTCCGCCGCAGCGATGACATGGCTGCTGCGTGAGCCAGCTCCCGCAAGCGCCCGCGGCCCCCAGTTGACCGGGCGCGAACATGATGTACTCGGCCTGATGTCCCAGGGGCTGAGCAACCGCGCCATCGCCGCATCGCTGCAGGTCGGCGAGAAGACCGTCAAGACCCATGTCAGCAACATCCTCGCCAAGCTCGACGTGGACAGTCGCACCCAGGCAGTGCTACAGGCGCAGAAGCTGGGGCTTACCTCCGAGGAGTGATCGCCCGCTCGCATATTGTTCGGCCTCGCGCTAGTCTTTGCAGATATCGGAGGGGATAGCGCGGCCGGGCGCGGCACCCGGCGGTGAGGACAGCAGATGCGACCCGAGCGAATGACCTTCGGCGTCTTCCTGGCCCCATTTCACCGCGTCGGCGAGAACCCCACGCTCTCCTTGCGCCGGGATATGGAGCTGATTGAGTGGCTCGACCATCTCGGCTATGACGAAGCGTGGGTGGGCGAGCACCATTCAGCGGGTTGGGAGTTAATCGCTGACCCGATGCTGACGATCGCGGCGGTGGCAGAGCGCACCAGGCATATTCGCCTGGGGACCGGCGTGGTCAGCCTGCCCTACCATCACCCGCTGATGGTGGCCGACCGCATTGTTCAGCTCGATCACATGACGCGCGGGCGCGTGATGCTGGGGGTGGGCCCCGGCGCACTGTCGTCCGACGCCTACCAGATGGGCATCGATCCGGTTACCCAGCGGCCACGCATGGATGAGGCGTTGGGGGTGATCATCCGGCTGCTGAACGGTGAGATGGTGGACTACGAGTGTGAGTGGTTCACCTTGCGCAAAGCCAAGCTGCAGCTTCGTCCCTATCAGCGGCCACACATGCCCATTGCGGTAGCCTCGCAGATCTCCCCGGCCGGGGTGGTGACCGCGGGCAAGTACGGCGCCGGCGTCTTGTCGTTGGGTGCCGGGAACCTCGGCGGCAGGGCAGCGCTGCCGCAGGTCTGGCAGACGGCTGTCGATACGGCCACCCAGCATGGCAAGACCATGCGCCGCGACGATTGGAAGTTGGTGATTGGCATGCACCTCGCCGAGTCGCGCGAGCAAGCGCTCCGCGACATCCGCGAGGGTCAGCGCGCCTGGAGCGTGGACTACTTCCAGAACACCCTGGGCCGCCCGGACACCGGGGTGACCCTGGAGGAGCAGGCGGCGGCCGGTAGCATCATCGCGGGTACCCCAGAGGATGCCATCGAGCAGATCGAGCAGCTGCAGGAGGCCAGCGGCGGCTTCGGTGGCATACTCTGTCTGGCGCACGAGTGGGCTAACCGTGAGCAGACGCTCAAGAGCTACGAGCTGATCGCCCGATACGTGATGCCGCGGTTCCAGAGTCAATGGGAGGCGGCGCGCGATGCCAACCTCTTTGCCGCCGAGAACCGCATGGCCATCTTCAGCCCCAACCTCGCAGCCCTCGCCAATGCCTTCAAGGACGCTGGCCAAGAGGTGCCCGCCGCCCTGATGGCGCGCGGCGCGCACCGCCAGCAGTAACCACCAGACGGCCTTACAGGTACTCTCAGCGCCGGGAAGGGGTCATTCCTGCCCGGCGCTGTCGCGCGTGCCCCGAACTGAAAGGTGACGGTGCAGCGGCAGCGTTCGCCCGGAAGGCTGCCTGAAAACGGCGCACGGGCGGGCCGGGATGTATCGCCGGTGACAGGGCGGACCGCTCCGGTGCGCTGTACTACGTTCATCGAAGGACGGCGCAAGGCGCAGCGGGAGGCATCTCATGAACGGACGGTTCGGCGGAACCAACCGGCAGGCGATTCAGCAACTGGCGGCGAGCTTTGTGACCGGCCAACCGCACGGGGTGCTGAGCCCGGCGCAGCAGGCCGCCATCGCCCAGTTGTTGGGCAGGTAGATTGGCGTCTCTGCATCCGGTGCGGTGAGCAATCCCGGCGGATGGCTGCTCCCGGTCACCGGCTTTGGCAAGGACCAGCACACCAGGAGGCACACCATGAACGCAACCCTGTTCACCAGCAGCATCGTCCTTGAGCCCCGACGCAGCGGGCCGGCCGGGCGCCTGCCCTCCCGCATCGTGCTGCGCGACGCCAGCGGCTGGCCGGTTGGCGTGCCGTACTTCGGCTAACTCGCCCACGGTCACAAGCGGACATCGAAGTAGAGGAGGTCCAGAATGAACAGCCAGATCCTGATCAATTCCCAGGTGAGTTTCCTGCGCAAGATCACCGATGAGCGGTTTGTGCTTCAGTTCAATCCGCTGGAGCAGATTCCCGGATTTGCCGGCCCGTGCGGCCCGCAGCCTGATCCCGCACCTTTGCGCCGGTAGGGGAAGCTGATGGTTGCCGGCCTGCTCCATGGCGGCGTGCCGGACACCTGACCGGCCATAGGTGGGTAGCGCCTTCGCGCGGTTACCCCTCACAGGCCGCCAGTGTGGCGGACAGGATGCGCTGCAGCGCCTTCGGCACCGGCATCATGCCCCCGGTTTCGCGGAGGAAGCAGCGCAGACAAATGCACTGCCCCGATCCGCTCGGCAGCACGACATCATCCAGCGGCGTGGGGAAGTGGCAGATCACACAGGTGGCCATGGCCCGCTCCTCTCTGGCATCCTGCTCTTCTTGAGCCAGTATGGTGCTGGCACGTGGCCGGTGCAGCGATCAACGGATCACTTCCCGCGCCGTCAATCGTCACCGGTCCGCGGTACGGTGCCTTGGTGGATGGGCGGGACTGGTGGTCGCGGCCGCTGGTACCATCAACAGCGACCGCAGAACGAGGTGAGCGCCGTGACAGATACCGTGGTGGCGGCGATTCGGGAACGGATACGAAGTGATGCGGCCTTCCGCGAGCAGGTGCGGAGCGCGCCGCTGCCGGCACTGGCAGGCTACGACCTCACCGACGAGGAGCGGCTGCAGTTCGTGCTGCTCAACTTCTCGTGGATGGTTGCCGGTCAGGTGGCGGGTATGGCGCGTCCTCGCAGCGCGGAGGCGTTTGCCGCGTTGTCCGCGGCCGGCGTGCGCGCGGTGGTGACGCTGACCGAGGAGCCGTTATCGTCCGAGGCGCTGGCTGTTGCCGGCCTGGGGGCGGTGCATGTGCCGCTGGCGGACTTCTCCGCGCCCACCGTCGCGCAGGCCGGAGCAGCGGTAACGGCCATCCAGGACTTCCTGGCGCGGGGCCGGCCGGTGGTAGTGCACTGCGCCGCGGGCCTGGGGCGGACCGGGACGGTGCTGGCCTGCTACCTTACGACGCAGGGCCAAGTGCCTGAAGCGGCGATTGCCGTGGTGCGGGCCGCGCGCCCGGGCTCGATTGAAACGCCGGAGCAGGTGCAGGCGGTGCATGCGTTTGCGGCGGTCCGCGGATAAGCCGGCTTCGCGTCGCGCTCTGAGACGTTACCTGCGCCCGTAGCCATGCCGCCATCCTTGCCGAAGCTGACCGATGTGCATCGTGTCCCTCCCGTGGATACGAGATCGTGCGTGTACACCGGAGCGCTGCGCCGCGGGTGGCCGCGCTACACTGGGTGGCGTGCCAGCACCCGGAGGTGGCGGCGGTGCACATCCTCATCTTTGGCAACAGCGACACGCAGGGGACGTTTCTGCCACCAGGTGAACCGCCGTTTCCCGCGCTGATCGCCGGCGAGTTAGAACGGCGCACTGGGGAGCGGCCCCGCATCACCGATGTCGCCCTGGCCGGCATTCCCGGCGCGGGCGCGTACGTCGAGCGGCGGCTGCGCCAGTACGAGCCCGATCTCGTCATTGCCTGCCTGTCCGCGCACCTGTTCGTCGAGCGCACCATCAACGCGCGCATGCGCCAGCGCCTGCCTGGGCCGCTGTTCCGGCCGTACCTCACCGCAGTCAACGCCTGGAAGGCGGCCTCTGCCCGTGCCGGTGGGCCCGGCAAAACGCTGGACCGGCTGGTGCGCGAGCGGGTGCGCGGCTACACCGGAACCGTGCCGGGAGTGGATCCGCTCGTCATCCGCCAGGGCTACCTGGAGGCGCTGGATCAACTTGGCCGTCAGGAAGACTTGCCCGTCGTGTTATCCTCGGCATCCCACCACAGCCGCGCCGTGCAGCGTGCCGCCGGCCCGGGCATGATCCCCGATGTACGCGCCTTCAATGCCGCGCTGCAGCGGCGGGCCGAGCGGCTGCATATGCAGTGGGTGGACTTCGAGACGGCGCTTGCGGCCAGTGGCAACCGTGACGCCTGTTATATGGCCGACGGCATCCACAAGTCTGCTTTCGGGCAACGCGCCCTCGCCCGTGCCTTCCTCCCTGCTGTGCTTCGCGCCCTCGAGATGGAGCCGCAGGGCGCCGTGCTATAGTGAGAAGCAATTAGCTGTCAGCAGTCAGCGATCAGCGTTGGCGGCCGCGAGCCTCTCCTTGGGCAAGGATGATGGCTGACCGCAGAACACTGATCGCTGACCGCGTTCCGGAGGAAGCTCATGACCGCCGGTACGACGGGCCATCCGCAGATGCCCAAAGCCTATGACCCACGCGCCGTCGAGCAGCGGTTGTATAACTTCTGGGAGTCGCGCGGCTACTTCACGCCCGTCCTTACCCGCCCGGGCGAGCCTGCTCCCGAGTACGGGATGCCGGCCGGCCCCGATGAAACGCCGTTCACGGTGATCATGCCGCCGCCTAACGTCACCGGCGAGTTGCACCTCGGCCACGCCCTCACCGCCGCGATTGAAGATGCGCTCGTGCGCTGGCACCGGATGCTGGGCGCCCCCACCCTCTGGCTGCCGGGCACCGATCATGCCGGCATCGCCACGCAGATGGTGGTGGAGCGGGAATTGGCCAAGGAAGGCCTCACCCGCCAGGAACTCGGGCGTGAGGCGTTCTTAGAGCGGGTGTGGCAGTGGGTCCGGCGCTACCGCTCGCGCATCGATGAGCAGCACAAGCGGTTGGGTGCATCGTGCGACTGGTCGCGTGTGCGCTTTACCCTTGACCCCGTGCCACAGACGGCGGTGCGTACGACCTTCAAACGGCTGTACGACGACGGCCTCATCTATCGGGGCGAACGGCTGATCAACTGGTGCCCGCGCTGCGCCACCGCTCTGTCTGATCTCGAAGTGGACCGCGGCGACCCGGAGCAGGGCAACATCTGGCACATCAAGTACCCGCTCATCGATGCCGAGGGCCGGGAAACGGGTGAGTTCATCCAGATGGCCACCACCCGCCCGGAGACGATCTTGGGCGATACCGGCGTGGCCGTGAACCCGGATGACGCACGCTACACCAGCATCGCCGGTCAGCGCGCGCGCCTGCCGATCATCGGCCGCGAGATTCCAATCGTGGCTGACGATGCCGTGGACCCGGCCTTCGGCACCGGCGCGGTGAAGGTGACGCCCGGTCACGACCCGACCGACTACGAGATCGGCGCCCGGCACGGCCTGCCGATTGTCAACGTGATGAACGCCGATGGGACGATGAACGCCAGCGCCGGGCCGTTCGCCGGGCTGGACCGCTTTGAAGCGCGGGCGGAGATCGTCAAGGCGTTCGACGGCGCCGGGCTGCTGGTGCGGGTGGAGCCGCACGAGCTGGTGATCGGCCGCTGTGACCGCTGTGGCACGGTCGTCGAGCCGCTGGTCAGCGAGCAGTGGTTCGTGAAGACGGCGCCGCTGGCCGAGCGCGCGATTGCCGCCGTGCGTGAGGGCCGCATCACGATCATCCCCGAGGCGTTCGAGCGGGTGTACTTCAACTGGATGGAGAACATCCGCGACTGGTGCATCTCCCGCCAGTTGTGGTGGGGGCACCGTATCCCCGTGTGGTACTGCGACGGCTGCGGCAAGGTCATCGTCTCCGTGGAGACGCCGGAACGCTGCCCGGACGGCTGCGCCGGTGAGCTTCGCCAGGATGAAGACGTGCTCGACACCTGGTTCTCTTCTGGGCTTTGGACGCACTCCACGCTGGGCTGGCCTGAGGAGACGGAGGACCTGCGCTACTTCTATCCGACCAGCGTGATGGAGACGGGCTACGACATCCTGTTCTTCTGGGTGGCGCGGATGATCATGCTCGGTCTCTACAACATGGATGGCGAGGTGCCGTTCCGCCACGTCTACCTGCACGGCCTGGTGCGTGACGCCAATGGCGTGAAGATGTCCAAGACCAAGGGCAACGTGGTGGACCCACTGCTGCTGGTGGAGCAGTACGGTGCTGACGCTCTGCGCTTCACGCTGGCTACCGGCTCCTCCCCCGGCAACGACATGAAGCTCCAGACGTCGGACCTGGAGAATGGCCGCAACTTCGCCAACAAGCTGTGGAACACCGCCCGCTTTGTGCTCAGCAGCATGCCGGACGGGGTGGCGGTGACGCCGTCGCTGGCGCCCGCCGCCCATGCCGTGATCGAAGATCGCTGGATCCTATCGCGCTTTGCTACGCTCGCAGGCGACGTCAACCGTCTGCTGGCAGACTTCCAGATCGGCGAGGCGGGGCGGCGGCTGTACGAGTTCGTCTGGCACGAGTACGCCGACTGGTACATCGAGATGGCCAAGGTGCGGCTGCGGCGGGGCGACAGCGCGCCGTTGCCGGTGCTGACCGGCGTGCTCGACGGCATCCTGCGGTTGCTGCACCCGTTCATGCCGTTCGTCACCGAGGAGATCTGGCAGAGTTCTCGCGACATCATCGCGCCGGATGGGCCGGCGGCGCTGTGCATCGCACTCTACCCGCGCGGTGAGGCGGCAGGCATCGACCCCGCCTCGGAGCGGCAGGTGGAACTGTTGATGGAGACGGTGCGCGCCCTGCGCAACCTGCGCGCCGAGCGCCGGCTGGAGGCCGGACGCGTCATCCCCGCCTATCTGGCGATGCCGGACGCCGGGCTGCGCGTGCCGGTGGCGGAGCGGCGCGAGGTGATCGAGGCGCTGGGACGGGTGGCGCCGCTGCACATCGTCTCCAACCCGGCTGAGGCGCCGGCCGGCAACGCCGCCACCGCCGTGCTGGCAGACGCCACCGTGGTGCTGCCGCTGGAAGGGCTGGTGGATACCGCCGCCGAACGCGCCAAGCTGGAGAAAGAGATCACGGAGACCGAGGCCTACGCCGAGAATGCCGAGGGCCAGCTCGCCAGGATGCGCGGCCGCGCCCCGGAGAAGGTGGTGGCCGGCATGGAGGAGCGCCTCGGCGCCGCCCGTAACAAGCTGGACGGCCTGCGGGCGCGGCTGGCGGAACTAGGCTAGGACGGAGGGGACCAGGGCGTGACGCGGCTGATGGAGCAGTACGGACTCCAGAGGGCGCGCGCCGGTTGAGCGCTACGCGCTGGGCTCCCCGTTTCCCTATGCGGTGATGCAGCGTGTTCTGCCGGACTTCATCACGCTCATCGCCGTGCTTCCTGACCGCTGGCGGCCGGGCTGTGAAGGAGCTATGCATGTCCCGCTTTGTGCTGTCTGCCTCCGTGTTCCTGCATCGTGATGGGGAGATTCTCATTCTCAAGCGGGCGGGAGGATACGCGGGTGGCGGTTGGTTCGTGCCGGGCGGTCACGTGGAATTCGGCGAGACGCCACTTGATGCCGCCGTTAGGGAGACGCTGGAAGAGACTGGCATCATACTGGACCCGGAGACGCTTACCCTGGCCGGCGTCACGACCTTCTTCCCCGCGCCGGATGTGCAGCACCACGGCGTCATCTACGTCGCCCCCTGTCCGCCGGAAGCCGCGTGTGTGATCAACGAGGAGCACGAGGGCTTCCGCTGGGTGACGCCTGCCTATTACCGGGATCGGTTCCTCAACATCGAGCGAATGCGTCAGTTGGGGATCGGAGATGATCTGATCCTGACCACGCAAGAGACACGGCGCGTGACGGACGCGGTGATGCGGACGCTGGGCTCCGCACGCTGAATTGCCTCAGCGCGGGCGGTACTGATCCAGCAGCGCGGTGAAGCGCGCGACACGCGGATCTTCTCCGAACATCGCCAGCCAGTGATTGATGTATTCCAGGTCTAGTCGTGTGCCCTGGATGCGAATGATGTTACGCAGGTCCAACCAGTCTTTCTCTCGATTGAAAGCAACCTTGCAGATGATTAAGTCCTCGGCGGATAGGACGGGAATCGTCCCACCGCCGAGCGGCACGACTCGCGATCGGGTGCTTGCGCCCTCAAGGAAGTCGAAGGTGGCGAAGAACAGATCAACGATCGTCTGATCCCACGGCAGCCTAACCTGACCATCTCTGCGAATGAGCACCGGCACACGGTTCCAGTTTACCGATACGCCGATAGTCTCCAGAGCACGAAGCGTCTCGTCATGTTGGTGCTCGCCGAGGAAGATGTTGATGTCAATGTCCGTTGTTGCTCGCGGCTCTCCACAGAATGCCAAAGCGATCGCGCCACCAAAGGCATGGGGAATCTGAGCATCTCGCAGCGCCTGGTGCGCGCGCAGGATGCGCTGAAACATGAGCAGCCCGAAGACGCCCTCGATGACCGTGCTCATTCGTTGACAGGTTGTCGTCGTGGTGGAAACACTACCGGGATATCTTCTTTCGGCGGAAAGTGGCCGATGGCGTCGACGAGTGTGAGCAGATCGAGCAGCGTCTGCCCGCGCTCTTCATCTGTGGCGTTCACCCAGCGGCTGACGTCGTCCTCCTCCGGCATCGGCCGCAGGTACTTTTGCATATCGCCCGGTTTGACGGCCATCACACACCTCGCGAACTCATCGCCAGTTTACTCCCGCGACCCGCCGGCAGGTACGCTCGTACACTGGCGCGCGTACAAGGGCACAGCAGAAGGAGGGGACACGTGTCGCTGGATCAGGCGATGATCGCAGCCGCCTATCATTACAACACGGTAACCAACGAGCGCATCCGTACCGCGGCCGAACGGGCCGGCAAGGAGGTGCTGCGGCAGCCATCCGGTCAGTGGTTTGGCTCGCTGCTCGATGTGATGACGCATCTCGCCAGCGCCGAGCATATCTGGCTGGTGCGCCTGCGCGATGGTGCAACGCCCGGCCGCCACTGGGTGGTCGCAGACTTCCCGGATGCGCCGGCGTTGCTCAGCACGTGGCGCGATCTTGACGCGCAATGGGAGACGTTCGTGGCCATGCAGACGCCGGAGCAACTTTCGGGGATGGCCACATGGCGGCGCACCAACGGGCAGGAGATGACGTTGCCCATGTGGCAGGTGCTCCTCCACCTGGCGTTTCACGGAGCGGAGCATCGCGCCGAGGCAGCGTTGATCCTCACCAACGCCGGTGTGGCGCACGGTGAGCAGGGCTTCTACCCCGTGTTTCTGCCGCCGCAGGCGTGATTGACCCCATTTTGGGCCGGGCGTAGACTCGGGTAGTATCAGGGGCAGCCCCGCCTGCTTACCGATTGGCGCACCGGCGTCGCACGATGCCGCCGGACCGCGCGGCGGGTACGCGAGCGGGACGGGCTGCGCTGACAGCGCACGGCAACGATGTGCCGGGAAGGTGGCCGTACTGGTGTCCGACATCTTCAATAATTGGGCCGCCGTTGGCTTTGGCACCCTGTTTGGGATCGTATTGGTGGGCACGGCGTTGATTGCGGCGCAGCTGGTCGGTCCTAAAGCGCCGTCACGGGCCAAAGGTACCCCGTTTGAGTGCGGTATGTTGCCCATCGGCCGCACCTCCGGCCTGGTGCATTTTCGCTATTACGTCTTTGCCATCTTGTTCATCATCTTTGACGTTGAAGCGGTGTTTCTGTTTCCCTGGGCGATGACTTTCGTCGAGATCGGCGCACGCGCCTTCTGGGAGATGACGCTCTTCATCGTGATTCTTGCCGCGGGCCTCGCCTATGCCTGGAAAAAGGGAGTGCTCCAATGGCGGTAAACGACCGCTCAACACTTGTTGCCGAAACCACCACCGCTCCGGCCGGTCCCGCTCCTGCCACGTCGGAGCCGTTGCCACTGCCGGTGTATACGCCGGACTTCTCTCCTGAGCTGGAGCGGCTGCGCCCGCTGACCGTGACTCCGGGTAAGGCGCTGTACCGAGAGGTGCTGCCCGGTGTGCTGACGGTACCCGTCGATGCCGTGCTGGCGCTCTCCCGCCGCAGTAGCCTGTGGCCCATGACCTTCGGTCTGGCCTGCTGCGCCATCGAAATGATCGCCTCCTTCCTGTCGGACCACGACCTGGACCGGCTCGGCATCGTGCCGTGGCCGTCCCCGCGTCAGTCCGACGTGATGATCGTCTCCGGCACCGTCACCAAGAAGATGGCGCCGGCGGTCAAGCTGCTGTACGAACAGATGCCTGGCCCCAAGTGGGTGATCTCGATGGGCGCCTGCGCCACCAACGGCGGCCCGTATTCGGCCTATGACCGAGTGGTGCAGGGGGTGGACAAGCTCATCCCGGTGGACGTCTACATCCCTGGCTGTCCACCGCGCCCGGAAGCGCTGATTGACGGTTTCATCGCGCTGCAGAAGAAGATCGCGGCGGAGAAGCATGCGTAGCAGGCCGTCAGCGGTCAGCTCTCAGCGCCTGCGCTGAAGCCCGCCGCCCCCCGCTGATGGCTGGACGCTGAGGGCTGAGAGCTTTGTATGGCTGAGTACACCGCAAAAGGCACGCTCAAGCGCGACGCGGACGCGCCCAAAACCCAACCGGCCGCAACCCCGGAAGAGAAGGCTGCCCGCATCGCCGAAGCGCGGGCCAAGGCGCTGGCGGCCAAGGCTGCAGGCGGCTCGGCCCCGGCACGACCTGCCGCCGCGGCAGCGCCGGTGGCAGCGGAGGAGAGCGCCGCTCCGGTTGCGCCGGCTCCGGTCTCAGATGGGATGCTGCGCACGGCTAAGGGCACGATCAAGCGAGACCCCAATGCCCCAAAGACGCAGCTCCCGTCATCGCCGGAGGAGCGCGCGGCGCGCCTGGCCGAGGCCAAGGCTAAGGCTGCTGCCGCCAAGGCTGCGCGAGAGGCGGGAGGCGGGACGCCGGGCGGACTTCAGCCGGGCGCTGCCGCCGCCGCACAGGCTGCCGCTGTGCAGGCAGGGCCGAGCGACGCCCTCTCGGCGGAGCGACGCCGCATCTTCGACATCGTTACACGCCCGGTACCGGGCGCCGAGCCGCTGCTGCGGCCCATCGTCCATGGCAAGGAGCGTGTTCCCGCCCGCCAGGAGTTCACCATTTCGGAAGAGATGGAGGATACCGTCCGCTTCTTCCGCGATGGGCTGCGCGGCGTCAACATCGAGGTGCTGAGCAGCCCCCTCGATGTGGTACTGGTGGTGGATCGCGCCGACCTGCTCAAGGTGATGCAGCACGCCAAGCACTCCTCCAAGCTGGACATGAAACTGTTGCGCTTTATCAGTGGCGTGGACCAGATGGAAGAAGGCATCGAGATCACCTATGGCCTCAAGTCGTTGACGACGCGGCGCGGTTGCCTCGTCAAGACACTCGTGCCGCTGACCGATCCGGTGGTGGACTCGGTCGTGAGCGTGTGGAAGGCGGCAGAGTGGCACGAGCGGGAGACGCGCGAGATGTTCGGCGTCCAGTTCCGGGGCCATCCCGATCCGCGTAACCTCTTGCTCGATGAGGACATGACCATTCATCCGCTGCGCAAAGCCCACCCGCTTCAGGAGCTGGAGCTGAAGCAGGGCGTGAATGTGTTCTAACGGCGATTGGCCGTCGGCGGTCAGTGGTTCTGGTCGTTGAGACATCCAAGCGGTCCTCGGAGCGAGGACGGCCAGGAGGGGAAGCTGGGTGGGGCGCTGACGAGCTGAGCCGCAGACCAGCTACGAATTATGGTCATCGAACACGAGTACGAGACAGTAGACCTTAATATCAACATGGGCCCCGTGCACCCCGCGACGCACGGGGTGTTTCGCGCCGTGCTGGCTGTGGACGGCGAGTTAGTGGTCGATGTCGATCCGGTGATCGGCTACATGCACCGTGGCGGCGAGAAGCTGTCCGAGAATCTCGATTACCGCCAGGGCATCGGCATCCAGGATCGCACCGATTACCTCAGCCAGATGAACTCCGAGCAGGCCTACGTGATGGCCGCCGAGAAGCTGGCTGGCATCGAGCCGCCGCCCCGCGCCGAATGGATCCGCGTGCTGTGCGCTGAACTCAACCGCTGCGCCTCGCATTTCATGTTCCTCGGTGCGTACGGTCAAGACATCGGCACCTTCGGCACGGCCTTCAGCTACGCCATGCGCGAGCGTGAGCGGGTCATGGACCTCTTCGAAGAGCTGACCGGCGAGCGGATGATGTACTCCTACTTCCGCGTCGGCGGCGTCGCCTGGGATCTGCCTGCTGGTTTTGAGCGCAAGGTCAAGACGCTGCTCAGGCATGTGCTCCAGGGCGTCAACGACTTCGAAGGACTGCTGTCGCAGAACGAGGTATTCCTCGCGCGCACCCGCGACATCGGCGTGCTCACCGGCGAGCAAGCGCTTGACTACGGCCTCACCGGGCCGATGCTGCGCGCTTCCGGCGTGGATTGGGATCTGCGCCGCGACGAGCCGTACTCTGTCTACCCGCAGCTGAAGTTCACGGTGCCGTTGGGCCAGAACGGCGATTGCTGGGATCGCTACAACATGCGCATCCAGGAGATCAAGGAGTCGGTCAAGCTCGTCGAGCAGTGCCTGGAGATGCTGCCCGCCGGGCCGATCATGCCGGACAAGATGCCGCGCATGTTGCGCCTGCCCGTAGGCGAGATCTACGTGCGCACGGAGAACCCCCGTGGTGAGTACGGCATCTACCTCGTCTCGAAAGGTGGCAACAAGCCGTACCGGCTGAAGATGCGCTCCCCTTGCTTCTGCAACCTGTCGGCCCTGCGCGAGATGTGCATCGGTGAGTATCTGTCTGACGCCGTGGCGATCATCGGCGCGCTCGATCTGGTAATGGGTGAGGTCGACCGATGACCGTATTGCTTGGTTACGCCTTTGGCATCGCCTGGGTCGATGCGTTGATCCGGCTGCTGGTAGTGGTGCTGACCATGACCGTGCTGGTGATGCTGCTCACCTACCTGGAACGCAAGGTAGTGGGCCGCATCCAGCAGCGCATCGGTCCCACCCGTACCGGACCGGCGGGGCTGCTCCAGCCGGTGGCGGATGCGCTCAAGCTGCTGGGCAAAGAAGACCTGATGCCGCACACCGCTGACAAGTGGGTGTATCAGTTCGCGACGATTGCCTTCTTCGTTCCGATCTTCCTTGGCTTCGTTGTCCTGCCGTTTGCCGAGGATATCGGCGTGCGCGTGGGGCTGCCGCTCGGCCTGTTCTTCGTGATTGCTGTCTCATCGGTCGGTATCGTTGGCCTGCTGATGGCGGGCCTCGCCTCGGACAGCAAGTACGCGCTGCTCGGCGGTGTGCGCGCCATCGGCCAGATGATCTCCTACGAGATCCCGCTGGTGCTGTCGGTGCTGGCCGTCGCGATGATGACCGGCTCGCTCGATCTGCGCGAGATTGTCAACGCGCAGGACAAGGTGCCGAACGCCGTGTGGCAGCCGCTTGGCTTCTTCCTGTACCTGACGGCTTGCACCGCCGAAATGGCGCGCCGCCCGTTTGACCTTCCGGTCTCGGAATCCGAGCTCGTCGGCGGTCCGCAGGTGGAGTTCTCCGGTATCCGCTGGTCAATGTTCCAGCTGGGCGAGTACGCCAACCTGATCATCTTGTCTGCCTTCGGCTCAATCATGTTCCTGGGCGGCTATGCCTGGCCGCTGGCGGGCGATGCTGCCTGGCCGGTGCAGGTGCTGCTCAGCATCGTCAAGACGTTCTTGCTGATCCTGGTGTTCATGTGGATCGGCGCCACCTTCCCGCGCTTGCGCATCGACCAGCTGATGAGCTTCGCCTGGAAGGTGCTGATCCCGCTGACGTTCGTGCAGATCTTCATCACCGGCCTGGTTCAGACCTACGACCTGCCCGATATCATCATGACGGTGGTATCCGGCGGCGCCCTGGTGCTGGCCGCGATGGTGGTCCGCCGCAATGTGAGCAAGACCGGCCGGCGGCCGCGGGCGGAGCGGGTGGCCTACATCCGTGCCCGGCAGGCTGCCCGCGCCGAGAGCCGGCCGCTGAGCTAGGCCGGGCGACAGAGTGAGGGCGCTCCCCCGGAGGTTTGCCGGTGATCGGCGTGATCAAGGCGATGGGAACCACGTTCAAGACGGCCCTGCGACGGCCGGTGACGGTGCAGTACCCCGAGATTCATCTGCCGCTGCCGGAGCGCGAGCGCGCGTTTCCGCTGCTGCTGTGGGACCACGACGTGGACGAGCCGTTTTGCACCGGCTGTCAGGCGTGCGAACGCGCCTGCCCGGTGGAGTGCATGACGGTGACCATGCGCGACAACCCCAAGCAGAAGGAAGGCACATCGAAGCGGCGCAAGATCGTTGACACCTTCTGGATTGACTACGGTCGCTGTATGCGCTGCAACATCTGCGTTGAGGTGTGTAACTTCGACGCCATCGCCATGAATAACACCTGGTCCGGTATCGAACGTTCGGCCTATGACCGCCGTGACCTGGTGATGGACATGGACGAGCTGATGTCCAAATCGATGGCCGGGCAGGTCACGCGCTGGACGCCAGATGACGGCAGCGACGAGAAGTAGCGCCAGACGGCGGGTTTGCGTGCGGGGTGGCGCCTGTCCGGCGGCGGGGCTGCCCCGTCACTGTGCCGGTCCTGTCGCATGGTGGCTGTTGCACGCGCCGAATTTCGACAGCAGCTACTGCCGGAATTCCATCGCCGGCAGGACTCGCGCATAAGCGAAGGGCGTTGTATTGTTTGCTGCGATACCGAGAATCCCCGGCGCCTGCTAGGGCAGGACATCGAGCATCGGGGAAGGACGCGGGCGGGTGCAGATTCACAGCACAGAACAAGTAGTCTTCTATCTCCTCGCCGTTGTGGCCGTGGCCGCGGCGCTCGGTGTGGTCTTCGCTCAGGACATCATCCACTCGGCGCTGTTCCTGGTGGTGACACTTATCCTCACCGCGGGCGTCTACGTGCTCCTGTCAGCTGAGTTTCTCAGCCTGGTGCAGGTGCTGGTCTACGGTGGCGGCGTCAGCATCCTCGTGATGTTCGCCGTCATGATCACGCGGGTGCGCGACGCCCGTGGTCCGCTGGACGGCGCCCAAAAGCCGATAGCCATTGTCGCCGGCCTGGCCATCGTGACCGTGCTGGTGTTGATGATCTCTCGCACGGAGTGGCAGCAGGCGATTCCCGCAGTCAACCGGCCCGATGAGTCGCCGGTTCGGGTGCAGCGCGTCATCACGCAGACTGATAAGGGTCAGCTGATGAGCGACACGGACGCCATTGGCCACGATCTGTTCACCACCTTCGCGGTGCCGTTCGAAGTGGCATCGCTGGTGCTCCTGGTGGCGCTGGTCGGCGCCATCTACCTGGCGCGGGGAGAGGAGGACGAAGTCACATGATCCCGATGGAGCATGTGCTGATCCTCGGCGCGGCCCTGTTCGCGATCGGCATGTATGGTGTCCTGGCCCGCCGGAACGCGGTGCTGATCCTGCTGTCCGTCGAGTTGATGCTGAACGCCGTCAACCTCAACCTCATCGCCTTCAACGTGTATCTTCGGCCCAACCCGGCGACGGGCATGGTGTTTTCGGTCTTCGTGATCGTCATCGCCGCCGCCGAGGCCGGCCTGGCCCTGGCCATCATCCTGCGCCTCTTCCGCAACCGCCGCACGGCCAATGTGGACGAGGCAGACCTGCTCAAGTGGTAGGAGGAGCGGGTCAGCCTCTCATCTCGTCAGCAGGTCAGCCCCGAGGCTGGTACCGTCGCTGACCCGTTGACTGGCTGGCAAGCTGACTCGCTCGTCAAGGAGCCCGCTCGTGATCGGCGTTGAGCATGCCTGGATCATCCCGGCGATTCCGCTGGGGTCGTTTATCATTCTTGCCCTGCTGCACAACGTGCTGCCGCGTAAGGGTGACTGGCTGGGTGTGCTCGCGATCCTCACCTCCTTCGCGCTGGTGTGGTTCGTTGTCGCCGACGCCTTCACCAACTACCCCGATCACCTGCCCGGACGTGAATCCCTGGAATGGATCGAAGCCGGCCGGTTCCGTGTCGACCTCGGCATCCATGTCGATGAGGTCGCCATCGTCATGTTGATCGTGGTGACCACCGTCGCGCTGATGGTGAACATCTACTCCACCGGCTATATGCAGGAACGCCATGGCCTGACCGCCGAAGAGCAGCGGCGGCTGCTGCCGGCGACCGCGGCGGCGCATGGCGGCCACGGCGACACCCACGGCGACGCCGGGCATGTTGAGAGCAGCGGGCACCACGAGACCGCCTCCGCGGTGCCCGAGCCACGCTACGGCTGGTTCTTCGCCGTTCTGTCGCTGTTTGCCTTCGCCATGCTGACACTGGTGCTGGCGGACAACCTCCTGTTGATGTTTGCCGCCTGGGAGCTGGTGGGTGTCTGCTCGTTCTTTCTGATCGGCTTCTACTGGGAGCGCCGCTCCGCAGCGGAGGCCGCCAAGAAGGCGTTTATCACCACGCGTATCGGCGACGTGGGGATGCTGATCGGCATCATCATGCTGTGGAAGGCGACCGGCACCTTCCATATTCAGACGGTATTGCACGCGGCCGAGACCGGGCAGATCGGCCATACCTATCTGGTCATCTCGGCGCTGTTCTTGCTGATGGGCCCCATCGGCAAGAGCGCGCAGGTGCCGCTGCACGTCTGGCTGCCGGACGCGATGGAGGGCCCGACGCCGGTATCAGCACTGATCCACGCGGCCACTATGGTCGTGGCCGGTGTGTACCTGGTGGCGCGCATGCTACCGCTGTTCGAAGCCGCCGACCTGCTCCGGGTTATCCTGACGATGGGGATGATTACGGCGGTGTTCGCCTCAATCGTCGCGCTGGCTCAGACCGACCTGAAGAAGGTGATCGCCTACTCCACCCTGTCCAACCTCGGCATCATGATGGTGGCGTTGGGCGCCGGCTCCGTGACGGCCGCGATGTTCCACCTGATGACGCATGCCTTCTTCAAGGCCTGCCTGTTCCTTGGCGCCGGCTCCGTGATTCATGCCACGCACACGCAGGAAATGGGGCCACTTGGTGGTCTGTGGAAGAAGATGCCGATCACCGGCACTACATTCATCATTGCCGCCCTGGCCAACGCCGGCATTATCCCGCTGGCGGGATTCTGGTCTAAAGACGAGATTCTGCACTCCATCGACAGTCATGCCGGCGTGGTGTGGTTCGTGATCGCGCTGGTGTGGGTGGTTTTGTCGGGCATGTATACCGCGCGCCTGGTCGGCTACACCTTCCTGGGCAAGCCGCGCGACCAGCACATTTACAGCCATGCGCACGAGTCACCGTTCGCGATGACGCTGCCGCTGATCATCCTGGGCGCGCTGTCCATCGTCGCCGGCTTCCCCATTCTGCATGAGGTGGGCAACTCCCTGGGGCTGCCCGGTGGCATCAGCGAATTCCTGCTGACCCCCGGCGAACATGCAGAGGAGTTCCACTTCAACGTCGGGCTGGCCACGGCCGGCACCCTCAGCGCGCTGCTAGGCATGTTCATCACCGGCTTCTTGATGGCCTCACCCGGCCGGATGGCGCGATTCACTGCCGCGATTCCCGGCCCGTACAACCTGGTGAAGAACAAGTTCTACTTCGATGAGATGTACCAGTGGCTGATTGACCGCGTGATCCTGGTCGTCGCTTACGGCGTTGCCTGGTTTGACCGGCATGTGGTCAATGATACCGGCGTGGATGGCTTCTCCAGCCTGCTGAACTACACAGGCTTCCGCCTGAAGTTCGCGCAGACGGGCAAGATCCCGAACTACGCCCTGGCGATTGTGATCGGTGTGCTCACCCTGGCGGTGATAGCCTTCTCGACCAACTCGTGACGGAGGTGAAACCGGCATCGGGCGTCCGGCCGGCGCGTGGCTGCGCAGGACGCCACCCACTCGGGCAGCGATGTCTGGTCACCGCGCGGAGCGCCCATGGATAACCTGAATCAAAGCGGATACTGGCTGCTGGCAGTGTGGTTGGTGCCACTGCTGACGGCGCTGGTGATGGTGTTCATTCCGTCCCGATTTGCCGGTGTGATCCGCGGACTCGCGGGTGTCTCCGGTGTGGTGATGTTCGCCCTCTCCCTCTATATCTTCATTGGCTACCAGGTGGGCGAGGGCAATATCCAGTTCGAGAAGTCCTGGGTATGGATGGAGAACGCCGGCATCCTGGGTCCGGGCGGCATTTCGCTGCACATGGGCGTCGATGGCATCGCCGCGCCGATGGTGCTGCTGACCGGCATCGTCATCATGGCCGGCAATGTCGTTTCCTGGAAGATTCAGTTCCGCAACAAGGACTTCTACATCCTGCTGCTAGTGCTGGTCTCCGGGGTGTTTGGCACCTTCGTGGCGCTGGACATGTTCTTCTTCTTCTTCATGTACGAGCTGGCCGTCATCCCGATGTACCTGCTGATCGCAGTGTGGGGCTCCACGCGCAAGGAATACGGCGCGATGAAGCTAACCGTGATGCTGGTGGCGGCCTCCGTGTTGATCTTCGTCGGCATGTTCGCGGTTTACACCAAGGCTGGGATTGGCTCCTTTGACCTGGTGCGATTGTGGGCCGTGGCCCAGACGCCGAACGGGCCGATGGACCCGCAGTTCCAGAAGATCTTCTTCCCCTTCATGGTGATCGGCTGTGGCGTGCTCGGCGCCCTGTGGCCGTTCCACACCTGGTCGCCCGACGGCCACATGGCGGCGCCGACCGCTGTCTCGATGCTGCATGCCGGCGTGCTGATGAAGCTTGGCGCCTTCGGCATCATCCGCCTCGGCATTCAACTCTTCCCGGAGGGCGCCGAGTTCTGGATGCCTGGCCTGATGGTGCTGGGCACGATCAATGCGGTCTACGGCTCCTTCTCAGCGCTGGCGCAGCGCGACTTCAAGCAGATGATCGGCTACTCATCCGTCAGCCACATGGGCTACGTGATGATGGGTCTCGCCACCATGAACCTGGTCGGCATCAACGGCGCAGTGCTGCAGATGTTCGCCCACGGCGTGATGACGGCCCTGTTCTTCGCCATGGTCGGCGGGCTGTATGACCAGGCGCACACCCGCGAGATGGCCGTCTTCGGCGGCCTGGCCGGCAAGATGCCGAAGTTCTCGATCTTCTTCATGATTGCCGGGCTCTCTGGTGTCGGCCTGCCCGCCATGGCCGGGTTCGTGGCGGAGTTCAATATCTTCGTCGGGCTGTTCCGCTCCTATCCGCTGTTCGGTGTGCTGGCTGTGCTCTCGGCAGCCACCTCGGCGGCGTACGTATTCCGGATGTTTGCGATTGTCTTCTTTGGCCGGTTCAACACGCGCTGGTCAGGGTTACGCGATATCCAAAAGACCGAGGTGTTCGCCGGCACGGTGCTGGCGGCCTCGATCCTGTTCATGGGCGTGTTGCCCAAGCCCTTCACGGATCGCATCAGCCCGTCGGTGCTGGCGCTGCCCGGCGTCATTGACCCCACAGCGGATACGCCGCAGACGGCCGAGACGCCTAACTCCGACCACAACTACGACCTGCGGCCCGAGCGCCGCCGGCACGACGCCATCGGGTGGTCTGCATGAATCCGGATTACTCGCTGCTGATCCCCGAATACATCCTCGCTGTCTGGGCCGCGCTGGTGGTGGCCGTCGACGTGATGATGCCCAAGCTCCGGCGCGACGTGCCGGCGTACCTGGCAGCGCTGGGCGCGCTGGCGGCCGGCATTGCCTCGGTGCTGTACATCGATGTCAACAAGGGCTTCGAGGCGATTCCCGGTGTCACGATTATGCACGTGGATGACTACACCACGTACATGCGCGTGCTGCTGTGCGGTATCGCCGTCTTCATCCTGCTGATGTCCGCCCAGTTTGTGCGGATGCGCCTGTCCCACGCCGGTGAATACTCCGCGATCGTGCTGGTCGCCACGCTCGGCGGCATGCTGATGGTGGAAGGCACCGAGCTGATCACCTCGTGGATCGCGCTGGAGCTGCTCAGCTTCTGCTTCTACACACTCGTTTCGTTCGCCCGGCGTGAGCTGCGCTCCAACGAGGCAGGGCTGAAGTACATGCTGCTCGGCGCCTTCTCTACGGCGCTGTTCCTCTACGGCCTCAGCCTGATCTACGGCGTGACGGGCACGACGACGTATGACGGCATCGCCGCGGCGCTGAGCAACCGTGGAGAAGATCTGACCCTTGCCCTGGTGGTGGGGTTCGTGTTCATCATCGCCGGGCTGGGCTTCAAAGTGGCGGCAGTGCCGTTCCACATGTACACGCCCGACGCCTACCAGGGCGCACCGCTGCCGATCACCGCGATGCTCTCCACGACCTCCAAAGCGGCGGCTTTCGCGCTGTTCTTCCGGCTGTTCACCACGGCCTTCCTGCCTGCGCACGAGGAATGGAAGTGGATGATCGCGCTGATTGCCGCTGTGACGATGATGTGGGGCAACCTCGTCGCGCTCCAGCAGACGAATCTGCGCCGCCTGTTCGCCTACTCCTCCATCGGCCAGGTGGGATTCATGCTGATCGCCGTGGCGGCTGCCACGCAGGACGCCGGCTCATCGCTGCTGTTCCACATGGCCGGCTATGCCGTGACGAACCTGGCGGCATTTACCATCATCGTCGTGTTTTTCAACCGCGAGGGCAGCGACGAGATCGCGGACCTGGCCGGTCTGGCCGAGCGGCAGCCCTTCCTGGCACTGGCGATGGTAACGGCGCTGTTCTCGCTGGCAGGGATGCCGTTGTTCGCCGGATTCTTTACGAAATTCATGCTGTTCGTCTCTGGGTGGGACGCCGGGCTGGAGTGGCTGTCCGGGGTGGCAGTGGTCGCGAGCCTGATCTCGCTTTACTACTACCTGATGGTCATCCGCCAAATGTACGTCATCGCCCCACGGGTGCCCGGCCGCTTCCGCACTCCAGCTTTGCTGTGGGGTGTAATCGCGGTGCTCGTCGTGGGCGTCTTCTTCCTCGGCATCTGGCCCGCGCCGCTGCTGGACGCGGCCGACACCGCTGCCGCGTTCCTGTTCCGCGCGTGATCTGCGACCGCACCGGTTGAGCGCGTCGAACGCCCCCGCTCCGGCGTACGCGAGCGGGGGCGTTGTCTATGGCACGGCTTGGGTCGGGGCCGGAGCACGGTCGCCGGCGGCGCAGCGCCTGTAACCTGAGGTATGCACAGCAGGCGCGGGCCGGCCGGGCGGCTTAGGCAGCCTTGGGGCGCTTGAAGAACATCAAGAACAGCGACTGACCCCAGGGTATGACGGACACCAACTCCCAGCCTTCATTACCCATCTGTTCGAGCTTCTGGATATCGTCGCGCTCGTTGGGATTGACGGAGATCCAGGCGTGCTGCCATTGCGTCACAGGGTGCCGCCCTCCAAGTGAGGATGCTGCACGTAGCGTACAGGGGAGCGACGTACTGCGGATAGGGCGCTGCGGCCATGGCACGCGTAATGACCGGTCCGCACCCGTATCCCGGCACATACGGGCAGCTCCGCGTCAGCACCGGCTCGTCATCGCCCGGATGGCGCTACAGAATCGGCAGGTAGCGCTTCAGCTCATAGTCGGTAATGTGCTGGCGGTAGGTGTCCCACTCGATACGCTTGTTCTTGATGAAGCTCTCGTACACGTGGTCACCCAGCGCCCGCCGCAGCAGATCCGACTCCTCGGCGGCGGCGATCGCCTCGTTGAGCGAGCCAGGCAAGGTACCAATACCGCGCTCGCGCCGTTCCTCATCGGACATCGCCAGCACGCTGCGTGTTACTGGCTCCGGCAGCGGGTACTCCCGCTCGATCCCCTCTAGCCCTGCGGCCAGCATCACCGCAAATGCCAGGTACGGATTGCAGGCTGGGTCCGGCGCGCGGTATTCGATGCGGATGGCGTCCTCTCGCCCCGGCCGCACCTCCGGCACGCGCAGCAGATTGGACCAGTTGCGCCGCATCGCCCAGGACAGGTGCACCGGCGCCTCGTAGCCGGGCAACAGCCGCTTGTACGAGTTCACCCACTGGTTGGTGACGAGCGTGATCTCGCGCGCGTGGCGCAGCAGCCCGGCGATGAACCCTTTGGCGATGGCCGACAGCTGGTTCGGGTCATTGGGGT
This sequence comes from Chloroflexota bacterium, assembly GCA_963170165.1. Classification (GTDB taxonomy): domain Bacteria; phylum Chloroflexota; class Dehalococcoidia; order CAUJGQ01; family CAUJGQ01; genus CAUJGQ01. Next base: position 67,042 of record CAUJGQ010000138.1, on the reverse strand, counting down.
CGGCGAAGGCGTTACGCTCGCCGCGGAACAATGACATGTGGGTATGCATCCCGCTGCCGTTCTGACCGGCCAGGGGCTTGGGCATAAAGGTGGCGTACACCCCGTTCTTGAGAGCGACTTCCTTTACCACCAGCCGGTAGGTCATGGCGGCATCGGCCATCGTCAGCGCGTCGGTGTAGCGCAGGCCGATTTCGTGCTGGCTGGGCGCTCCCTCGTGGTGACTGTACTCCACCCCCACGCCCATCTGTTCCAGTGTCAGCACGGTGTCACGGCGCAGGTCCGAGCCGGCATCGAGCGGGGTCAGATCCAGGTAGCCGGCCGAATCGAGCGGCACCAGGCTTTCGGCGTCGCGGAAGTAGAAGAACTCGAGTTCGGGCTCAACGTAGAAGGTGTAGCCGAGATCGTTGGCCCGTTGCAGATTGCGCTTGAGCACAGCGCGCGGATCGCCCTCGAAGGGTGAGCCGTCCGGCAGCATGATGTCGCAGAACATGCGCGCCACCGCCTGTTCCTTCGGCCGCCAGGGGAGCATGGCGAAGGTGGATGGATCGGGCAGGGCATACATGTCCGACTCATCCTCGCGGGCGAAGCCCTCGATTGCCGAGCCGTCAAAGCCCATCCCCTCGTAGAGCGCCCCCTCCAGTTCCTCCACGGTAATGGCGAAGCTCTTGAGCTGGCCAAGGATATCGGTGAACCACAGGCGGATGAACTTGACGTCGTTGTCACGCGCCTGCTGGAGCACGTAGGCGTTGGATTCCTGGCGATCATTCATGCGGAGCCCCTGCGTACAGCCACCGGACGGCGCCGGCTGCCACCATTGTAGGCCGCCCCGTGCGCTCACCCTACCCGGTGGCCGCGCACGGCGGCGTGATCATATCGCGACGGACGGCGTATCAGATGATCGCCGCGTTACGAATCAGATAACCACCGGTGACGCAAGGCATCCGGTGGCGGCTATCTCCGCAGGCCCGGCAGCTTGAAGTTGTCCCAAGTGGTGAGCCGGGCGGGTTCGAACCGTACCCAGCGCCAGTGACGGCCGCGGCCGCTGCGCTGGCTGTAGTCGGTGCGCGTCTCGCCATGGCCGCCGGCGTACTTGTCGCTCATCTGGTCTTGGGCAGCGCGCAGGTGCGGGTCGGCCTGCTCGGCGGCGGTGTCCTCCAGCACCGTTGCCCGCCCCTGGAACATCGCCCCTTGCAGCTCGGGGAACCGCTCGTTGCGGTCTACCAGCACGGTGGCGAGCGGGTTGCGGCGCAGGTTGGCGATCTTCTGGCCGCGGCAGTAGAAGTAGATGTTGCCGCCCGCCCAGCCGAACCAGAGCGGCGTCAGGTTGATGCGCGATCCGGGACCAACGGTAGCGATGCGCATGTTCCAGGAGGTACGCATGATCTCGTCCAGTTCCTCGGGCGTCAGCGATAGTTCCGCTGGCAACGGCATGAGTTTTCTCCCCATTGGGCTGGCGCCAGCGTACCCATCCCGCCGCGCAGAGGCGAGCGCCGCGGCGATCCCTGAAGATGCGATACTGAGGGAGCGAGCACCCTTGGAGGGATGGTGACGCCATGACAGCTCCGGCGGATGTGACGTACTGCGCCCGGCATCCCGATGTCGAGACGGCGCTGCGATGTGGCAAGTGCGAGACGCTGATCTGCCCGCGCTGCATGGTGCAGACACCTGTGGGCGCCCGGTGTAAGGCATGTGCCAATCTCCGCCGGCCGCCGATGTACGAAATCTCCGGTGCGGTGCTGGCGCGCGCATTGGCGATCGCGCTGATCGCCGGCCCGATGTTCGGCATCCTGTGGGGGCTGATCTTGCCGGTTGGGTTTGGCTTTGGCATCTTCGGGCTGTTCCTGGGCTTCTTGTTGGGTACACCGCTGGGCTATGGCTTTGCGGATTTGCTGGGCCGCGTCACCAACCACAAGCGCGGGCCGGTGATGCAGAGCATTGCGGTCGGTGGGGTGGCGCTGGCGTGGCTGATGCATGCGCTGGTCGGCGGTGTGCCCGGTGAGCTGTTCGGCGTCATCCTGGCGGTGGCGGCGTCGATGGCGGCGGTGGGACGGCTGCGCTGACCCGGCTGTCGGGCCGGGTCCCGCCGCTGGTGTCTGAGCTTGCCCGACAGACGCGCTACCCCCACCGAGTTAGCTTCTAGGTGGAGAGAGAAAGCGACGGCCAGACCGATACCGGCGCCGCTTTCCGAGGTGGGAGGTAAGTAAGAACCAGACCGGTTGCCCCGCCTCGCACCGAGACGGAGCAGGCCGAACCCCCGGGAAGGGTGAAACGGGCCGCCCGCGGTCCTGAAGCCCGCACCTTAGGGCCCCATCCCCCGGCACAGCCGGGAGTGCCCTCACTGCCACGACCGCATCTGCGGACGCAGCGGGTTGGAGCCGGCGGGCGGTCCAATTAACCAGGTTCTTTCTCCGAGACGGTAGTGCCGGCGCCGCACCAATGCTCCCCCTGGGGTCGCGGCTCCGGCGCTTCCGCGTGTGCGGTGTCTCGCCCGTAGCACACCGCCGCGGCATGATGGTGTTGCGCTGCTGACTTCACCAATGGGGGTCTGTCCATGACCGAGTACGCCGCCCGCGCCGAGCTGCTGGAGGGGATGAGCTTTCGCGCCCACACCCGTTCCGGCCACACGTTGACGCTGGATACCATCCCCGAGAACGGCGGTCAAGAGCGCGGGCCGCGGCCCATGGAGATGGTGCTGGTGGCGCTCGCTTCCTGCACGGCGATGGATGTGATTTCCATTCTGCGCAAGATGCGTCAGGATGTGACTGCCTATGAGGTCCGCATACGGGACGTGGAACGGGCCGCCGAGCACCCGAAGGTCTACACAAAGATCACCGTGGAGCACGCCGTCCGTGGCCGCAACCTGAGCGAAGCAAACGTCGCCCGCGCCGTAGAACTGTCTGCCACCACCTACTGTCCGGTCTCCGCCATGCTGGAGAAAGGCGCCGCCGTCAAGCACGTCTACGTGATCGAGCAAGAGACGTAACCCGAACTGGTCGCCCGGCCGTTCGCGGCCCGACATGCAGCCGGCCACGCCCTGTCATGGCCAAAGGGCCGCCCAGCCAGGAGGTGGTAGCGGTTCCGGCTGCATGTCGTTGAAGTCCGCGAGCAGCCGCGCTGCCGGCGGTGTGCGCTCCAGTTCGTACATCCACAGCGCACCTGCCCGCGCCTCTACCAGCCGGCCGCGCTGGTCCCAGCCCGCCCACGTGGCATGGTTGAGCGACAGCCGTTCGGTACCGCCGTTCTCAAGCACGTCGTAATACGGTCGCAGCGAGCCGCCCGGCCGTCCGAACGCGGCCGGCGTTAGCCGCTCTACCAGCAGCCACCGGCCGTCCGGTGAGGCGCGCTGCCACTCCTCCGGCCCCGCCGCGCCGTACCCCAGGTCACGTCGCGAGAGGACCCCGGCGCGGACATGCTGCCAGCCATCCCGCCGTAACCGCTGGAGATACAGCGGCCCGTCCTCCCCGTGCGCCATGGGATTGGGCCGGACTTCAAGCCCGGTAGGGAGGTGATTGGGATGCGGAACAGCCTGAACCGGCCAGTGGTTGAGCAGCAGCGTGCGCGGGCCGGTGAACAGCCCGCCGCCGTGCCACGCGTCGCCTTTGGGCCACAGTGCCAGCGCGGTGAAGTAAGGCGGCCTGCTAACGGCGGTCCAGGCGTGAGTATAGCCGGGCGCGGCGCGGCGGCCGGCTATGGCGTTGAGGAAGTAGACCAGCAGGGCGCCGTCCGGCGAAAGGTCGCAGCGCCGCTCGTACACCCGGCCGGCGATCCACTGACCCGGAACAAACGCGTCGCTGCTGGTGTGCCACAGAACCAGGCGCGTCCAGCGGGTGGGGCCGCGGCGCAGTATCACCGCCGTTGGCGCCTCCCGCGCCATAAGCACGTACAGCCGCGCGGGCTCCGGCATGCATCAACCTCTGATGCGAAAAGGGCCCCGGCGCGCGCCGAGGCCCCATGACCGCACGATGCGACGAGCGGCTACTCGAACATAATCACGGACCGGGCGACCTCACCAGCCTTCATCGCGCGGAAGGCGTCGTTGACATCCTCCAGCTTAATGCGGCGGGTGACCATGTCATCGAGGTTGAGGCGGCCCTGCATATAGAAGTCGATGTAGCGCGGCATGTCCACCTTGAAGCGGTTGGAGCCCATGCTGCTGCCCTGGATCTTCTTCTCGCGCAGGAAGACCGAGCCGTCCAGTTCAATCTTCTGACCGACCGGGATCATGCCGATGACCGTGGCAGTGCCGCCCGCCTTGATGCAGTCGAACGCCTGCTCGGCCGCCTTCTTCAGGCCGATAGCCTCGAACGAGTAATCCACACCGCCGCCGGTCATCTCGCGGATCTGCTGCACCGGGTCACCGGAGGAGGCATCGACGCTGTGGGTGGCGCCGAGCTGGCGGGCGGTGGCCAGCTTGTTTTCGAACACGTCCACGGCAATGATCTGGCGCGCACCCGCCAGCCGCGCCCCCTGGATGGCGGCCAAGCCGACGCCGCCACAGCCGAAGACCGCCACCGTCGAGCCCGGCTCGACCTTGGCGGTGTTGAGCGCCGCACCCACGCCGGTGGTGACGCCGCAGCCGATCAGCGCCGCCTGCGCCAGCGGCATGTCTTTGCGCACGGCCACCACGCCGTTTTCGTGGATCAGCATTTTCTCGGCGTAGCCAGAGATGCTGGCGAACTGGGTAACAGGTTTGCCGTTCCAGGACAGCTTGGGCGTCTGGTCTTTGGCGCGCACCGGGCGGTTGGGGCAGAGGTGCGTCTTGCCGGTGAGACAGTAGTCACAGGCGCCGCAAAACACCGACAGGCAGGCGATCACGTGATCGCCCGGCCGAACGCTGGTAACGTCCGGGCCTACCGCCTCGACGATGCCCGCCGCCTCGTGCCCGAGGATCGCCGGCGCCAGCATCGGATAGAAGCCGTCCACAAAGTGCAGGTCGCTGTGGCAGACACCGCTGGCCAGGGTGCGTACCAGCACCTCGCGCCCGAGCGGCTGATCGATATCGACATCCTCGATGGTCAGGTCTTGATGGGGTCCGTGAAAGATCGCGGCCTTCATCCTGCAGTTCCTCCCCTGTCTCTTGCGCCGGTTCGCCACCCGGCAGGCGGAATCACTCTAAGCCGCAGGCGGACATGCGTCAAACGTGGTTAGTACCGCCGGTCAGACCAGCCGGGGGCGTTATGCTTGGCGCAGCCACCCGTGTCACCCGGAGGAACCGCGATGACCGCGACCACATCCCGGCTGACCCTGGAGCAGTTCCTGGAGCGGCCGGAGACCGAGCCCGCCAGTGAGTACTGGGGTTGTGGGGATGTGCACCAGAAAGACATGCCGGACTACCCGCACGCGACGCTGCAGTTCTATCTTGCAGTCGTACTCACGCAGTACTTGAGGAGTCAGAAGCTCCGAGGTAAGGCGGTGGTTGAGTGGTGTTGCGTATTTGGGCCGTCCGGTGCGGAGCGCGCCTGGGTGCCTGATGTGGTGGTGGTACTGGGGGAGCGCGCGCCACAGGGGGATGCGCGTAACACCCGTGTGCTGCGCGTTGCGCCGGACATCGCCATCGAGGTGCTGTCACCGAAGCAGTCCGCCAGGCTGCTGAGCCGCAAGCTTCAGTACTACCTGCGTCACGGCGTCCGCGCGGTGTGGGTAGTGGACCCAGATGCCGAGACGGTGGATGTCTACGCCCCCGGCGCCGATCCGCTACTGCTCGGCCGCGGTGATGCGTTGGATGGTGGCACCCTGCTGCCAGGGTTCACCCTGGCGATGGATGAGCTGTTCGCCCAGCTTGTTGACTGAGCGGTGCTAACCGGAGACAGGGACGCGCACACGCACCATCGTGCCCTTGCCCGGTGCGCTCTCTACCTGGAAGACACCGCCGAGCAGTGCCGCCCGTTCCTGCATACTGGTCATCCCTAACCCCGGGCCGGCCTCGCTGGCCGAGAAGCCTCTGCCGTCGTCCTGTACCACCAGTTCGGCGTGCGCCGCCGTGATCGCCAGCCGGATGTGTACCCGCCGGGCGGCGGCATGCTTGGCCACGTTGTTCAGCGCCTCCTGGGCAACACGGAACAGCGCCTCCTCGATACGGTGGGGCAGGCGGCGCTCACCGTCGATTTGCAGGTCTACCTGGACTCCCTCGCGGCTCTCGAAGGCGGCGGTGTGCTTGGCCAGGGCCACCGCTAGCCCTTGTTCCGCCAGCGCTGCCGGCCGCAGGTGGAAGATCAGCGCCCGCATCTCTGCCAGCGCCCCCCGTCCCAGCTCATGCAGCCGCTCGATCCGCTCCTGCCCGCGTGCCGGGTCGCGCTCAAGAATGCGTGGCAACGCTTGAATGATCAGCGTCATGCTGAACAGCGCGTGGGTGACGCTGTCGTGCAGCTCTCGTGCCAGCCGGTTCCGCTCCTCGGAGACGGCCAGTTGCGCCGCCTGCTCGTACAGGCGGGCATTCTCCAGTGCCAGCGCAGTGGAGCGGGCGATGGCGGTTGCGGCGTCCAGCTCGTCATCGCGCACCCAATAGTTAGGGTCGCGGATGGGTACGGCCACGATGCCGAGCACGGTCTCGCGCACGGCCAGCGGTACGCTGACGTAGCGGCGAAATGGGAAGGCGCGCTGAATGGTGCGCTCCCGCTCGCTCAGCTCGGCCTCCTCCACGATGTGGGGCCGGCCGGCCAGTAATGCCCGGCGTTGCTCTGGCAGCCCGCGCAACGGCACCGCAGGCAAGGCGCGGAAGGCGGCATCGGCGGCTGCATTGGCCTGTTCCGCGATGCGATGTGCCGGGGTGAGCGCCTCCCCGTCCTCGGTCAGCAGCCAGATATCGCAAGCCCGCTGCCTCAGCGCCGCCGCAATACAGCGACCCGCATCCTGCAACACGGCGTCGAAGTCCAGCGAGCGGCTGACCGTGCGGGTGGCCGCGAGGATGGTGGCGGTCTGCTCGCGGGCCCGCCGTTCCGTCTCGTACAGGCGGGCGTGCCGGATCGCGATGGTTGTCTGGTCCGCCAGGGTGTACGCCAACCCGAGCTCCTCCGCACTGTAGGTGCGCGGCCGGTCGTGGTACAGCACAAACGTACCGAGGCGGGTGCGTCCATCGCGCAGCGGCAGGAACAGCATGGAGCAGAAGCCCTCATGTCGTGCCACCTCCTGCAACTCGGGGACGACCGCCGCCCGCTGGATGTCCGGGACGTGGATGTGTCGTGCTGTCTCGAACTCCTCCGGCCACTCGCTGTGGTTGTAGTAGTCCACCACCGCGTTGCGGTAGCCGGCCGAGAGATTGCGCCACGTGACGAAGTTGATGCGGTGCGCCTGCGGCTCATCGACGAACAGGGCGGCACGGTCGGCGTCAAACACGTCCATCGCCGCGTCCAGCGCGTGCTCTAATGTGGCGTGCAGATCCAGCGACCCGGTGATGGCGGTCGAGACGCGCTGGAAGGCACGCATCTGCCGCAAGGAGCGCTGCGCAGTCTCGTACAGCCGTGCATTCTCCAGCGCGACGGCGATTTGCCCGGCGAGGATCTGTAGCACCTCGACGTCTGACGGTGAGAAGGCGCCGGTGCGGTCGGCCTGTACGTCCAGCACGCCGAGCGCCTGGCCGCCGGCATGGACCGGCACGGTGAGTTCGCTGCGCTCACGGCCGGCGCCGGGAAAGTGGCGGGGCTCCTGCGTGACATCGTTGGCGAGCAACGGCGCGCGATTGGCAATGGCCCAGCCGGCCATGCTGCGCTCCGGGTCAGCCGGAACCCGCACGCCGATCAGCGTTTCGTTGTCAAGGCCGCTGGCGGCCACCACCTCTAGTTCGTGGCCCCCGCCGGCCACCAGCAGCAGGCTGGCGGACTGGTAGCCGAGGCGCTGGCGCACGTCATGGACGATGCCTGCCAGGAGCTCGTTTTCCGCGAGGATCGCCCCGAGCCGCCGCCCGACTTCGCTGACCATTTGGAGCTGACCGGCGCGCTGACGCTCCCGCTCGATCAGCTGGGCGCGGTCCACCGCCAGTCCCAGTTGCTTGCCAAACTGTGTCAGCAGTCCGGTATCGCCGCCGTCAAAGTGGGTAAGGGTGCGTGAAAGCACGGCCATGGCGCCGATCACCCGGCCGCGCAGGTGCAGCGGCACAATTGCGAACGACTGAAAGCCCTCCTGCTGCATCTCCGGTCGCGGCTGCTGCTGCGTGGTGACGCCCGAGATAATGGCAGCCGCATCCGCCTGCGAGGCCGCGCGGAACAGACTGTCCCCTGGTCGCTCCGCGTAAACGCGCGCCAGCTCTTCGCTCACGCCGCGATGCGCTGCCAGCCGCAGTTCACTGCTCTGCTCGTCCCACAGGAAGACCGCGCCCGCATCCACGCCGGCAACGCCGGTGAGGGTCGTCAGCGCCCGCTCCAGTAGTGGACCCATAGCCGACGTCTCGGCCAGCGCATCGATCAGGGCGTCCAGGAGTGCCAGGCGGTGCGCGAGCACCGCGGCACTGGCGGAGGTTTCGGGCGGTGGCGTTCGTGGCTGCACGCGGCCGGCCTGCGGTGGACTGTGCCCCGATTCTAGCACGGGCCCATTGCATCGCTTCGTTGCCGCGGTCGTCCGCTGCAAGCCTGGCGCTGCCTACCGCTCTCGCTGATGCATGGGACGGACGGCGGAGTCAGCCAGCACGAGCATGCAGTCATCCAGGCGCAGCCCAGCCCGGGCGAAGGCCTCGGCAAGGATCGCCTCAACGCGGTGGACCTCAGCTGCGCCGTCCTCCATGCCCTGGCGGCGCAGTGTCCGCCCCAACGCGGACAGCTCCATCGCCAGCAGGTTGGCCACCCGCTGGATGCAGTAGATATCGGCGAGGTACTCTTCCGGCGCGATCTCGAGCCCGGACAGCCGTCCCTCGGCCAAAGCCCGCAGCCCGCGCAGCACGCCGAGCAGCCCCCGCAGCTCGCGCTCCCCTGGTTCCGGGTTGTGCATGGTCATGGCGATGCTCCCCGTCCTACACTACCGGAGTCGCAGGAGGAGCGCGCCATGCGGGTAGGGCTACTGGGTCCGGAGGGCACCTTCACGCATGAGACCGGGGCGATGGCGGCAGAACGGCTTGGCTGGCGGTCACCAGAGTTCGTCACCTTCCCCACCGGCGCGGAAGCGGTGGCGGCGGCGGCGCGCGGCGATGTCGATGTGGCCGTGGTGGCGGTGGCCACCTCGCTCGGCGGGGAGATCGCGGCGGAGTCACAGGCGGCGGCCCAATCCGGCCTGCACCTGCTCGATACCATCCAGCGGCCCTGCCATTACCAGCTGGCCGCGCCGCTGGGCGCTACCCTGGAGGGGGTGTGCCTCGTGCGCTCTAACCCGAAAGCGCTGGCTGATTGCGCCGCCGCTCTCACCCGGCTGCTGCCCGGCGTGCCCCACGCCCAAACACCGAGCACCGCCGCTGCTGCCCGCGCTGTCGCCGAGGAGGGCCGCCCCGATACCGCCGCGGTTTGTACCGCCATCGCTGCCGAGCGGTATGGCCTGGCCGTGCTGGCAGAGAACATCGAGGATGACGCCGCAAACTGGACCCGCTGGCTGGTGTTGGGCCGGCCATGACCTCGGTATGTGCGGCTACCAAGCCCCGCGTGGTCGTGCTGGCCGATGATCTCACTGGCGCGGCCGGCACTGCCGCCATGTTCGCGGATCGCGGTGCGGCGTGTGGGGTGGCGCTTGGGCTAGGGGCGGCCGCGGCCCGCGGGCCAGCACCAGCGCCTGATGTGCTCGCTATCGATCTCGGCACGCGCGACCGGCCGGCGCCGGACCCGCTGTGCATACATGAGGCGGTAAGCGGGGCATTCACCACCGGCGCGGGCCTGGTGGCCAAGCGCCTCGACTCGACCCTGCGCGGCCATGTGCGCGCCGAGATCGCGGCGGCGCTAGAGGCCGCGCCGCCCGGCGCCATTGCGTTGGTATCGCCCGCCTTTCCCGCCCTGGGCCGGACGGTGCGAGACGGGCGGCTGTACGTGCACCGACAGCCCGATGTAGACGTGATGGCGGCGATGGGCCAGGGGGTGGCGCTCGGTCGTTTGGACCTGGCGACGGTGCGGCGCGGACCAGTCGCCACCTCGTCTGCCCTGTCTTCGCTCGTCGCGGCTGGTGTACGCGTGATCATCTGCGACGCGGAACGCGATGATGATCTCAGGGTACTGGCGGCCGGGACGGCGGATCTGCCAGTGCTACCGTGCGATCCGGGACCGCTGACGTTGGCGCTGGCTGGGGCACGCGGCCTGCTGCCGGAGAGGCGGGGTGAACCTCCTACGCTGCCCGCCGTCCAGGCGCCGGTGCTCGCGGTGTTCGGCAGTCGCACACCGCTTACCCGACGGCAGGTGGCACACGCCGAACAGGCGGGACTGCTTTCGCTCGTGCCGGTGCGTGGCCGCCCCGTGCTCGATGCGCGTGCCGTCGCTGGAGTACTGTCCCGGGAGCGGCGGGTCGCAGCGCTGCTTCCCGCCTTCGCTCCGTGCGCCGAGCAGGAGGCCGCGCAGGCTCTCGCTCGCGCCGCGGTAGTAGCGCTCCGCCAGGCCCGTGCAGGCGGGCTGTACCTCACCGGCGGCCACACGGCGCGGACGGTCCTGGATGCGCTGGGGGTGTCGCGGCTGACCGTGCTGGGGAGCGTGCTACCACTGGCGGCGCGTTCCGTCGCAACCAGCGGCAGCCATGCCGGGCTGGCGGTGGTGACCAAGGGTGGATTGGTCGGTGGCGAAGATGCGGCGTCGCGCTGCCTGCGGGCGCTGGGCGTTGACGGTGCCGCACCGTGACAGAAGCTGGCGTAGCATGGAAGCGGCGGTAGCCACGGAGGGGACGCGATGGACCGGCCTGTGATTGCGGTGACGATGGGCGATCCCGCCGGTGTTGGGCCGGAGATCGTGGCGGCGGCGGTGGGGCTGGGCGAACTGCACACCGTGGCCCGGCCGCTGGTGGTGGGCGATCTCGGCGCAGTGGAGCGGGCGGCGGAGCGCATGGGCGTCACGGCCATCCTCCACGCCGTCCAGCACCCGGAGCAGGGCCGTTTCGCTCCGGGCATCATCGATGTGCTCGACCTGGACAACGTGCCCGCTGACCTGGAGATCGGCAGAGTCCAGGGGGCGGCAGGGCGGGCGGCGTTTGACTACATCGCGCGGGCGACCGAGCTGGCCCAGGCCGGCGCGGTGGACGCCATCGCCACCGCGCCGATCAACAAAGAGGCGCTAAAGCTTGGCGGTGTCCCCCACCTGGACCACACCGGCGCCTTCGCCGCCCTGACCGGCAGCCCGGAGGCGACGACGATGTTCGTGCTGGACGGGCTGCGCATCTTCTTCGCCACCCGCCATCTGTCACTGCGCCGCGCTATCGATGACCTGACGGTGGAAGGGTTGATGGCGGCGCTGCGCCACGCGCATGAGCAGCTGGAACGGTTCGGTTTTGTCCGCCCGCACATCGCCCTGGCGGCGCTCAACCCGCACGGCGGCGAAGCAGGGATGTTCGGCGATGAGGAAATCCGCATCCTCGCTCCGGCAGCGGCGGCGGCGCGGGCGCGCGGCATTCACGTCACCGGCCCGCACCCGGCGGATGCGGTCTTTCACATGGCGAAGAACGGCGGCGCCAGCGCCGTGATGTCGCTGTTCCACGACCAGGGTCACATTGCCGCCAAGACGCTGGACTTCGACCGGACGATCGCGATCACCACGGGGCTGCCGTTTGTGCGCTCCTCCGTCGATCACGGCACCGCCTTCGATATCGCCGGCCAGGGAACCGCCCGCTGGCTGAGCATGGCCGAGGCGATCCGCGCCGCGGCCGAGTTCGCGCGCCGGGCACGAGGAGCAAACTCATGAGGCTGGCATCAAGGAGAATCGAAACAACCACGCGGATACGCTGCGAACGGTCATCTACGTGACGGTCAGGCCGCTGGCAGCGTGAAGCGGTCCGCCCCGCGCTGGATGAAGACGGTCTCGTCACGGGCTACGACATCTCGCATGATCTCCCCTAGGTCTTCGCTCGCTTTAGTAGCGCGTACACACCGGAACGTCATGTTACGCTCCACTCCTCGACAAGCGATTCATTGATCGTCGTTGGTCATGTCGTACCCCTGCAAGCCCGCTGCGCATGTGGCACAATCGAACAGGCTTCCTGTAAGCCTGTCGAAGGGAGTCCCGGGTGAACGCGCTGGACGTCTTGCGGGAACGCGGATTCGTGTACCAGGTCTCGGATGAGGAGGCGCTACGCCGCGCCTTCGACGAGTCACAGGTCACGGTCTATTGCGGCTACGACCCGACCGACTCCAGCCTGACCCATGGCAATCTCGTCACGATCATGATGCTGGCCAACATGCAGCGCTGCGGCCACCGGCCCATCGCCCTGTTCGGCGGTGGCACTGGCATGGTCGGCGACCCCTCCGACCGCGACGCATCCCGCCCGCTGATGACGGTGGAGACGATTGACGCCAACGTGGCGGCGCAGCAGCAACAGCTCGCCCGCTACCTAGACTTCGGCGACGGCCGGGCGCGGATCGTCAACAACGGCGACTGGCTGCGCGGGCTCAAATTCCTGGACTTCCTGCGTGATACTGGCCGCTACTTCTCCATCAACCAGATGGTCAACATGGAGTTCGTGCGCCGCCGGCTCGATGCCCAGCACAACCTGTCCTACCTGGAGTTCAGTTACATCCTGCTCCAGTCATACGACTACCTGGAGCTGTACCGGCGGTACGGCTGCACGCTGCAGGTGGGTGGCCAGGATCAGTGGGCCAACATCCTCGGCGGGGCAGATCTCATCCGCCGGGTCGAAGGCGGGCGAGCATTCGGACTGGTCGCGCCGCTGGTGACGGCATCGTCGGGGCGCAAGGTGAGCAAGTCCGAGGGCAACGCCGTTTACCTGGACTCCAACCGCACCTCGCCCTACGAGTTCTACCAATTTTGGCTGAACACCGAGGACGCCGACGTCGAGCGCTACCTTGCCATCTACACCTTTCTGCCGATGGAGGAGGTGCGGACGTTGGGCAAGCTGGAGGGGGCAGCGCTGCGCCGGGCCAAGGAAGTGCTTGCCTTCGAAGTGACGAAGCTGTTGCACGGCGCAGAGGCGGCGCAGCAGGCGGAATCCACCTCGCGGGCGCTGTTCCGCGGCGAGGCAGCGCCGGCAGAGGCCGTGCCCACCACCAGCGTGCCCGCGGCGCAACTGGCCGCCGGCATTCCGCTGACGGATCTGCTGGTAACCGCTGGGTTCGTCAAGTCCAAGCGTGAGGCACGCCCCCGCATACAGCAGGGGGTGACGATTGGTTCTGAGCGTGTCACCGATGAGCGCTACATCGTGACGGAGGCCAATTTGGAGGACGGCGGTGTGATGCTGCGCATGGGCAAGCGTTTTCATCGGATCGTGCCGCAACCGTAGTGGAGGGGATGGGTGATGGCTGAGCAGCACGGTGTTGAGCCGCCCGCCGAGATCGTAGCGTTTCTTACCAAGGTCTTCGCGTTCGCCGATGAGTTGCCGGAGCAGGAGGGGCTGGCACTGCGCCGCCTGGTGCGCGCCGGCCTGATGGCGGACAGCAGCACCGTTGAGGCCGTGCTCAACAGCGACGTCTCCGGCTACGCCAACTCAACACCTTCCCCCAGCTTCCAGGTGTGGCCCTCCTGGTATTGGGGGCTCACGCCCGAACAGCAACAGATCGTCCAGCGCGGCGGCCGTCCCCGTGGTCCAGGGCGCTGACGGGGAACCGGACCCCTTGCCCGTCCCGCGCCCATCCGGTTTGCCGTAGATTGAGCGCCGCCAGCATCTGCTGGGTTTTCGTGAGCACGAGCAGGCCAGCAGGACGAAGCGGTGCCGTTGCCCCCGTGCTCTGGTGCTGGCGATGCATCATATCCCAGATGGCGTTGTTTCCTCGCCGCACAGATGGCGCAGGAACCAAGCTCCGGTTGCCTTGAAGGCTCTGAGCGAGTTGGCCACCTTGGTGAATCCGTGGCCCTCGTCATCGAACACGAGGTAGTCCACCGTGGCGCCGTTGGCACGCAGCCGCTCGACCATCTGGTCGGACTCCGGCTTGACCACGCGCGGGTCGTTGGCGCCCTGGATCACCAGCAGCGGCGCCCGCACCTGGTCCACATACCGGATCGGGCTACGCGCCATCAGCTCGTCGGTGTCCTCATCCGGGTCGCCCACCCACTTCTGCATGAACCGCTTCCAGGAGGGAGGCACCGAGCGGGTGAAGGTGACGAGGTTGGAGGGGCCGACGATATCGACGGCGGCCGCCCAGTGCTCCGGCAGCCGGGAGACGCACGACAGGGTAGCGAAGCCGCCGAAGGAGCCGCCGAACACCCCCAGCCGTGTGCCGTCCACCCAGTCCAGCGCCTTGAGATAGCGGACGGCGTGCTCCAGATCTCCCAACTCTGCGCCGCCCCAGTCGCGGTGGATCAGCTTCTGATAGGTGCCGCCGTAGCCGGTGGAGCCGCGGATGTTGGGGGCGAGGATGCCGATACCGTGGTTGAGTAAGAACTGATAGAAGCCGGTGTAGGCGTAGGTGGGTAGCTCCTGCGCCTCGGGGCCGCCGTGAACGCTCAGTACCACCGGCACCCGCTCTCCCGCGCCGATGCCCTGTGGCCGGTACAGGTAGGCGGGAATCGCGCGGCCGTCGTGACTGGGGTAGCGCACGACCTCCGGCTCCACCATCTCGGCTTCGGGGATGCCGCCCAATGCCCCCTGTGTTAGCCGCCGTGCGGCCCCCGTGGTGATGTCCAGGATGTGGAGCGTGGCCGGGGCGACGGGCCGGCTGATCAGCAGCGCGATCTCCGCCCGTGCCGGGCTAAAGCGCATCATGGCGATCACGCCACGGGGCAATGCCGGAAAGCTCTGTGTCACACCGGTGCTCAGGTCGCGCACGTGCAGCCGGCTGTAGCCGTCCTCGTTCACCACCCAGGCGAGATAGCGGCCGTCGCGCGAGACATCCGCATTGGCGACATCCCACTCCGGTGTCTCCACCCACGCGATCTCGCCGGTGTCTACCCGGCAGAACGCCAGCCCGGTGAATTCCCGCCCGCGATCAGAGGTGAGATAGAAGCCGCTGCCATCCGCTGCCCACGGACCGGGGAAGAACTTGACCTCACCCTCGTGCGGCGTCAGGTGGCGCTGCTCACCGCTTTCCACGTCGATCAGGAACAGGTCCTGGTCGGTGTTGCTATTGAGCCGCATCGCCAGCAGGCAGCGCCCGTCCGGTGACCACGACTCCGCCGAGAAGTAGCCGCCATCGGTGTAGCGGCGAGTGGCGCCTGTCTCCAGGTCGCGCACCAGCACATCGAAGTCGGTGCGGCTGCGCTCGTTGGAGGTGTAGGCGATCCGGCGGCCGTCCGGGCTGAAGGGGGTGTCGCCCAGCTCGAAGCGCGACTCGGGGTCGTCAGTCAGCGGATACAGCCAGCCGCGTTCGGCCGGGATTTCGTAGAGCTGGTAGTTCTCGGTGCCGTGGCGGTCGGCCAGGGTGAGGATGCGGCGGCCGTCCGGGCTCCACACGGCGCGGCGGGCGGCGCTCTCCACCAGCGCGGTGAGCTGGCGCGGCATCAGTGGCTGGCCGTTCGGGGCCAGGTCCGCCGGCTGGCGCCAGACATTGAACTGGCCGGAAGCGTTGGTGACGTATGCGACGTGCGCGCCATCCGGGCTAAAGGTGATATCGGTGTAGTTGCGGATCGCCGCAAACTGCTCCAGTTCATACCGTGGCATCGGCCGCTCCTGCTGTGCGGTATGCCAACCAGTATACGGAGCGTCAGCGGGCCGTCAGTACGGTCAAAGGGCTGGCGAAGTCATCGGTCCACAGCGGCTTGTGTGGCTGGGCTACCAGCGGCTGCCAGGCCGGATCTGCCGCCAGCGGCGTCAGCGCGGACGAATCGCGCGCCAGCACGGCCCAGCGCGAGGCAGATTTGCCCAGCCGCGCCTCTTCGGCGGTGACGGCGGTGTCGTCCATCACCAGCGCGGTCAGTCCCGCATCCACCGCCAGGTTACCCAGCACCGGACGCAGGTCAAAGAACTGGTTGGAGATGTGGAAGGCCAGCACGCCGCCCGGCGCCAGCCGCTCCAGGTACAGCGCCAGTGCCTCGCGCGTGAGCAGATGCACGGGGATGGCGTCGGCGCTGTAAGCATCCAGTACCAGCAGGTCAAATTGCCGTGCGGTGGCGGCCAGCGAGAGACGCGCGTCACCGAGCACAATTTCCGCCCCCGGCGCGCAATCGCTCAGGTACGTGAACAGCGCCGGATCACGCGCGATCCGCACGACAGCGGGGTCGATCTCGAAGTAGGTCCACTCCTGGCCCGGCTGCTGGTAGCAAGCCAGAGTGCCTGTGCCCAGCCCTACTACGCCCACGTGAGAGGCGGGTATCAAGCGAAGCACCCGGCCGATTGGGCCGGCGGGGAAGTAATAGGTGAGCGGTTCGCGGCGGCGGGCAGGGTCGAGCGCCTGCATCCCGTGGCGGGTCGTACCGTGCGTCAACGTCCGGTACCGGCCGGAGGGGTCATCCAGCACCCGGCTGATCCCGAAGAAGCTGCGCTCGGCGTAGATTTCCTTCCCCGCGCGACCATCGGCGACGCCGAACAGCGCCCCGGCGGCAAACACCCCGGCCAGCCCTAGGGCAAATCCTACCGGGCGCGCGGCGCGGCCGTATACCAGCACTACCGGCAGACTGAGCAGCATCAGCGCCACGGCCGGATCGTGCGGCAGGCCGGCAGCCCGGCCCAGCGCCAGCAGCGCAACCGCCACGGCGCCCGCCGCCAGCCCGTGCGCCGCATCGGCCGTCAGGGCGCGCCGCCAGCCACCGCGCAGCGGGCGCACGAGCAGGCAGGCAGCCACCAGCGCGATTGGGTACTCGGTGACGGCGGTGAACAGTAACGGCGCCACGAGCGCAGTGAGCGCACCCCCCAGCGCCCCGCCGGCAGACATCCACAAGTAGAAGGCGGTCAGATGCTCTGGCTCGGGCCGGTCCGCCGCCAGCGCGCCATGGCAAGCCATGGTGACGATGAAGAAGGCGAGCAAATGGCAGGGCAGCAGGATGATCAGCGGGCTGCCAAAGCCGCCGATCATCAACATGGTCAGCGGCAGCACCGCCAGCGGCATGGCCCGCACCATCAGCGTGTGCCGCAGCGGCGGGCGCCGGGCGAAGACGAGCACGAACGTCAGCAGGTACACTCCCAACGGCGCCACCCACAGCAGCGGCACCGGTGCGATGGTGGTGGAGAGATAGGCCGTCACGCTCAGCATCAGGCTGGAGGGTACGGCCGCAAGCGCCACCCATCGCAGCGTCCGGCGGAGCGGCAGACGGGCGGTGCGGGCAGAGGTCGCAGCGATCGGGGTGGGCCGGTGTGTCCGCCGTACCACCAGCGCGCACAGCAGGCAGAGAACGGCCAGCAGCGCATAGCCGGCGGACCACAGGTTGCTCTGCGCCGCCAGCCGCAGGCGTGGCTCCAGCAACAGCGGGTAGGCGCCCAGGGCGAGCAGTGAGCCCAGGTTACTGGCGGCGTAGAGGAAGTACGGGTCCGCCGCCGAACGATGGCCGGTGCGAGCGAACCAGGCTTGGAGCAGCGGGCTGCTGGTGGAGACCGCGAAGAATGGCACCCCCACCGCCACCGTCAGCAGCGCCAGTAGCCAGGGAACCGGCGTGCTGCCCGCCGGTGGCACCCAGCCACCCGGTACGGCGATGGGCAGGGCGAGCAACGGCAGCGCCAGCGCCAGCATATGTAGCCGTACCTGCCAGCGGACGCTGAGGCGGGTGCTGACCAGGTGGGCATACAGATAGCCGAGCAGCAGCACTGTCTCGTAGAACACAACGGCGGTGTTCCACACCGAGGGCGAGCCGCCCAGCAGCGGCAGCGCCATCCGCGCAAACATCGGCTGCACGAAGAACAGCAGGGTTGCACTGGTGAACAGCGTCAGCGTGAACAGCGCCGGCAGCATCCACGTGGCGCTTGCCCGTGGAATGACCCTCGCCACAGGCCCGCGCGACGAAACCCGCATCACGTACCCTCGCCCTTTAGCCATCGGCTGCGGGGACACCGGGATTAGGGGATGCGGTCTGACGGCAGGGGAGCGAGGACACGAGCCGGCACTGCACGTCAATCGCGCGGAGGTTGCCCGCGGTAGCCGGCCGCAATCCTGCCCTTCCGCTCAGCCGTCTTCGCGTCCGGCTGAGACCAAGCGGCTACTTGAAGGCAAAGAGCGGCGGAACTACGGCCACAACGACGGCCGCCCAGGCTGCATATACGGGAATATACGCGGTTTGCCAGCGCTCCAGATCCGCAAATGGCCGGACTCCGCGCAGGAAGGCTGCCAGCAGCCATGCTGTCCACACCAGATTGGCGAGCAGGATCAGGTTCAACCCCAGTCCGGCGGTGCGATTGGGCGTCCAGCCAAACTCCGTGATCCGGCTGAGGATGGCCGTCAGTGCCAGCACGTCGATCACCAGTGCGCTGACGACCAGCACCAGTTGCACCGCGTCCATGAGCGCCGGCCCTGCTTCCGCGTCCCGGGCGGAGATGGCGTACAGCACCAGCCCGAGGACGAGCACCAGCAGCGCGTCAAAGAGGATAAGCACCTCTCGTTCGGCGTCAATGAAGTTGCCAGTCAGTGCCATCCCGATGATGGCTGCCACCAGCATCATGGCGAACAACGGCGTGAAGACGGCGGTCAGCACCGGCGCCATGTTCTCGATTACACTCTGCTTGGCCTCGACCAGCCAGGCGACGACCACGACGGCGCCCACGGCGCCACAGGGCAGCACCCACGAAGCGATGATTGGACTGACGTCGATGTTGATGGCCTCGAACACCCCCACCGTCAGCGCGCTCAGCACCCCTCCACCGAAGGCGATCAATGTGTAGTAGATGAACCACTCGCCGGTGAAACGTACGAAATCCATCCGCGGCGCACCGGCCCGCCAGACGCCGCCCAGGTACGCCACACCCGCGACCAGCCACAGCAAGATCGGGAGGTGGATCGCGGCCAGCGCTTCGGTGTCGCCGCCTTCCGCAAAGGGGAACAGGTTCACCAGAATGGCCGCTGCCACGAAGGGCACCGCCAGCCCCACGACCACACGTGCCGGCAGCCTTCGTCTCCAGGCGAAGAAGCCGATCAGGAAGGGCAGTGCCAGTAATGCGCTGTTCCGCAGGTAGAACGCCGCGTCGCCTTCGCCATTCCCGGAGGCGCCGGTGTCCATCAGGTCGATACCGAACGCTGCTGGGAGCTTGAACGCAATCGCCGCCCCAAGGGCAAAGCAGAGCATGATCGCCAGTTCGGCGTACGCCCAGCGCGAACGCTCGCGCACGCTACCGCCGGCCAGCACCAGCTGCTTCCATAGCCGGCTGGAGCGCTCGCGGGCGAACTCCCGAGACAGCTCGTTGATGCCGCCGATGCGCTTGATGGCAACGAGAAACGACTCATCTTCACGCAGGCCGGCCGCGCCCAGCTCTGACATCTCACTGCGCAGATGGTCCTCGAGCTCGTCGACATCAACCTGATGCATTGTCCTGCGCCGCAGGAGGTACGATCGCCACTCCCTGATCTGGGCTTCGATGCCAGGACCGATTGCAGAATCCATTGACGGTTATCCCTTGGCTGGGCTGAGCGCGGAGATGGTGATCGGAAAGCCATGCCAGGCATTGCGCAGCGCCTCTGACACCACTTCCCATTGCCGGCGCTGCTCGGTCAGCGTGTTGCGGCCCGCAGGCGTGATGCGGTAGTACCGGCGCCGCCGCCCGCCCTCCGGCGCGATCCACCGGGCCTCGACGTAGCCCAGCCGGTCGAGCCGGTGCAGCAGCGGGTACAGCATCCCATCAGTCCACTCCAGCGCGCCGCCGGACAGCTCGTTGATCCGCTTGAGGATGGCGTAGCCATAGCTCTCGCCGTCGTCAAGGATGGCCAGAACCAGAGGCATCGCCGACGCGGCGACGAGGTCCTTCCCGATACGAGCCTCGATCTTGGTGTGCATAGCAGCACTATACATTGAACTGCTAGGTATAGCCAGCATCTGTGCCGGCCGGCGATGGCGGTCCGGTAACGGACGAACGGGACGCCTGCGGCGGGATGCCCGGCCCCTCCCCGCAGCCCGCTGCCGCTACAATGAAGGCGGCGCGGCGTGCGCGCCGTTCGTGGGAGGTTGCGGCGATGGCCAATCGTGCGCCCGGTGGCCCGGGTGGGTCCGGCGGGGACGATCTGCTGTCCCGGTTTACTGAGGGCCTGCGCCGTGCGGCGGAGGGGATCGGCCGCCAGATCAATGAGACCTTTCCCGTCCAGACAGAAGGCGGCAATGGCCGTACCTCGACCGCGGAGCGGGTCGTGCGTGACGTGCCGAACGTCACCTTTGCCGATGTGGGCGGCTGCGACGAGGCCAAACGCGAGCTGGAAGGCATCTGCGCCGCGCTGGCCACGCCGGATCTGTATCAGCGCTGGGGCACCCGCCCGCCGCGCGGCGTGCTGCTGTATGGCCCGCCGGGCACCGGCAAGACGTTGCTTGCCCGCTGTGTCGCCGGGCAGGCCGACGCCGAGTTCATCCACATCCGCGCGGTGGATGTCGCCTCCATGTGGTACGGCGAGGCGGAAAAGCGGATGCAGGAGGCGTTCGATGAGGCCCGCCGCCGCGCTCCGTGCGTGCTCTTCCTGGATGAAGTGGACGCCCTCACTCCGTCACGCGAGACGGCGCACGAGGCGACGAACCGCGTCGTGGCCACGTTGCTGGAGAATCTGGACGGATTGCAGCCGCTCCAGGGTGTGGCCGTGCTGGCCGCCACGAACCGGCTGGATGCCGTCGACCCTGCCTTCACCCGTCCAGGGCGGTTGGACCGGCTGATCCATGTACCGCTGCCGGATGAAGCGGCGCGGTTGCAGATCCTGGGCGTGCACCAGCGCCGCGCCGAAGCGCTGGCCGGGCGCGATTTGTTCGCGCACACTGATTACCGGCGGCTGCTGCGCGAGACCGCCGGCATGTCCGGCGCCGAGATTGAGGAGATGGTCAGGCGCACGCTGGAGGAGAAGGTGCGCTCCGGGGCGACTGAAGGGGTGATCACCGAAGATGACCTGCTGGCTTCCGTCTCCCAGTTCGAGTGGAACCGCGCCGGCCGCGCCAAGAAGCCGCGCCGCTGGTGGAGCTGGGCGTAGCCGCTCCACCGAACGAGCAGCAGGGGTGAACGGTGGCCCCTGCTGCTCAGCCATGCTAGCGCCCGCCCTTGCCGCCCTTGTTGGTCTTGCCTCCCGCGGGCTTCGTGCCGCCTTTGCCCTTGGGGCCGCTCTTTCCTTTATCCGGCATGCGCCACCTCGCGTTGTCATGGTGCACCCCCGCGCGGCAGGGGTGAAGGGAGTCTAGCACGGCTGTCAAGCGACCGGACACCCGCTTTCGAGATGATTGCAGCGGGTTGAGGGGCGGCGCCAGGGTGTCGATACTCGTCTGAAGGCCGTGCGATACTGAGGCGAGAGCCGGCAGCGAGGGGTGGGGACGCTGAGAGAGACGCTGCCCGAATCCGGATACCGCGAGCAGCCGTGGATGCGCATCCGTCGCCGGCGCCGGCCGTGGTGGCGGCGGCCACGGATGTGGGCGCTGGCCGCGCTGGCGCTCGTGCTGCTCGGCGTGCTAGTGGGCGGGCTGGCGGCGCGCGAGGCGCTGGCGCTGCGCGAGGACCTGCAGCGTGCTGAGGCCGAGTTCGACGCCGCCGCCTCGGTCGCCGACCCGCTACTGTCGGACTTCGGCTCCTTCCGCGAGGCGCAGGCGGCGCTCGCCACCTCGTCAGCCCATCTCACCGCCGCCTCCACCGCGCTCGGCTCCGCCCAGCGGCGGCTGGACCGGCTGGGGCCGCTACTGGCGGTGGGGGCGCGGCTGCCCGGGTGGCCCCGCGGCCTCTCCGAGGTTGAGCCGCTGATCGCCTCGGCGCAGCACCTGTCCAGCGCCGGTGTCACTCTCTCCGACGCCTTCACCCGCCTGACCGAGCGCATCGACCAGCAGGCAGCGCCAGGGGCGGAGCGCGAGCCGGCGGGGGCGCGGCTGGCCGCCGGGCTGACCGATGCCGAGCCGGACTTCCGCCGCGCGTACGAGGACATCCAGCGCGCCATTGCCTTGCGCCGCTCCGTAGATGCTGCGCACCTGACCGGCCCGCTGGCCCCGGCCCGTGGCGCGCTCGACACGTTCGACCGGCGTATCCGGCCGGTGCAGGAGAACGTCGACTTGCTGGTAGAGATGCCGCCGGCTGCCCGTGCCGTGCTGGGGATGGACGGCCGCCGGACCTACGCTGTGCTGGGCCAGAACTCGGCGGAGCTGCGGCCCACCGGCGGATTCATCGGCTCGCTCGGTATTGTCACCATCGAGAACGGCGCCACCATCGGCGAGGACTACCGCGGCTCCTACACCTTCGACAACCCCGCCCGCGGCTTTGAGCCGATGCCACCGCCACTGTTCGTCCACCTGGGCGGCGGCGGCTGGACGTTGCGGGACAGCAACTGGTCGCCGGATTTCCCCACCACCGCCGCGACGGTGGAGCGGATGCTCATGCAGCAGCGCGATATCCGCGTGGACGGCGTGATTGCCTTCAACACCTACACCGTCGGGATGCTGCTCGATGTGTTGGGTCCGATCCCAGTGGAGGGGTTTGAAGAGCCAGTGTCCGCTGACACCTGGTACAAGCTGGCCGAGCAGCTCATCTACTTCCAGGGACCGAACCCGCTGGACGGTGAGCGCAACAAGGGTAAGGTGCTGGAGCCGCTGCTGCAGGCGGTGATCAGCCGCGTGCAGAACGCCTCGTCAGACGAGCTGCCGAAGGTGGTCAAGGCGCTGCAAGGGGCCGTGAAGGAACGGCAGTTGCTTGTCGCCTTCCACGACGAGGCGCCGCAGGCGATGGCGCGGCGCTACGGCGCCGACGGCCGCTTTGCCCCACCCACGACCGGTGATGTGCTGGGCGTCGTCGACGCCAACTTGTCGTACTCCAAGGTGGGGCCATACATCGGTGAACGGATCGAGTATGACGTGTGGCTGAACGGGCGCGGGGTCGCCCAGGCCAGCCGGGTGACCATCACCTACCATAACCGGGTGACACCGCAGCAGGCGCGCGATGTCACCACGCGGATCTACGGCGCGGAGTGGGACGCCTTCAAGCGCGAGCTGGTGGAGGCCCCGGGCATCTACGGCACCTATGTGCGCGTGTACGTGCCGCGCAACAGCCGCCTGCTCGATGCTTCCACCGGCACGCGGCCGGGGATCGTCCAGGACCTCGGCTTCACCTCCTTCGAGCGCTATCATCGCGTTCCTGCCACCACGACCCAGGCCTTCAGCTACGGCTATCAGATCCCTGCCGACCGTGCAGGCAACGGGCAGTACCGGCTGATGATCATCAAGCAGCCTGGCACTGCCGGCCACGAGCTGGTGGTGCGCGTTCATCTCCCCGAGGGGACTTCTGCTGAGCACAACCGGCCGATGGAGCGCGAGGGGAACACCCTTGTGCTGCGTGACCGCCTGCTTGCCAGCGTGGAGTTGGAGGTCAGGCTGAAGTAGCCGGAGCCGGCACCCGGCGCCCTTTCCACCTCATCTGCCGGATGAACAAGTTGACCCGATGGAGCGTTGCGGGCGGTGGCCGCCCCTACTCGATCCTGTCCTCAACCTCATTCCCCTGCCTCTCGCAGCACGCCGGCGGCACGCATCCGGGCTTGGGCTTCGGCGAAGCTGTCGTAGATGTCCGGTTGGGCGGCGGCCCAGGCGAAGTACTCTTGGACGGCGGCTTCCTGGGAGATCGCGGGTGCCCAGCCGAGGGCCTGCAGGCGGGTGATATCCGAGATGATGTGGCGGGTGTCGCCCAGGCGGTACAGGCCGCTCACCTCCGGCTCGCCCGCCGTGCCGGCTGCCGCGAGCACCATGCGCGCTAGGTCCTCGACGGTTACGCGCCGGTCTGCGCCCACGTTGAATACGCCGTAGTCTGCCCGTGGGTCCTGGAAGACCAGCAAGTTGGCGCGCACGACATCGTGAATCGAGACGTAGTCCCGCAGTTGCCGGCCGTCCTCGTACAGCACGGGCGGGCGGCCACTGAGCACGCGCACGGCAAAGGAGCGCAGCGCGCCGGAGTAGGCGTTACGGAAGGACTGGCGCGGCCCCTGCACAATCGAGTAGCGCAGCGCCACGCTGGGGATGTCGTAGCGCCGGCCCAGCTTAACCGCAATCTCCTCCTGGTCCCGCTTGGAGAGGGCGTAGCTGTTGTGGGGCGCGGCCGCCGTCTCATCCGTGGCCAGCGGTTCCAGCGTCCCGCCGCAGCGCGGGCAGGGGATCTCCCAGTGACGGGCGCTTAGCTGTTCCACGCTGCGCTGGCCGGGGTACATCACGCCGTCATTGGGGCAGCGGTACGCTCCCTCGCCGTAGACCGCCTGCGAGGAGGCGACGACGACCTTGCGCACGGGCAGCCGGTCGTTGACGATCAGCTCGTACAGCAAGGCCGTGGCCGCGCTGTTGACGAGGAAAAAGCGGGAGAAGTCCGTAAGGTAGTCCTGGTAGGCGGCAAGGTGAAACACGGCATCCACGCCGTCCAGGGCGGTGCGCAGGGCCGCGCGGTCGGTGACGCTGCCGTGCTGCAGCTCGACCGCCTCGGGTAGGTAGGCGGGCCACGCACCGGTGTGGACGGGCGGCTCGAGGCTGTCCAGCACGCGCACCTGGTGGCCGCCCGCCAGCAGCGCATCGACCGTATGCGAGCCGATGAAGCCCGCTCCTCCCGTCACCAGTACCTGCATCCGGTCCGCTCCTACCCGCGGCTCGCCCGCTCCAGCACGCGCACCACCGCCAGACCGGCGTGGCCGTCTGCCAGCGGCCGCCGCCCCTCACGGATGCAGTCGAGGAAGTGGCTCAGCTCGGCCGCCAGCGGCTGCGCGGTTCCCAGCTCCGGCACGCGCACTACGCCGGGACGGTAAAACAGCTCACCCGTGCCGGCCGCCCCGGCGATGCGGCTATCCTCGCCCTTGTCCGTCAGCAAGAGCTTGCCCTCCGTGCGCGTGTCATCGAACACCGCTGCACCCGCCGTGCCGGACAGGGAGAAGCGGCGGACACGCACCGGCGACAGCCACGAGACGTGATGTTGAGCGAGGAAGCCGCCGGCGAACCGCAACGTGATGAAGGCGACATCGGTGAGCGAGGGATGCACGTACCGCCGCCGCTCGCAGGCCACCTCCACCGGCTCACTACCCAGTAGCGAGAGCAGGATAGCGATGTCATGCACCGCCAGGTCCCAGATCACATCCACCTCGGAGGCGGGCGGGCCGAGATTGACCCGGCCGGACTCGGCGTAGCACAGCGTACCCAACTCACCGGCGTGCACCGCCTCGCGCAGCCGCACCACAGCCGGGTGATAAAGGAAGAGATGGCCCACCGCCAGCACCCGGCCGGCGCGCTCCGCCGCGGACACCATCGCCTCGGCATCAGCGACCGTGTGCGCTAGCGGCTTTTCGACAAAGACGTGTTTGCCCGCCGCCAGCGCCGCTTCTGCTAGCAGCCGGTGGGTGGAGACCGGCGTCACGATCGCCACGGCATCGATGGAAGGATCGTGCAAGATGTCTGCGACTTCGGTCGTAAGGGGGACACCGGCGAAGCGTTCAGCGATGTACTGCAGCCGGCCGGGGCTGCGGTCACAAACGGCGGCCAGATCGCAGTTCGGTAGCTCATGCAGGGTGCGGATCACGTTTGGCCCCCAGTATCCTGCACCAATCACGGCCACCCGGATCATGCGCGCACCTGCCGGCCTGTATGGCCTCTTTCTTCAGCTTGGGCCAGCGCGATGCCGGGATGCAAGCTCGGCCGGAATGTGATTCGGGGGAGCCGGCAGCAGAAAAGGCGCCGATGTCCACCAGCTCCGCGCGCCGGTCCGTGCTCCGCCTGCCGCCGTTCGCCACGTTGTGGGCGGCCACTGCTGCATCGAACGTGGGGGACGGTGTGACGCTGGTTGCCGCCCCGCTGCTGGCGGTGGCGCTGACGCGTGATCCGGTACTTGTCTCCGGGCTGGCGTTCGCGCAGCGGCTTCCGTGGCTGCTGTTCCCGCTGTTCAGTGGCGCTATCGCCGACCGGGTGGACCGGCGGTTGCTGATGGCGGTGGTGGCGTGCGTGCGGGCGGTGCTGATCGCGACGCTGGGGCTGGCCGTGGCGCTGGACCGGGCGAACCTGCCGCTGTTGTATGTGATCTTCTTTCTGCTCAGTACGGGGGAGACGTTGTTCGATACCGCCGCCTCCACGCTGCCCCCGGCAATGGTGCCCGCCGAGGATCTGCCCCGCTCGAACGCCCGTCTTTCCGGCGCGGTAGTGATCGCCAACAACTTCATCGGCCCGCCGCTGGGCGGCACGCTGTTTGCGGTGACGATGGCACTGCCGTTCTTCGTCGGTGCGGGCGGGCTGGGCGCGGCAGCGCTGTTACTGCTGTCCCTCCGCGGCCGCTTCCGCCCCGAGCGGGCCGCCAGCCAATCGCTGCGGAGCCTGCCGCGCGAGATAGGTGAAGGAGTGCGGTGGCTGTGGGGGCAGCGGCTGTTGCGGACAATGGCGCTGACGCTGGCGCTGCTCAACCTGGTGCTGGTGGCGCAGGTGTCGGTGATGGCGCTGTTCGCCCGTGAGCGGCTGGGGCTAGGTCCGGCCGGGTTCGGCGTGCTGCTGGCGGCGCACGCCACCGGCGCGGTGTTGGGCAGCCTGCTGGCCGCCCGATGGATCGCCTGGCTGGGGGCGTCACGTGTGTTGCGCCTGGGGTTGTGTATCGAGGCGCTCAGCCCGGCGCTGATTGCCCTCTCGCGCGGGCCGTGGCTGGCCGGGGTGTCGTTTGCGTTGTTCGGCTTCCATGCGCTGGTGTGGGACGCGATCCTGATCTCCGAGCGCCAGCGGCTGACGCCGGACGCGCTGCGCGGGCGCGTCTCCGGCGCGTACCGGATGCTCATCTCCGGCGCCGCCACCCCCGGCGCCCTGCTCGGCGGCTTGCTCGCGGCCGGCTTCGGCCTCGCCGCACCCCTGTGGGTCAACGCCGCCGTTGCCGCGGCCATCATTCCGCTGGTCTGGCCGGTGTTCGCGATGGAGCTGGGTCGTCGGGGACACGTCTTGGGCAGGACGGGAACATAGGCATGCCGGCGGGAGGTGCGCTCGGCGGTTTCCGCGCATCGCTCCTGCTGCCTGTCGCCCATCGTTGCTGGCTGCCGGACGCCGCATAGCGCTTCACACGTTCTCGCCCCACACCACGGCCCGGAGCGTGTGGAGGATGAGGCGGAGGTCAGAGGCGAAGGTCTTGCGGTAGCCGTAGCAGTAGTCCATTAGTGCCATCTCGTCCACGGAGACGCGGCCCCGGCCGTACGCCTGCCACGGGCCGGAGAGGCCGGGGGTCACACGGTAGCGGCGGTGCTGCCACGCGGGCTGCGCCGCGTACTCGTAGGGCAGGCACGGGCGCGGGCCAATCAGGGTCATCTCGCCGCGCAAGACATTCCAGAGTTGCGGCAGCTCATCCAGGCTGTGACGGCGGATGAAGCGCCCCACCGGCGTGATGCGCTCGGCGTCGATCAGCTTGCCGCCGGAGACGCCGGTCTCCACCAGTGCCCGATATTGTTCGGCACGGCGGGCATCATCCTCAGCACGGGCAGGCCGCATCGAGCGGAACTTGCGCCAGAGGAACGGACGCCCATCCTTGCCGATTACCGTGGTCGAGAAGAACACCGGCCCCGGCGATGAGCGCTTGACGGCGATGGCGATGGCAGCCAGCAGTGGAGAAAGGGCGGTGAGCGCCAGCAGTGCGGCGGCGGCGTCGCGCGCGCGCATCGCGGCACGCTGCGTCCATGGCGGTGGCCCGGGGGAGAGCAGCACACGGCCGCCTCGCACGGCAGGCCCCAGCGGCCGCGCCACCTCCGGGTAGCCGGACAGGTCCACTGCCACCCGCACCCCGCGCTCCAGCAATGGTGCTGCGCTTTCGACCGTCTGTCCGGGGCTGAGCGGCGGGAGCACCGCCAGGTCACCCGGCGCGGCGCGGGTGATTGCCTCGGGCAGCGAAACGAAGCAGACGGCCCGGCCACGCGGAGAAGTCGCCACCGCTGGACCGGGCCGGCACGAAGGGGTCACAAACCAAAGGCGGCCGGGTCCGCCATGCGGAGCTACGGCCGCCCCGGCGTTCACGCCACTGCCTCCCTGAGCCTGGCGGCGGTGTAGGCGACTTGCTCGCGGGTAATGTGCGGGAACATCGGCAGTGAGACGATCTCCCGGGCGGCCCGTTCGCTTTCTGGGAAAGAGCCCACACCCAGCTCCAGATAGCGGAAGGCCTGCTGTAGGTGAATGGGGATAGGATAGTGCAGCGCCGTGTTCACACCCTGGCTGGCCAGCGCGGCGCGCACCGGCTCGCGGTTGGGCACGCGCACCACATACAGGTGGAAGACGTGCGTGCGGCCTGCGGGTACCACCGGCAGCTGCAGGCCGCTGCCCGCCAGGTCCTCCTGGTACCAGGCTGCCGCCCGCTGCCGGCAGGCATTCCAGTCCGCAAGCCGCTTCAGCTTGATCTCCAGAAACGCCGCCTGCACCGCGTCG
Organism: Chloroflexota bacterium; assembly: GCA_963170165.1. GTDB lineage: Bacteria > Chloroflexota > Dehalococcoidia > CAUJGQ01 > CAUJGQ01 > CAUJGQ01. The sequence goes on along the minus strand of CAUJGQ010000138.1, from coordinate 38,585 downwards.
AGCCGGGCGTTGACGCCGTCCGGCGAATCATGCACATAGCGCTCGCGCTCACCGTGGGCGCGCAGCAGCCGCACCTCCTCGTTCAAGGCCGCGTCGTTGGTGACAATTGCCCCGGCCTCGCCCAGTGCGCCGAGGTTCTTGCCAGGGTAGAAGCTGAATGCCCCCGCGCGGCCCATCGTCCCAGCTTTGACCGTGCGGCCGTCGCTGAGCTGGTACTCGGCGCCGTGCGCCTGGCAGGCGTCCTCGATGATTTCGATGCCGTACTCAGCTGCCTGCGCCAGAATGGGGTTCATGTCCGCGCACATGCCGTACAGGTGCACAGGAATGACGGCGGCGACGCGGGCGCCGCTGGCCTTCTCGCGCAGGACACCGGCGCGATCACGAGCGCACTGCTCTGCCAAGTAGGTAGCTAGCTTGGCGGTGTCCATGTTGTACGTGGCAGGCTCGATGTCGATAAACCGTGGCTGGGCGCCGAGCTGATGGAAGCTCTCCACCGTGGCGATAAAGGTATTGGGCACGGTGAGCACGATGTCGCCTGGCACGATCCCGGCTGCCCGCAGCGCCAGCTCCAACGCGTCGGTGCCGCTGGCGACGCCGATGGCGTGGTCGGCGCCGCAGAATTGCGCGAACGCCTCCTCGAAGGACGTGACGCGCGGCCCGCCGATGAAGGCAGACTCATCCAGCGCGGACCGGAATGCCTGCTCCAGTTCAGCGCGTAGCTCGTCATGCTGGGCGCGCAGATCAACAAAGGGAACGTTCATATCGGTGCTTGCTCCTCGGCCCGCCGGAGGGGCGCCGGCGCTGTCTCTAATCTGAGTATCGACCTTGCCCGCGGCGATCCGTAGGTCCGTGGCCGGCTGCTGCCTGTCACTATGCTAGGACCAAGTTGAGTGCCGGTCGCGGTGGCGGTATGTGTGCGTATGTTCAGGAGCCGGTGGCACGCACGGGGCGCGGCAGCTCTGGCTCGTGCTCCGGCTCGGCGCTGATCGTCTGCTGCAGTTCCGCCATGCGGGAGCGCAGCACGAGGTTCTCGACGTGCAGCCGGCCGATGATGGCGAACAATTGCTCTTCCGATACGGCCAGCATTTCGGGCTGTTGCATGCGGACGCCTCCTTGCGACTGTCAGCACCTCCAGCGTAACGAATGCGATCCCTCGTCTGCACTGCCGTGGTGTCCTCGGTGTCAATCTCACCGTTCCAATTGCGAAGACGGCTCCGCTTGTGCTCACGGTGCGCTGCCGGCCGGTAGGTCTTGCTGGCGAGTGAAGGCGCCGGTTCCACTTGACACGTTGCGGAGTGATTGCGTACGGTACGGAAGCTAGTAATAGCAGCGGCTGTGACGGAGAGTAGTACGGCCCTCTTCCGCACCAGCGAGCCGGGAATGGTGCAAGCCCGGCGGCGGCGCAGGCCGGAACTCGCTCCTGAGCCGAACCGGGGAAGTAGCAGTACCCGGCTCCGGGTTGCGCCCGTTAGCGCGCGTGAAAGTGCCTCTCCACGCGAGAGGAACGAGGGTGGTACCGCGGGCATGTCCCGTCCCTTGCCGGGGACGGGCTTTTTTGTACGGTTCGCAGGGGGCAGCGCAATGGCGCTGACACGGGTGATGGCACACAATCCGGCTCCGCGCGTGACCGTGCGTGCCGCGCTACCGCTCGTAGCGCTCGTCGTACTACTTCTCGGCCCCTGACCGTGGCTCCATCTGACGTGTAACCGGAGCGGCGGCCAGGGACAGCAAACCGGCCGCCGCTCTTGTGTGCGCCGGCCGGACGAGGATCAACCAGCATGTGTTCAGACGGACGAGGAAGGACGCCCGCCCCGCAGTCACGGGGCGGCATGGTAGCGGGAGCGTGGCGGAGCCAACGGTGAGACGCCCATCCTGATCAATGGAGAGCAGACCCGCAATGCGAATGAATGGCGCACAGATCCTGCTGGAAAGCCTCGTCCGTGAGGGCGTGGAGGTGATCTACGGTTACCCGGGCGGCGTGGTGCTGCCTCTGTACGACGAGTTCCCCAAGTTCCCGCAGCTCAAGCATGTGCTGGTGCGGCACGAGCAAGGCGGCGCGCACATGGCCGACGGCTACGCCCGCGCCTCCGGAAAGGTCGGCGTCTGCCTGGGTACCTCCGGACCCGGCGCCACCAATCTCGTCACCGGCATCTGTACGGCCATGATGGACTCGGTGCCGATGGTGGTGCTGACCGGCAACGTCTCTCGCAACCTGCTGGGCCGCGACGGCTTTCAAGAGGCGGACATCACTGGTATCACCCTGCCGATCGTCAAGCATAACTATCTGGTGATGAAGGCGAGCGAGATTGCCACCGTCATCCGCGAGGCGTTCTACATCGCCGCCAGCGGCCGGCCCGGCCCCGTGCATGTTGACATTCCCAAGGATGTATTCCAGGAGTTTGCTGAGTTTGAGTGGCCGGAGGAGATCAGCATCCGCTCCTACAAGCCCACCACCCAGGGACACATGGGGCAGGTCAAACGTGCTGCCCGCCTCATTGACGAGGCGAAGCGGCCCGTGATCCTGGCCGGCCACGGCATCATCTGGTCCGGCGCTTCGGCCGAGCTCAAGGCGCTGGCGGAGAAGGCGCAGATCCCGGTGATGAGCACCTTCCTCGGCATCGGCGCCATGCCGGGCGACCACATCCTCAACATCGGCTGGATGGGGATGCACGGCGCCTACCACTGCAACCACGCTGCCAACAACGCTGACGTCGTCATTGGCATCGGGATGCGCTTTGACGACCGAGCGATGGGCCGCTTCTCCGACTTCAACCCCACCGCTCGCGTGATTCACATTGACATCGACCCGGCGGAGATCGGCAAGAATATCAAGACCGAGGTGCCGATCGTCGGCGACGCCCGCCAGGTGCTGGAACAGCTGATTCCCATCGTCAAGCAGAACACCCACCTGGAATGGCTGCAATGGATCGACGACCTGCGCCGCGAGCATCCCTCCTTCACCCTGCCCGAGACCAAGGGCCAGGATATCTCCTCGCAGTACGTGGTGCGGGAGATCTACGAGGCGTGCGGTGGTGAAGCGGTGGTTGTCACCGGCGTAGGCCAGCATCAGATGTGGACCGGCCAGCAGTGGGTGTTCCGCCGGCCGCGCACGCTGATCACCTCCGGTGGCCTGGGCACGATGGGCTTCGAGGTGCCGGCGGCGCTGGGGGCGCAGATGGCCCGACCCGGCGAGCTGGTGTGGAGCATCTGCGGTGACGGCGGCTTCCAGATGAACATCCAGGAACTGGCCACCATCGTCGATATGCGCGCGCCGGTGAAGATGGCGATCCTCAACAACGGCGTGCTGGGCATGATCCGCCAGTGGCAGCAGCTGTTCTACAACGAGAACCACGTTGACAACGACCTGCGGACCACCGTCTGCCAGCCGGACTTCGTCAAGCTGGCGGATGCGTATGGCATCAAGGCGATCCGTGTCACTGAGAAGCAGAAGGTGCGCGCCGCCATCGAGGAGGCGAACGCCTACCCCGGTCCGGTGTTGCTCGATTTCCGGGTGATGACCGAGGAGAACGTCTGGCCGATGGTGCCCGCCGGCGCCTCCCTGGCCGAGACCATCGAGGACCCGACGTTGGTGGAAGCACGCAAGAAGACGGGCCAGCTCGTCAGCTAGTCAGCGATCGACGCAGAGCGCAGCGGCGGTGGCTGTCACACGGACAGGCCGGCCGGCTGAGGAGCTTCACCATGAGCAACAAGCATACCGTCATCGCCCTGGTCGAGGACCGGCCGGGCGTGCTGAACCGGGTGGCCTCGCTGTTCCGGCGGCGTGGCTTCAACATCGAGAGTCTGGCCGTCGGCCAGACCGAACAGGACGGCCTGTCGCGCATGACCATCGTAGTGGATGGCTCGACCACCCAGGTGGAACAGGTCGAAAAGCAGCTCTACAAGCTGATCGACGTGGTCAAGGTGGCGGACATCACCCACAAGGGGATGGTGGCGCGCGAGCTGGCGCTGATCAAGGTGCGCTGTTCCAATGGCAAGCGCGGTGAGGTGATCCAGCTTGCGGGGGTGTTCGGTGCACACGTGGCCGATGTGTCGGACTCGTCCGTCATCCTGGAGGTAGTGGGTGATGGTGATCACATCGACAACGTGCTGCGCACGATGAAGCCGTTCGGTATCGCCGAACTGGCCCGCACCGGCCGGCTGGCGATGGGCCGCGGCGCGAGCACCGTGCACGTGGACGACGCCAAAGCCGCCGCCGCCGCCGCCGCCCATGCCCGCATCGGTCACCGCCCGAATGGCGCGATGCCGTATGTGAGCGATTAGCAGCGGCAACCAGCATCTTGGGGCGAACGTGTTTCGTATTGCGTGTGGAACTCGTAGCTTCAATCCCCGCGCGCAATACGAAACACACTGCTCCGTTCCGGCTCCCCGCCGGCAGGCTGACAGGCTCACATATGGCTTCCGAGACACGGGCACGGCTGTATACCGCCATTGGTGCGGCGCTGGGGACGCTGGCCACGCTGGGGGTAACGGCAGCTAAGCAGGCGGGGGCGCTGGAGCAATCCGAGTGGCGGCTGGTGGCGCTGACCATGGCGCCGCCGGTGCTGGCTATGCTCGGGCTGCGCCGCTATGATGCTGAGCCACGTCAGGGCGGGACGCTGGTTGTGGCTGCCGCCGGACTGTTGATGGGATTGGCCGCGGTGCTGTCGGCCGATGGCACCGGCTTGTTGTGGATGCCAGGGGCGCTGCTGCTGGTGCTGGGCGCCTTTGGACTGGTGGAACCGCTGCGGCCGAGCAGACGGCGATAGCGGCCGGCCGGACACCGCGCGCTACACTGGCCCAGAGGCGGGCCAGCCAGCAGGCACCGAAGCCGGCGAGGATGGGGCGGTTCATGGCGGCTGATGGAGTACGCGGCGCGATCCTCCGGCGCTGGCCGGTGTGGCTGCTGGGCGCCCTGCTGATCATCGGTGGCGCCGTGCTGGGAACCGCGCAGCGCGACGGCCTGCCTCCCGCGGCGCCGGCCACCGCGGCCGAAACCTACAGCTACTCGCTGGCCCTGTCTGGTCCGGAAGAGGACGGGTTGCCCGGTGGCGAATTTGGGATGCGCTCGCTTCCTGATGGCCACATCTCCTTCCTGAGCGCAAACGGCCAGTATCACGTGTGGGTTACCGGCGGCACGCACGCGTACCTGCTGCGTGGCGCTAGCTTCGACAGCCTGCGGCCCCACCGCACGGATGCGCGCGGCGGTGCGGTGCCGGTGCTGGGCCCGACCGGTGAAGGTATCGACCGCGATTACGCCGGCTTCGGCGCAGTGCTGCCGGGACTGGGGGAGGGCGAACTCTACGGCATCTACCATGCGGAGCAGCAATGCCCGCGCGGTGGCACCACGGCTGCCATTGGCATGGCCTACTCGCGCGACTTCGGTGAAACCTGGGAACGGCGCGGGACGATCATTACCGGCCGCAACCTCGCGCCCCCGTGCGCGAAGTTCACTGGCGCCGGCGAGCCCAGCGCCATCGTCGTGGGCGACTATATCTACCTGTACTACGTGGACTGGGGCACGGCCAGCGGACCGCCCGATGAAGTGCATGTGGCCCGTGCCCGGATAAGCAGTGGCGGGCTGCCGGGCACCTGGCAGAAGTACTACCGTGGCGCCTGGAGCCAGCCCGGTCTTGGGGGGCAGAGCACCGCCGTGATCGCGCGGGCGGCGCCCGGCGCCACGACCGTCTACGCTGCCAATCCCAGTGTCAGCTTCAATACCGTGTTGGGGCGCTATCTGGCGACGGTCGAATCGCGCGACGGCATCTACTACACCGCCTCTGAGGATGGCGTGCGTTGGGAAACGCCGCGCATGTTGCTGAGTACAGGCGAGCGGCCTCAACGCATTGGCTATCCCACGCTGCTCAGCCCGATGTCAGGGTGGCATGCCGTCACCGCGGGCGATGGCTATCTGTACTACGCCAAGGGTATTGGCCAGGGCCAGGCACACCGGATAATGCGCCGCGCGGTCCGGATCGTGCCGGGCGCCGGCGCGCAGTCGCTGGCCTTTCCCGGTGCGCCGGCCGACCAGACACTGGTTGCCGGTCAAGAGCATGCGCTTGATACACGCTGGTCCTGGGTGTGCAGCGGCGATGTGGACGTGCGCTTTGCTGATGGCCGCCACGAGCGGTTGTTTGACTCTGATGGCGAGACCGGCCTGGTGGTGATGCTGGATGAAGACAGCGGCGTGTTTGTCGTTGCACCGTACGGCGCCCACTGTCACGCCACCGAACCTGCAACAGAGGCGGCCGCCACCAACCTGAAGGTGGCCGACCTGCTGGCGCGCGGCTGCGCCCACGGCTGCCGCCGGGTGCTGGTCATCCGCATTGATCGCTTCGGCGTGACCGAGCGTCGCTGGGAGCCGGTATAAGACCGGGAGTGAGGTCGCGATGACACAGCAGCGCGAGTGGATCCTGACCGACGATGACCGGGCACTCCTCGCGGAACTGGGTGTCGAGGCGCCCCCGACCGAGGATGAACTGCCCGAGACCGATGGGATGCCGATGGACACCGAGCGACAGGCACTCCAGATGGATCTGCTCTTTGAGACGCTTCGGCTGCACTACGCCGGCCAGAACGTCTATGTCGGGAAGAACCAGATCATCTACTACAGCCTGGAGCAGGTGCGCAATAGCGACTTCCTCGGACCAGATGTCTACGTCGTGTTCGATGTGCCGGATCGCCAGCGTAAGAGCTGGGTGATCTGGCAAGAGGGCAAGGGTCCGGACGTCGTGATCCAGATTCTGTCACCTCGCACCCGCGCCAGGGATCGAGGTGAGAAGCGACGCATCTATCAAGACCTGATGCGTGTGCCGCAGTACGTCTGGTATGACCCGGAGTCACAGGAGTTGGTGGGGTTGCTGCTGTCGCCAGAGGAACGGCTCTACCAGCCGCTGGATCGTGACCGTGAGGGGCGGTTGCCCTGTCCCGTGTTGGGGCTGTCGCTCGTACTTTGGGAGGGCAGCTATCAGGCACGGGGTGGGACATGGCTGCGTTGGGCCACGGTCGATGGCTCCGTGCTGCCCACCCGCGAAGAAGCCGAGCATGCTCGGGCAGAAGCCGAACGCATCCGCGCTGACATGGAGAACCTCCGCGCTGATCAAGAGCGCACCCGCGCCGAGGCGGAGCGGCGGGCGCGCGGCGGTGCCGAGCTAGCTGCCGAGGCCGAGCGGCGCCGCGTCGCAGAACTTGAGGCGCTTCTCGCCCGTTACCGTGCGCGATTTGGCGATGTGAATGGTGGAGCGGCAGGTGGTCAATGACGCATCGACGCTGTGACGCCTGGTTACCAGGTCTCCTCCTTCGCCGGCCCTCGGCCCGCTAACCACGGGTCGGAGGGCCGGGCAAGCCGCTGCCGCGTGTGCGCAGCTGGATGTGAGCAACGATTCCATACACGACAATGCAGCCCGAGGAGAACACCTGCAATGGCAGACCGCGTCATCATCTTCGACACCACCCTGCGCGACGGTGAGCAGACCGCCGGTGTGGCGCTCAACGCCGACGACAAAATGGAGATCGCGCTCCAGCTCGCCAAGACGGGCGTGGATGTGATCGAGGCGGGATTTGCCGCCTCCTCCCCTGGTGACTTCGAGGCCGTGCGCGCTATCGCCCGCACCGTCAAGGGGCCACGCATCGCCACCCTCTCGCGCTGCGTTTCCGGCGACGTCGAAGCAGCGATCCAAGCGATGGAAGGGGCACTGGACCCGCGTATCCACTGCTTCATCTCCTCGTCGGATATCCACCTGCTTCACCAGATGCAGAAGGATCGCGAGGGGGTGCTGCTTCAGGCCGTGGCCGCCGTCAGGCGCGCGCGCGAGGCGGTGGAGGACGTCGAGTTCTCGCCGATGGACGCTACCCGCTCTGACCCCCGTTACCTGTACCAGTTGCTGGAGGCAGTGATCGACGCCGGGGCAACGACGGTCAACATCCCCGACACGGTGGGCTATACCGTGCCGCAGGAGTTCGAGGAGATGCTGCGCGGCATCTACGAGAACGTGAAGAACATCCACCGGGCGGTGGTCTCCGTGCACTGCCACAACGACCTTGGCCTGGCAACGGCCAACTCGCTGGCGGCGGTGCGGGCGGGAGCACGCCAGATCGAGGTATGCGTCAATGGCCTGGGCGAGCGCGCCGGCAACGCCTCGCTGGAGGAGGTGGTGATGGCGCTCAAGACGCGCCAGGACCGCTCCGGCGTCGATATCGGCGTCAACACCCGCGAGCTGTACCGCACCTCACGCCTGGTCTCTGACCTCACCGGCATTGTCGTTCAGCCGAACAAGGCCGTGGTAGGCCTTAACGCCTTCCGCCACGCCTCCGGTATCCATCAGGACGCGGTGATCAAGCTGCGCGAGAACTTCGAGATCATGGACCCGCGCGAGATTGGTCACCCCGAGGCGACCAAGATCGTGCTCACCAAGGTCTCGGGCCGTGCCGGGCTAAAGAAGCGGCTGGAGGAACTGGGCTACGAGCTGACCCAGGAGGATCTCGATCGCATCTTTGTGCGGTTCAAGGACCTGGCCGACAAGAAGACCGAAGTAGATGACCGCGACCTGGAAGCGCTGCTCAGCGATGAGTCACGCAGCGCTGATGCCACCTGGCTGCTGGAGCGGGTGCATGTCTCCGCTGGCGACACCATCCGCCCGACGGCCACGGTCCGCCTGGTGAACAAAGAGGGCGATCGCATTGAGGACGCCGCCGTCGGTGACGGCCCGGTGGATGCCGTCTACAAGGCCATCAACCGCATTGTCGGCGAGCCCAACACCCTCAGCGAGTACACCGTCAAGAGCGTCACCGAGGGCATCGACGCCCAAGGTGAGGTGATCATCCGCATCGAGGCGGGCGGCCGTACCTATACCGGCCGTGGCGCCGACACCGACATCATCGTTGCCTCGGCCAAGGCGTACATGAACGCCCTCAATCGCCTGCTCGCCCTGCGTGCCGGCAAGGCGGAGCAGCGGATCGTGCCCGTGTAGACGCGGCAACCGGCAGCCGGGATCGGGCAGTCGGGGACGTGGCTTTCTCGTCCCTGACTGCTGGCCTGGAGGAGGGACGCATGTCAACCAGCGACCACAATGCCCTGGTGCAGCGGGAGTTCACGAAGCAGGCACAAGCGTACGCCGGCGCGGACTCCCTGATGGACCCGGACCGGGTGATGCGGCTGGTACGGGCGGTGGGTGCGACGCCGGACTTCCGCGCGCTCGAGGTGGCCTGCGGGCCGGGGCACGTGGCGCTGGTGATGGCGGCTCATGTCGGTGAGATGACCGGCGTCGATCTCACCGAGGCGCCGCTGATCATCGCCGAAGCGCGGCGGAAGGAGCGCGGTATCGCCAATCTCCGCTTCGAGCGCGGAGACGCTGCCGCCCTGCCCTACCCGGACAAGACCTTCGACATCGTCGTCTGCCGGTTTGCCTTTCATCACTTCACCGAGCCGCCGCACGTGCTGGCGGAGATGGTGCGGCTGTGCCGGCCCGGCGGCGTGATCGGCGTGCACGACCTGATCGTCAGCGAGTTCACAGAGCGGGCCGCCTATCAGAACGGCTTTGAGAACCTGCGCGACCCATCCCATACTCGCGCCTATCCGCTCACCGCCCTCCTGGCGCTGTTCACCGCTGCCGGGCTGGAGATCACCCACGTCTCCACCGAATCGCTGACGCCGGACGTGGAGGACTGGCTGGCCCGTGCCCAGACGCCTGAAGCCAGCGCCGTCGAGGTGCGCAGGCTGATCGAACGGGACGAGCGCGAGGATCTGTCCGGCTGCCGGCCGTTCCGGCTGGATGGCCGCCTGCACTTCTCCCAGCAGACAGCGATCATCGCCGCGCGGCGGCTACCGGGGCGCTGAGCGCGCCGTATCATGGGGACAGCCACTTGCCATGGGGTGCTGAGATGACCGCCGCGCCGCTCCAACCACTGATGACCGCCGATGACCTGCTCGCCATGCCCGACGGCGGCAAACGGTACGAGTTGATTGACGGGAGGCTTGTGGAAGTGTGCCCCGCCTCATGGATCTCAAGCACGGTTGCGATGAATATCGCCATTCGTCTAGGACCGTACGTTCGTGATCACAGGCTGGGCAAGGTCAGCGGCGCTGACCATGGGGCGAAGCTTGCGACGAACCCGGATCTTGTCCGCTCCCCTGATGTCGCCTTCACGCGGCAGGAGCGGCTGAAGCGCGGGAAGCTGACCCGTGGGTTCCAGGACGGCGCGCCCGATCTTGTGGTTGAAGTGCTGTCACCAACGGACCGCTTCGCCCAGGTGGTGCGCAAGGTGCAACAATATCTTCGCGCCGGAGCGCAACTCGTCTGGGTTCTTGATCCGAGCGACCGCGAGGCAATTGTCTATCGCGCCGATGGCTCGACCGAGGTCTACGGTGCGGACGGTATTCTCTCCGGCGAGGATGTCGTTCCTGGTTTCGAGCTGCGCTTGGCCGAGATCTGGGAGGACGCCGATGAGGATGAGGATGACGAGCCGGCAGATAATGAGACGGTAGGGGAGTGATCGGGCGATACCTCGGGCAGCTTCGCCCGGAGCAGCTCCAGCAGCAATGCTCCCGCCGGGGAAATGCGCCGGCCGCGGCGGGTGACCACCCCGACGGCTCGCACGAGTGGCGGCTCTGGGATGAGCACCGCTACCCGCCCGGCGAAATCCCGCAGGCTCAGTGCTGGGGCGAAGGCGATGCCTGCCCCCAGCGCCACCAACTCCAGCAGCGCCCGCTGCGAGCGCAGGTCCACCGGTCCGTCCAGCCGCAGCCCCCGTGCCTGTGCCTCCCGCTCCAGTTGTGCGCGTAACCCATGACCGGGCATCGACAGCAGCAGCGCATCTCCGGCCAGCGCCTCGGCCAGTGGCGCCTGCCCGAGGGTGGCCCACGGATGAGCCAAGGGCACCGCCAGGAGGATCGCCTCCTCGAAGAGTGGTGTGATATCCAGGCGTGAATCCGCCAGCGGCAACACCACCAGAGCGAAGTCGGCGTCATCCGCCAGTACCCGCGCGATGGCGTCATCTGTGCCGGTCATCTCTACCGTCACGTGGACGCCGGGGCTGCGCCGCTGCAAGTCAGCCAGCGCCAGCGGCAACAGGTTGTCCGTCACCGTCTCTGTCGCGCACAGCCGCAACGTGCCGCGAGCAGCGGTGGCGAGTTGCGCCAAGGCGTCCGTGGTAGCAGCGAGGTCATCGAATATGCGCTCGGCGCAGGCGGCCAGCAGCGCGCCTGCCTCCGTGGGTACCACCCGCCGCCCGACCCGGTGGAACAACGGCGTCCCCAATTCCGATTCCAGCAGCCTTATCTGCTTGCTGATAGCCGGTTGGGAGATGTGCGCCTGCTCCGCCGCACGGGTGACGCTTCCCGCCCGCACCACCGCCCGTAGGTACTCAAGTTGATGCAGGTCCACCCAGCCACCATATCCAGCAGTTATGGGAATGATAGCAGGCATATCTTGGACACGCGGTTTCACCGGCGCTACGCTCTCAGTCACATAACAGCAGGAGCCTCCGATGGCCGATCCCTCCGCGCTGCCCGCCGGTGATGTGCGCCGTCAGTTCGGCGCGGTGGCTGCCGCCTATGCCGTCAGCCCGGTGCACGCCTCCGGCCCGGACCTTGCCCGCCTGGTGGATACCGCCGGCTTCACCGGCGCCGAGCGGGTGCTAGACATGGGCTGTGGCGCCGGGCATACCGCGCTGGCTGTGGCCCCGCACGCCGCCGAGGTGGTGGCGCTGGATGTCACCCCGGAGATGCTGGCCGTGGTCGAGCGCCTGGCGGGCGAGCGGCGCGTGACCAACCTCTCCACGAGGCTGGCCGATGTGACGGCGCTGCCCTACCCTGATGCCACGTTCGACGTGGTGACCAGCCGCTTCAGCGCCCATCACTACGCCGAACCGGCGCGGGCGGTGGCCGAAGCGGCGCGCGTGCTGCGCCCCGGCGGCCGGTTTCTGCTGGTGGATACCGTCTCCCCCGAGGAGCCAGCGCTTGACAGCTTCTATAACGCGGTTGAGCTGCTGCGCGACATCTCCCATGTCCGTAACTGGCGGTGCAGTGAATGGCGGCGGATGCTCCAAGCAGCGGGACTGACGCCGGACTTGGACGAGCCGTTCACGATTGAACTGGACGGCGATTCCTGGGTGGCGCGGATGCAGACGCCGGCCGCCCAGGTAGCTGCCATCCGCACGCTCTTTGCCGCCGCGCCGCCCGCCGCCGCCGAGCGCTTCTCCCTGCGGCTGGGCGATGGTTGGGGCTGGCATATCCCCGCTGTCCTGCTACGGGCCCGTAGGGCCTAGCTGTTTGCACCCAAGCGCTGGGTGCGCTACCAACGTGAAAGCGACCGTTCCGACAGAGGTGAATGACCGTGGCCGCACGCACGATGTTTGAGAAGATCTGGGATGCGCACGCCGTCAAAGAGGAGCCGGGCAAGCCCGCGCTCCTCTACGTTGACCTGCATCTCGTCCACGAGGTGACCTCTCCCCAGGCCTTCGAGGGGTTGCGGCTCGCCGAGCGCTCCGTGCGCCGCCCCGAGCTCACACTGGCGACGGTAGACCACAACATCCCCACGACCGACCGCTCGCTGCCAATCGTCGATGAGATCTCCCGCGCCCAGATCGAGACCCTGGAGAAGAACGCCGGCGAGTTTGGTATCGAGCTGTACAGCATTCACTCCGACCGTCAAGGCATCGTCCATGTCATCGGCCCCGAGTTGGGGCGCACCCAGCCGGGCATGGTGATCGTCTGTGGTGACTCCCACACCAGCACCCACGGCGCCTTTGGCGCGCTCGCTTTCGGCATTGGCACCTCGGAGGTCGAGCATGTACTCGCCACTCAGTGTCTGGTGCAGACCAAGCCCAAGACGATGGAAGTGCGTGTCGAGGGCCAGGCGCCGCCCGGCGTCACCGCCAAGGACATCATCCTTGGCATCATCGGCCGCATTGGTATCGATGGCGGCGTCGGCCATGTGATTGAGTACACTGGTGAGGCAATCCGCGCTCTCTCGATGGAAGGGCGGATGACGATCTGCAACATGTCCATTGAGGCCGGGGCCCGCGCCGGCATGATCGCCCCAGACGAGACCACCTCCGCCTACATCAAGGGCCGCCCCCACGCCCCCAGTGACGAGCAGTGGGAGACCGCAGTCGCCTCGTGGCAGGCGCTGTGCACCGATGAAGGCGCCGTCTACGACAAGACCGTCGTGATTCAGGCGAGTGAGCTGCAGCCGTTCGTCACATGGGGCACCAACCCGGGCCATGTCGTGCCGGTGACCGGCATGGTACCGGACCCCGCCTCTTTCCCCACCGCCGCCGACCGCGCTGCCGCTGCCCGCGCGCTGGAGTACATGGGCCTTGCCCCCGGCACCAGGATCACGGATATCGCCATCGACCGGGTGTTTATCGGCTCCTGCACGAACTCACGCATCGAGGACCTGCGCGCAGCCGCCGCGCTGGTCAAGGGCAAAAGGGTCGCCGCCACCGTCAACGCGCTGGTGGTGCCCGGCTCGCACCGGGTCAAGCAGGAAGCGGAGGCCGAGGGGCTGGACCAGGTCTTCACCGAGGCAGGCTTCGAGTGGCGTGAGCCCGGCTGCTCGATGTGCCTGGGGATGAACCCCGACATCCTGGAGCCGGGCGAGCGCTGCGCCTCCACCAGCAACCGCAACTTCGAGGGGCGTCAGGGCAAAGGCGGCCGTACCCACCTCGTCAGCCCCGAGATGGCCGCCGCCGCCGCCATCGCCGGTCATTTCGTTGATGTCCGAAACTAGCGAGCCGTCAGCCGTCTGCGCTCAGCCAGCAAGCGCGTGCTCGTCACCTCGCTGAACGCTGATGGCGGAAAGCCCGCCAAAGGAGTTGCGCCATGACCACCGAGATCCTGCCGCGTGACGGTCAGATTGAGGCAAATGGACTGCGCCTGCACTACGTGGAGTGGGGGGAACGGGGCAATCCGCAACTGCTGTTGCTGCATGGACTGACCAGCCATGCCCGCTCATGGGATCACATGGCTAGGGCGCTGCAAGACCGCTACCACATCATCGCCCTGGACCAGCGCGGCCACGGGGACAGCGAGCGGCCGGAGGACGGCAGCTTCCGCACGGCAGATTACGTGGCCGACGCCAAGGCGGTGGTGGACGCCTTGGGGATGACATCGTTCGCCCTCATCGGCCTGTCGATGGGCGCGCACAACGGCATGGCGTTTACCGCCGCGCACCCCCAACACCTGACCAAGCTGGTGCCGATCGATATCCCGCCAGCGCTCGGCTCCATTGAGGAGCGTCGCGCCCGCGCCGCCGGCGCTCCTGCGCCACGCCGGGTGTTCGACTCGGTGGAGGACGCCTTTCAGGACGCCCGCGCCCAGAACCCGCGCCCGCCGGAGGACGTTCAGCGCGAGCGCGTGCGTCACGGTTTACGCCGGCTGGATGATGGTCGCTATGAGTTGAAGTACGACCCGGCCGCCCCGCGTAACTGGGATACCGAGGATCTGTGGCCGCTCCTGCCATCGATCACTTGCCCGGTGCTCGTTATCCGCGGCGCCGAAAGCACAGTGCTGGACCCGGAGACGGCAGAACGAGAAGCGGCCGCCTTCCCCAACGCCCGGCTCGTGACCATCGAGGGCTCCGGCCACCCGGTGCCCCTGGACCGGCCAGATACCTTTGTGCAAACGGTCCGCGCCTTCCTGGAGGAGGCGTAACCGCCCTTCCCGCACCCGGATTGCGCGCTGAACAAGGATCATAGACAGATGCAGCCCTTCACCACGCTGACCGGCATCGTTGCCCCGCTGGACCGGCCCAATGTGGATACGGACCAGATCATCCCCAAGCAGTTTCTCAAGCGCATCGAGCGCACCGGCTTCGGGCCGTTCGCCTTCTTCGACTGGCGTTATCATCCCGATGGCAGCGTCAACGCCGAGTTCGAGCTGAACCAGCCCGGATATCAGGGCGCGGCGATTCTCGTGGCCGGCCGCAACTTCGGCTGCGGCTCCTCGCGCGAGCATGCCCCCTGGGCACTGAACGAGTACGGCTTCCGGGCACTGATCGCCCCGTCGTTCGCCGACATTTTCTACAACAACTGTATTCAGAACGGTATGCTACCCGTCGTGCTCTCCGAGGAGCAGACCGGCGAGCTGCTGCGCCGCGCCCAGGCGAACCCCGGCTATCAGCTCACGGTAGACCTCGCCAACCAGACGGTGACCAGTAGCGACGGATTCTCTGCCTCGTTCGAAGTCGACCCGTTCGTGCGCGAGCGGCTGCTCGGTGGCCTCGATGACATTGGTATGACCCTCAAAGAGGACACCCGCATCAGTTCCTTCGAGGAGCACCGCCCACGCTGGCTGGCCGGCAGCCGGGCGTGATGGCATAACCCGGCACCGAAGGAACAGCAACCCGTAGATCCTTCTCCCCCTCCCCCGCTTGCGGGAGAGGGAGTCGGGGGGCGAGGGCGCGTCCCCTTCCCCGCGCCCTGCCCCTGCGCTCCCCTTCCCGCTACACTCGGTGCCACAGGGGAACGGGTGTGAGGCGCCGCGCTGACTGCAACAGCGCCGCGCGCCACAGGGGAGCAGGCAGAACGATGACCGTGACCGGCTTGAAGGACCGCTACGGGTATCCGCTCAGCACGTCTTCAGTGGCGGCAGCAGAGCAGTATAACCTCGCTATCGAACGGGTGCTGGCCGGCAGCGCTGGTCAAGAGGAAGCGCTCGGCGAAGCGCTGGCCGCGGATGACGGCTTTGCCCTGGCGCACATCGCCCAGGCACGGATGCATCAATACCGGGGTCGAGTGGCCGAGGCGCGCGCCGCCGCTGCCCGTGCCCGCGAACTCGGCGCCGGAACCAGCCGCCGCGAGCAGCAGCACGTCGCCGCCATCGCCACCTCCATCGACGGTGATAACCCCCGGGCGGCGGAGCGGATACGCGATCATCTTCAGGAGTATCCGCGCGACGCCTATTTGCTGTCGCAGATGACCGGGCCGTTCAGCCTGATCGGCTTCGGTGGCGGGCCGGACTGGCGGCGGGAGTGCTTCGCGTTGCTCGCACCACTGGCTCCGGCATATGGCGAAGACTGGTGGTTTCTCTCCGCCTTTGCCTTCCTGCACAACGAACTGGAGCAGTTCGGCGCAGCGCGCGACCTGGCCGAGCGTTCGCTGAAGGCGTATCCGCGTAGCGCTCACACGGCGCACACCGTCGCCCATATCGCCTTCGAGACCGGGGACAGCGGCGGCGGCTCCGCCTTCCTGGAAGGCTGGATGCCGGGCTACCCGCGCGAGGGACAGATGTTCGGCCACCTGACCTGGCATCACGCCCTGTTTGAGCTGGCCGCCGGCCGCTATCAGCACGTGCTGGCGCTGTACGACTCGTCGCTGCGCCCTTCTGTGGCCACCGGTGCAGCGATCATCACCATGGCCGACGCCGCCGCGATGCTGTGGCGCTGCGACCTGTACGGCTACACCCCCGGCGCCGAACGCTGGCAGGAAGTGCGCGACTTCGGCGCGGCCGCATTCGCCCGCCCTGGTGTCACCTTTGCGGACCTGCACTGCGCATTCGCCTACGCCGCCACGGCTGACGAGCCGGGGATGGGCAAGCTGATCGACGGTCTACATGCGCGCGTGGCCGAGGGCCGGCTGCCTGCCGGTGACGTTGTGCCGGCGCTGGCAGAAGGGATCGCCGCCTTCGCGCATGGCGACTTCGCTAGCATGATCCGGCTGGTGGAGCCGTACATCGATCAGATCGTGCGGGTCGGGGGGAGCAATGCTCAACGGCAGGTGTTTGAGGATACCCTGCTGGAGGCGTATCTGCGCGCCGAGGCGTATGACAAAGCCGAGGCGTTGCTGCGCGCCCGCCTCGCCCGCCGCCACAGCCCGCGCGACGCCTATCACCTCGGGCGAGCCGTGGCCGCTCAGGGCGACACGGCAGGCGCACGGACCAGCCTCACCCGTGCCCGTGAGGGATGGCGAACGGCAGACCCCGGCAACCCCGAGATTGCCGCAGTGGATGCGGCGCTGGCAGCGCTTGAGGGGTAGCACCGGCGCAGAGTGCAGGCCGTGCCGGGGAGCGCCGAGACCGATGAACGGATCGCGCTGCGAGATCCAGATGGGCGGTGGGATCTGCATGACGGATGCTCGGTGCAGAAGCCGGAGATGACCGCAGAGCACAGCCCGGCCGGCCGGCTAGTGCCCACGCAACGGACAGCCGCAGCACGTTGCCTTGCCATCATTGCCGGGGCGACCTGGAGTTCTGGTTGCTGCAGCCGAATGAGCGTAACCTCACCCGCGGGGTGCGCCAGGCGGGTAGCTAATACCACGAGTCCCGCCGCGCCGAGGGCAACATCAATCCCGTGGCGCTGCCCCGGGTAGGCGTCGTTCGTTCCGTGTTGTTTGCGTCGCGTTGCGCCTGCGGGGCCGGCGGGATAGCGTCGAGAGAGCGGTGCGCCCGCGCGTGAAATCCACGACATTCCTCGTCTCCCCACGCCGGGGAGCCGGCCGGAGGAGGAGACTGCCTTGGCTTCGTTCAACCTGATGGTGCTGCCCGGCGATGGCATCGGTCCGGAGGTGACGGCAGAGGCCGTCAAGGTGCTCGGCGCGGTAGAGAAGCGCTTTGGCCACGAGTTTGCGCTCAAGGAGGACCTGTTCGGCGGCGCTGCCATCGACGCCTACGGCACCTCTGCCCGTCAGGAGACGCTCGATGCCGCCAAGCGCGCCGACGCCGTGCTGTTCGGCGCCGTCGGCGGGCCAAAGTGGGATGACCCCAGCGGATCGCCGGAGCGCCGCCCGGAGTGGGGGCTGCTCCAGATCCGCAAGCAGCTTGGCTTGTTCGCCAATCTGCGCCCCGTCAAGATTCATCCGTTGATGGCGGATAGCAGCACGATTAAACGCGAGGTGCTGGACGGCACCGACATGGTCGTGATCCGCGAGCTGACCGGCGGACTGTACTTCGGCGAGCCCAAGCGCCGCTGGTCGGACGGCGATGGCCGCAAGGCTGTGGACACCATGTTCTACTCCGAGGAGGAGGTGCGGCGCATCCTCCAGGTGGGCTTCGACCTCGCCCGTCAGCGGCGCAAGAAGCTGACCAGTGTGGACAAGATGAACGTGCTGGAGACCGGCCGGCTGTGGCGCGAGATCGCCGTGGAGATGGGCCGCCAGCATCCAGATATCGAGCTGGACCACCTGCTCGTCGATGCCTGCGCCATGCACCTGATTCGCCGGCCTGCGGACTTCGACGTGATCGTCACCGAGAACACCTTCGGCGATATTCTCACCGATGAAGCCAGCATGCTGGCTGGCTCGATGGGGATGTTGCCCTCGGCCAGCCTGGGCGCCCGCCGCCCGGATGGTACCGGCCTCGGCCTGTACGAGCCGATTCACGGCTCGGCGCCGGATATCGCCGGCCAGGGCAAGGCCAACCCACTGGCCGCCATTCTCAGTGCCGCCATGCTGTTGCGGCTCTCCCTTGGCCTGACCGCCGAGGCGGATGCTGTGGAGCGCGCCGTCGATGAGGCGCTGGCCGCCGGGTGGCGCACTGCCGACATCGCCCGACCCGGTGAGCAGGTGGTGGATACGACCCGCATGGGTGACGAGATCGCCGGGCGGCTGGCCTGATCGCGCGGCTGCCCGGCGATTGACGCTCTTGCGGGGACGGTCAAGGGCGCCGGTTGGGGTGCCATCGCTGGGGCGGCAGCCTTGCCTCTTGCGATAGTCGGCGGCACCATGAGCCGGCAACATCCGTGTTGGGGAGAGCGATGACGACCGAGACGCGCGCCCAGGACAAACACGTCGAACTCAACGGCCTGACGTTCCACTACCGGGACTGGGGCAATACCGGCGCGCAACCGTTAGTGCTGCTGCATGGCTTCACAGGCCACGCCCGCTCGTGGGACACGCTGGCGGCGGCGCTGGCGGATCGCTACCACGTGCTAGCGCTGGACCAGCGGGGCCACGGCGAGACGTCGTGGGCGCCTGATGGTGACTACACCGCCGAACGAATGGTGGAAGATGTCGGTGCCTTCGTGCAGGCGTTGGGGCTGCGCCGGTTCGCGCTGCTCGGGCTGTCTATGGGCGGGCGCAACGCCTACCACTATACCGGCCAGCACCCTGAGGAAGTGGAGCGGCTGGTGATCGTGGACATTGGCCCGGAGATCGTCGCCTCCGGCTCGAACCGCATCCGCCAGGGGACCCAGGCGGCGGACACCTTCGATGACCCGGAGCAGGCCATCGCCCAGTCGCGCGCTGCCAATCCTATCGCCGATGAGGGCGAGCTACGTGCCCGCGTCACCAACAACCTGATGCAAATCGCTGATGGCCGCTGGACCTTCCGCTACGACAAGGCGCTGCGCAACCCCGACCGGCCGTTGCCCCGGCCTGACCCCGCTGCCGCCTGGGCGCTGTTGCCCAACATCACCTGCCCCACCCTGCTCGTGCGCGGTGAACTGAGCGATATCCTCTCGGTCGAGACGGCGGAGCGCATGATCCGCGAGATCCCCAATTGCCGGATGGTGACGGTGCCCGGCGCCGGTCACTCCATCCCGCTCGACAGCCCGCGGGGCATGATTGACAGCGTGCAGGGGTTCTTGTAGGCGGCGCCTAGGGCATGGTGGATTCCAGCAAGAGGGTGGGGCCGCGGGTGATGTCATACTTGAGCAACACCCGCCCGCCCTCCAGCCGGTACCACGCGCCGTTGGTGATGCCGGCCGAGCGGAACTGCACGCGCGAGCCCAGCTCGTCGCCGGTGGCGGTGGCGACGTTGCCGCGGCCGGCATCTTCGATGGTGGCCACCGCCCGGCTGATACCGCCGCGCTTGGGATCGATGATGATGTTACCGTAGCGCACTTCGCTCCCGGCGCTCAGGTCCAGCGTGCGCCACAGAAACAGCGACGATAAGTTGTCATATGCCGATTCACCTAGCGTCGCCTCGGTGCGCCGGCCCTTGCCGCCGTCTTCGAGCACAACCGCCACTTTGTTCCCGCTGTACTCTGCGCGGGTGACATAGCGCTTGTCACCATCAATCACCGTGCGTTCGGCGCGCACCGGCTTCATCGTGGTGCGGTTGACGACGACCACGCCGGTATCCTTCTGGGTGGGGCCGAAGTCGTAGTCCAACGTCAGGCGGGCGTTGGCGGGGTCGCTGTCCGGAGCGATGGCTAGCAGCGCAGTGCCGACCTGCTCGCCCTTATCGTTGACGACTCGATAGTGCGACTGTTCTTGTTGTGGCAGCGGGCGCGTGACCGTCAGGACCTGCGTGGTGACGGTTGCGGAACAGGATGTAAGCAGCAACGGCAGCACAATCAGAGGTACAAGGAGCAGTGGTCGCACGGAGCCTGCCTATACCGCAGCGGTGGCAACGGCGGACAGCCGCGCGACCGCCGTGTCAATATGGTGGCGCTCGATGCCGCGATGGGGCACCATGCGCACGCGTCGCGGGCCGAAGCTGGTGGCCAGCACGCCGGCCGCCGCCAGCCGGGGCAGCAGATCGGCCACCGTGCCGGCCGTGAGGTCAAACACGACGATGTTGGTCTCTACCGCCGCCGGGTCGATGGCGACAAACGGCAGCGTGGCGAGCCGTTCCGCCAGGTAGCGGGCGTTGGCGTGGTCCTCAGCCAGACGGCCGACCATCGTCTCCAAGGCGATGATACCGGCGCCCGCCAGAACCCCTACCTGGCGCATGCCACCACCCACCATCTTGCGCTGCTTGCGCGCCCGCTCGATGAAGGCGCGAGAGCCGCACAGCAGCGATCCTGCCGGAGCAGATAGCCCTTTGGATAGGCAAAACATGACGCTGTCGGCGTCCCGCGCCAGGTCGGTGGCCGGCAGTTCCAGCGCCACGGCGGCGTTGAAGATGCGCGCGCCATCCAGGTGAATGGGGATGCCGTGTTGCCTGGCAACCGCCACCAGTGGGGCGGTGTCCTCGGGCGACAGCGCCGTGCCGCCGCGGCGGTTGTGCGTGTTCTCCAGGCAGAGCAACGCCGTCCGCGGGAAGTGCACATCCGGCGGGCGGATCACCGCCTCCATCTCAGCGGCATCGAGCAGGCCGCGGGCGTCGTTGCGCAGCGGGCGCAGCAGCACGCCGCCGATGGCTGAGGCGCCACCGACCTCGTAATGCAGGATGTGGGACTCGTCACCGACGATGACCTCATCGCCGCGGCCACAGTGCGTCAGGATCGCGACCAGATTGGCCATCGTGCCGCTGGCCATGAACAGCGCGGCCTCTTTGCCCAGCAGCCGGGCCGCCATCGCCTCCAGCCGGAGCACGGTTGGGTCATCGCCGAAGACGTCATCACCCAGCTCGGCGGAGAGGATGGCCGCGCGCATCGCCTCATCCGGCTGCGTGACCGTGTCGCTGCGCAGGTCAATGATGTCCATCGCCGGTACCTTCGCGTCGCGGCTACGGGCGCTTACGCTCCCAGATCGTTTGCCAGCCCTCGCCGCCGGTGATGGCGGCGACGGTTTCGCTGCGCTCGGCCCGCACCAGTTCCTGCCACATCGACTCACAATCCGTGATGGCGCCGGGATGGCCGGAGGCCGCCATCCGCTGGACAATGCGGTCCCAAACGCCGGTCTCCGCCAGGCTGCGGATATGCCGGGGCCACTGGAAGGAAAGGATGCGCTCTGGCAGCGGCAACCGCGGGCGCAGTTTCTTGATGCTGCGGAAGCGCTCCTCCACCGATGACGCGCGGCCGACCATCCGCACCATCGGCGGGTCTACCGGCGTCGAGCGGGTATCCACCAGCAACCGCCGGTCTGACGGCATATGAAACCGGATGATCAGGACTTCCGCGGTGTCCACCACTTCGAAGATCTCGTCCAGGTCCAGACCGTGGTCATTTGGCATCGGCGGTTCCTGAGGCGCGCACGCGGGAGTGATGCGGCAGCGGCGGCCGGGCACGCTTCATTCTACGAATGGGGGCAGGGGCGGGCAAATCACAGCCCGCCGGAAGAGCCGATGCCGAAGACGTCAAAGCGCTCAAAGTACGGGTTGAGCATGGTCAGCTGGTTGGTGAGGATCAGCACGCCCGCCGCGATCATCACGACGCCGCTGGCAAGCTCGATAGCCGGGATGGCGCGATTGAGCCGCTTGAGCGCCGCGCCCATGCGGCCGGCCAGCAGACCGGTGATCAGGAACGGGATGGCCAGCCCGGCGGAATAGAAGGTCAGCAGGACCGCGCCCTTGACGGCGGTGACTTTGCTGGCCCCGGCCACCAGCATGCCGAGAATCGTGCCCAGCGTCGGGCCGATACACGGCAGCCAGGCGATCGCCAGCCCGCCGCCGACAATCGCCCAACCAGTATACCCGCGCGGGTTACCATGACCGCCGCCGCCCAGCGCGCGATACAACAGCGGGATACGCATGATGCCGGACTGATGCAGGCCGAAGGCGATCAGTATTACCCCGGCCACCTGCGCGAGCGTGCGCTCGTGGTCCACCAGCAGCGAGCCGACGAACCCGGCACTGGCGCCCATAACGATGAAGACGGCGCTGAAGCCGAGCACGAACATCAGGGAGCGGATGAACGTGTCACGCCGGGAAGCAGCACCGCCGGCCGTGGCGCCGGCCATCTGGGCCGCGTAAATCGGCACCAGCGGTAGCACACAAGGAGAGAGAAAGGACACGGCGCCGGCGGCGAGCGCGACGGCGGGACCAAAGGCGCTCTCAACGGTCATGAGCCCGAGCTCCCAGAGCCGGCGAACGGGTCGGGCGTGTCATCGGCAGGCAGGCCCAGCAGACGTGCCCGCTCCTGCTCGTAGCGCTCCTTGCTGTGACTCTCCCGCCGCAACAGGGCAATGCGCTTGATCGGCTCCAACCTCTCACCGTCTAGCAATACGGCGTGCACCTGGCGCAGGTCATCCATCCAGCGCTCGAAGGCCGCCCGGTACGCCGCGCTGCTGTCCCCCATTGCTGCCCCCTACAGGCAGTGTACCGCAGCCCGGTGTGCGATTCACGCCGGGCGGATCCCTCGTTGTGAACGGCATCACATGATAGTTCTGGACGGCATCCGGCGATAGACACCAGCCGGAGTGCGGTGGTGATCGTTGTTTTGACACCGGTGCGTACGAAGTGGTACATGTAGCGCGTCTTGTTGGGGAGCAAGACATCGGTGCGCCGGGGGCCGGAGCGGCGCAGGGCGCGGGGAGGCTGCCGGCGTGTGGTTGTGAGGAGGGAAACAGACCGTGGAGGCGAACCGGTACAGGCCCACGCGACGGGCTGCCCTGCGTGGGGCAGCGATGTTCGGCGCCAGCGCAGCGTTCATCGCGGCGTGTGGCGGCGGCGACAAGAAGGCCGAGGAAACCAAAGACAGCCGCCCGATTGAGGTCAAGCAAGAGGAGGTCAAGAGCTTCCTCAGCACCCGGCCGGATACGGGCGCGCAGGCGGTCCCCGGTGGTGTCATCCAGGGCCTGACCACCGCCGACGTCACCAACCTCGATCCGCTATCCTCGCCATCGTTCACTGCCGCCGCTTCGGCCGGCACCTGGGTGTACAGCCGGCTCTTCACGTACAAGCCCGGCTACCGCGATCAGCCCGCCAAGGGCGATGTCCTGGGTGACATTGTCGAGAAGTACGAGCAGCCCGAGCCCACCAAGCTGATCCTCAAACTCCGTAACGACGTCTTCTTCGATGAGCGCCCCCCGACCAACAAGCGCGCTGTCGACGCCCAGGACGTGGCGTTCTCCTGGAAGAAGTTCGAATCCTCGAACATCAACCGCACCGACGTCGCCACCAAGGCCAATCCCACGGCGCCGGTTGAGTCCATCACCGCGATTGACAACTCAACACTGGAAGTCAAGCTGGCCTACCCGTACTCGCCGCTGCTGTCCATGCTGGCCTTCAACCGCTACCTGGTGATCATGCCGCGCGAGTCCGACGGCGGCTTTGACCCGCGCAACGAGGTGCGTGGTTCCGGCGCCTGGCGGCTGGAGAACTACCAGCGCAGCGTCAAGTTCGAGTATCGCAAGAATCCCAACTGGCACAGCAAGCAGAAGCCCTTGGTCGAGGGCTTTGACTTCCCCATCGTACCGGAATACGCTGCCGGGCTGGCGCAGTTCCGTGCAAAGCGCGTATGGTACTTCGCCGTCCGGCCGGAAGATCAGATCCAGCTGAAGAAGGATCTGCCCGAGCTGGTCGTTCTGCAGGACGAGTTCTCACGCTCGATGCAGCAGATCAAGTTCGGCTTCCGCCCCGGCTCGCCGTTCCTGGATGAACGCGTGCGGCGCGCCGTCTCGATGATGTTCGACCGTGACCAGTGGATCGACTCCTTCGGCAACCTCAGTGCTTTCAAAGATGCCGGCTGGCCCGTCTCCTCCCGCTATCACAGCCACGTCTCCAGCGGCGAGGAAGCCTACTGGCTGGACCCGCAGAAGAACGATCTGGGCGAGGGGGCAGCCAACTTCAAGTACAACCCCGGCGAGGCGAAGAAGCTGCTGGCTGCCGCGGGCTTCTCCGGCGGCGTGCCGGCAGACTTCACCTACATCACCAGCGGCCAGTACGGCGCCACCTTCCCGAAGTACGCCGAAGTGGCCATGGGCATGATCGGCGCCACCGGCGACTTCAAGCTCAAGCAGAACAACCCCGACTACCAGACCGAGTACCTGCCCAAGTACTGGTACCTGACCAACGCCGGTGACTTCAATGGCATCTGCTTTGGTGCGTACACCACGTTCTTCGACATCTCCGGCTACCTGAAGGCCTACTATCACAGCTCCTCCAACATCCAGCAGATCGGCTTTGGCAAGCAGGGTGATCCGCGGGTGGACAGCCTGGTAGAGCAACAGGAGCGCGAGTTCGACGCCGCCAAGCGCGTGACGATCATCAAGGACCTCCAGCGCCACCTGGCTACCAAGATGTACACCATCCCGTGGCCGGGCCAGACGGCCGGTTTCACGCTGTACTGGCCGTGGCTGAGCAACCGCGGCACGCACCGCGCTTACACCGCCGAGACCGCGCCGCAGGAAGTGCTGCAGACGTGGTGGTTCGACAAGTCCAAGTACACGGGCTAAAGGTGCAGCGATGGCGGCTTACTTCACTCGTCGCCTGATGCTCGCGCTGATCACGTTGCTGCTCGTGACGTTGATCGTTTTCACGCTGCTGCGTGTGATCGTGCCGCTGGTCTATGCCGACGCGGCCGATATCATCGCCGCCGAGTATGGCCGGCAGGACCCGGCTCTGCGCGAGCAACTGAAGCGGCAGTACGGGCTCAGCTCGTCGCTGCCCGGTCAATACCTGGAGTTTGTCGGTGGCCTGCTGCGCGGCGACTTCGGCAAGTCGCTGTTCAACGGCCGCTCGGTTACCGGCGAGATCAAAGACCGCCTGCCGGTCTCCATCGAGCTTGGGTTCGTTGGGCTGATTGCCGGGCTGTTGATGTCCGTGCCGATGGGCGTGATTGCGGCGGTGCGGCAGGACCGCTGGCCGGACTACGTGCTGCGCACGCTGGCGATCCTGCTCAATGCCATGCCCGGCTTCTGGCTGGCGATCCTGATCATCACCCTCGGATCGGTGTGGTTTAACTGGGCGCCGCCGCTGGACTTCGCCTATCTGCACGATGACCCGATCACGCACCTGAAGATCATGGCGATGCCCGCGCTGCTAATTGGCCTCACCCCCAGCGCCGGACTCGTCCGGCTGATGCGCACGCAGATGCTGGAGGTGATGCGTCAGGATTACATCCGCACCGCCCAGGCCAAGGGACTAACCGGCCGCTCGGTGATCGTGCGCCATGCGCTGCGCAACGCGCTGATCCCGATTGTCACGGTGGTCGGGCTCAGCCTGCCCTCGCTGGCAGCGGGCACGGCGATCTTCGAGAGTATCTTTGGTCTTCCCGGGATGGGGCGCTACCTCGTCAGCGCGGTGGGTAACCTGGACTACCCGGTGATCATGGGTACCAACGTCATCTTCGCCACGCTGATAGTTTTCTCCAACCTGCTGGTGGACCTGTCGTACACCTTTATCGATCCGCGCATTCGGTTCTAACTGCGGCGGGAGGGGCGCCCGCCCCTCCCATCGCGTACCCGCTCCGGCGCCTGCTGGAACCGAGACCAACTGAGGCACCTGCGATGGCCGGGACCACCATTGGCGAGACGCTCTCCATCGGCGCCCACCGCGAACAGCAGCGACCGCTGCCGCTCCGTGTGCTGCGCAGCATCCTGCACTTCGCACGGAAGAAGCCGCTGGGGATGGTCGGTCTGTTTCTGATTCTCATCCTGACGGTAGCGGCAGTCTTCGCCCCCCAGATCGCCACGCATAACCCCAACAAGATTGACCTCAAACACAAGCTGGAGGGACCATCAGCCGCCCACTGGCTGGGCACCGATGCCACCGGCAAGGATACCTTCAGCCGGCTGGTGTACGGCTCGCGCATCTCGCTCAAGGTCGGCTTTGGCGCGGTGGCGCTCAGCACCTTCTTCGCCACGATCATCGGCCTGAGCAGCGGCTACTTCGGCGGTTGGTTCGATACCATCGTCCAGCGCCTGGTTGACGCCTGGCAGGCCATGCCGCAGCTGATCATCCTGATCACGTTGCTCGGTATCGTGCGCCGGATGCCGAATGTCGATCTGTTGCTGGCGCTGATCATTGGCATCGGCATCGTCAGTATCGCCGGCCGATCACGGGTAGAACGCAGCGCCGTGATCGTGCTGCGGGGCATGCCCTACATCGAAGCGGCCCGCTCGCTCGGCGCCGGCCACGTACGCATCATGGTCCGCCACATCTTGCCCAACGTGGTGCCGCTGATTCTCGTCGGCGCCACCGTCAGTCTGGGTGGCGTGATCCTGGCCGAGGCATCGCTCAGCTTCCTGGGCTTCGGCCCCACCGGCGAGACCTCCTGGGGGCAGATGCTCAGCGTGGATGGCCGCGAGTACATGCGCAGCCAGCCGGGCCTTGCCATCTGGCCTGGTCTGGCTATCACCCTCGCCGTCTTTGGCTTCAACGTCTTCGGGGATGCCCTCCGCGACGTGCTAGACCCGCGCCTGCGCGGCGGTCGGTGAGCAGCAAACGTCTTGCGGGCAGCCGCCGGTGGATACGGGTGGCCAGTGCGGAGCACGTAGCATACTGCCTCCCGCGCTCACCAGGTGTCCGCCGGTGTTCGTGCCGTGCTGCCCATCGCGCGCCCGTTCTGCAAATACGCGGGATGTAGTATCTCGAATTGGTCCAAGATGATAACTACTCTGGTACGCTCTATGCGACGCGGCGCGCAGCCGTCGGGCGCGCCGGCGCCAAGCTCGCAGACCAGAGAGGGGTCAAATTGTGACCCAGAGCGACCGCATCCGGGTTCTGGTGGTGGATGACAATACGCTGTTCCGCGACGGGCTGGTGAACCTGCTATCGCAGGTCCCCGGAATCGACGTGGTCGGCGCGGCTGCCGGTGGAGAAGAAGCGTTGCGACGGGCGCCCGTGCTGCGCCCCGATGTGGTGCTGATGGATCTGTCCATGCCGGGGATGAGCGGCGTGGAGGTCACCCGGCGGTTGCTCGCGGCAAACCCCGCCATCGCCGTCTGTATGCTTACGGTCTCAGAGCAGGAGTCAGACCTGTTTGCCGCTGTCCGTGCCGGGGCCCGCGGCTACCAGGTGAAAAGCGTGGCGCTCGAAGACCTGGCGCGCACGATTGCGACCCTGGCCGAAGGTGGCGCGGTGGTGACGCCGCACCTGGCGCGTGACCTGGTCGGCGCCTTCCAGCGTATGGCCCCGCCCATTGATGGCGCTGGTACGGAGCGGCTCACTGCCCGCGAGCGCGAGATCCTGGGCCTGGTAGGCCGCGGGCTTAGCAACATCGAAATCGCGGATGAGCTGGTGATCGCTGAGAACACGGTCAAAGTGCATCTGCGCAATATCCTGGACAAGCTCCAGGTTCACTCCCGCGCCCACGCCGCCGCCATCGCCGCCCAAGCCGGTCTCACCGGTCCCATTCGCGCCGAGGACGAGGACTAGCGGCGCCGTGACTGGCGGAGGTGCCCTCACCCCCTGGCCCCACTGCCGCACGCGGGCGAAGGGGAAACGCTGCGCAGGGATGCCGTGGTCACAGCTCCACGGCGAGAGCGCCTCTCCCGCATGAAGGCGCGGGGGCAGCACGACGACGGTGCTTGCATCACGCAACCGGGGGCGTGAGCGCCGGCCCGCACTCCCTACCCCCTTACGGCCCGCCGAGCTGGGTGGGAATGGTCCAGGTGGCACGAGCGCCGATGCAGATCGTGAGCTGGTCGCCACGCTCCAGCGTGAAGACGTTGCGCGGCGCACCGGAGGGCAACCCCGGCCCCCAAGCCTTCCAGCCCTCGCTGTCGCGCCGCCAGATCACGGCGGTACGTTGGGCGCCCGCCGGCTGGATGGTCATGATTGCGTCGACCACGGACATACCCGGCGCGCCCGGCCAGGACAGCGGCGCGCAGCCAGGGTCCAGGTTCAGTGTCATGACATTGATGTTGCCGTTGCCGTTACCGTTACCGTTACCAGCGCCAGGGGTGCCGGTCGCGCCGGGCGGCGCAGTGGCGAATGGGTTGGGTGTCGGGCTGGGGGTGATGGTGGCCAGCACCTGATCTTTGAACGGCTCGAACGTTACCTGGCCGAGCACCGGGTCATCGCGCCGGTGCCATACCACCCCCTCAACATCAGCGGTCCGGCGCAGACCCCAGTCATTGTTGATGGCCAGTACCGGTACGGTCGTGCCCACCAGCCGGATGCCGCAGCCTACCACCGCGTTGCACGGGCCGATGAACACGATCACGTTGCTGGTGATCTCCGTGTCGAACGGCTGTGTGCCGGGGTCCAGCGGCGTGGTAGAGGGCGTCACCAGCACCGCCGTGCGGTTGCCGGAGATCTTGAGTTCGTTGGACTGAACGATGGTGGTGCGTGCACCAAAGATGTGAATGCCGATCGTATCGCGGATCAGGACGTTGCCGGTGATGAAATTCGAAAGCGGCATCACCGGGTCGGCGATCCAGCCAACGCGAATGCCCGCCGCTGCGGCTGCGATGTGCGACTCGACGCGGTTGCCGCTGACGGTGTTCCGCAGCGACGCGCCGTATAGGATGATGCCGTCGCTGCGGTCGTCGGTCAGGGTGTTGGCGGCCACGGTGGTGTTGGTGGTGTCCTTGAGGGCGATGCCGCGCCAGTTGCCGCGGAAGGTGTTCTCCCGGATCTCGTGCTTGCCTGCGCCGTCGGAGCACAGCCATACGCCGGCGATGAGCTGATTGGTGAACAGGTTGCGGTAGACCGTGACGCTGTCGGAGACGCCACCGGGCGTGCCGCCGAAGCACTCCAGCGTGACGACGCCGAAGCCGCTGGTGTTGCGGCCAACCTCAAGGACGGGCGTGAATGTCAGGTGGCTGGAGCCTTGGACGGTGTTGTCGTGGATGTTTGCGTGATCGCTGTTCGAGAGGACGATGCCGTTATTGATGGGCAGATCCTGGGCGCCAATGATGTTGTTCGCGATCTCGGTGTAGTAGTCATCCCGTAGCACGATCGCGGCAGCGCTGGAGCCTGCCTGATAGTTGCCGCCCATGGTGAAGTCACGGATCGTCGCGTGTAGGTTCGGGCCGCCCTGCGCCGTCACCTCAAAGATGGTGATTCCCGGTATCGCCTTGAGCACCACCTTGTCACCAGAGCTGGCCTGGATCGTCAGTAACTCATGAACGCGGATGGTCGCCTTGATGTTGTACTGCCCGGTCGTGCCCGGCAGCATCACGACGGTGTCCGCGTCCCGCGCCAGATCAACCGCCCGAGCGATGGTGCACGGATTGGAGAAGGTACAGGGAGCAGTGGCTAGTGGGGCAGGCACGTTCTCTTCAGGAACGGCAAAGAAGGTACGTCCCGGCGGTCCCGAGACCGAGACGATGCTAAACGCGGGATCAAAGACATTGGCCAGCACCGTCGTGGCCGGCAGTGGTGGCGTCGAAATAACGATGTTCTGATAAATGTTGTTGGGCGTGGCGTCGGTGACTTGGAGCGTTTCTTTGAAGAACACCGACACGTCGAGGCACGTACCCGTACACGTGAGCGTGAACACGAACGCTGGGGTGAGCGGACTGACGCTGCACGTCCCTCCTGAGTTGACCGTGCAGGTGGGGCTTACTGGCGTGACGGTCCAGTTGGTGTAATTCTGCGACGCCTGGGTGAAAGACACCGTCGCGTTGGTGATCAACTCCCCAGCCGTTGCCCGTACCTCCACCGTGCACGTCACCGGGTCGTTGATGAAAGCGGTCTTGGCGTTGCCAGGTCCGCGGCAGTCCTTAGTTGCGCTGGCCGCGGCACGGACGGGCGTAGCACGATACCAGGCAAGGACCGCAAACAGCGAGATCAGCAGCAGAAGTCCACCAAACAGGGCGAAGGCACGTGGTCGCGGGGCTGCGAACACAGCGGGTCCTTGTGAGCGGAGGTGGTTTGGGGCGCATGATAGCACGGTGATGCTCCCCCTCGACACCGTGCCGGCGCCGTTCGCGGCCGCAGGCGGCCACCGTGCGGTATAGACAGGGACTGGCGCCCGACCTACGCTCAGAGCAGCACGCCGCCGCGCTCGGGCGGCTACCCGCATCCCGCAGCAACTCCTGAGGTGCGCGCATGCAACCCCGAACGCTCTGGTCGTCTTTTCCCGAGGAACTACGGCTTCGTCTCAGCAGCGAGCCAGATAGCCCGCTGGACCGGGTACGCGCAGCGGCCGGAACGGGGGCGGGGGTGGCGCGTGACACCGCCGAACGAGCGCGTGAGCTCGCGCTGCTGGCCGCTGAGCACGCCCGCGATCTGGCTGCCGAGCACCCGGAGGTTGGGCGGATGGCCAGTGCCGCGCGCGACGCCCTGCCGCTGGACCGCCTGCCGGCCTTCCGGCGGACGAATGCTTGGGAGCGCTTGACGCGCGAGCAGACGCCGGGCTGGACAGTGGCATTGGCCGCGGTTTCGGGCCTGGCCGCCGGTGTGAGCATCGGCCTGATGCTGGCCGGACGTCGCCAGCGCCGCCGCGCCGCGGTCCAGGCGCTGGAGGCGCGCGCGGACGAGATCAAGTCGGCATGGCCCGATGTGACCGATGACGACATCCGCCGCGCCCGCGGCCGCGCTGACCGGCTGGCGGAGACGATCCGCGCCCGCACGGGTGAGGCCGCGGATAAGATCCTCGCCCAGATCGAGGGGCTTGCGCCCGGCGATGAGCGGGCGCCCAGCACCGAGCGCTAGCCCGGATGATGCACGGACGGCCGGGACGGCGGCCGGCTGCATGTTCTCGCCACAACCCGGCAGCCGTCCGCACGCCAGGATGCGCAGCGGGTCGAGCCGCACGGTGGCGGCGTTGCTGCGGACCACCGGGTGCTGCCGCCGGCGTGCCCGGTCCACCGCTGCTTCAGCCGCTGGTTTCTGTGCGCCTAGCTGGGGCTCGATATCCCCTGATGAAGGATCAGGGCTAGACCGCCGGCTTAGCCGCTGCGGCCAGCAGCGGATTGCGGGTCAGATCGAGCAGGGGCTTGACGTTGGCTTCCGCCGCCAGCGCCACCAGGTCGATGCCGCGGTACAGCGCCGGGTCGAAACCGAGCAGTGCTGCTCCGGCCGGTTGCTGATCCAGGTAGGTATACGGGCCAACGATCAGCATGACCCGCGCCTCGACTGCGGTCATGAACAGCGGCTCGCGCAACGCAGTAATCGCTTGGCGCAGCCCGCGGCGCAGCCCTGGCCCGCTGGAGCGGTCGCTGTCCGGCGGCTCACCGATGATGGTCACACCGCTGGTATCGCTGCGCAGGCGCTGGGCCATCCAGGCATCCTCTGCCGGGATCTCCGCCAGGCCGCCAAGCGGGAGTTCGTTGGCGATATCGACGATCCGGTCGATGAGATCAGAGAGGTTGCCATCACCGGCCGGGAGCCGGTGCAGTTCAGTGCTATCGAGCTGGAAGTGCCCAAAGACGCGGCTGGTGAACGTGGCCCAGTGCGGGCCCAGACCGCCGCGGGCGGTGACGTAGCTGCCTTCCTCGTCGCTGCGCCGCAGCAACAGCCGTACGGGGAAGCGGATCTCGCCGTGACCGCCGGGGACGAATTGGCCCGCTGCTTCGGCGGCACGCAGTACGACGTCTGAGGAGTCAGGTTCCCGCTCAGGCAGCTCGACCCCTTGAGGCGCCCAGATGATGTGGCCGCCCGTGACGCGCGCGCCGATGCGCTGTTCCAGCGCCGTCTTCGCCTGATGCCAGGGGCTGTCGCCGTCCGGCGGCGCGAGGAAGAGCACCGCTGCCGCCAGGGGCCGGCCGTCGATCGTGCCGGTCGCGGTGAGGGCCGAGGGCTCCTGCAGCGTATCGCCGGCGGTCAGGGTGACGGCACGACCCGTGCGCTCGCGCAGCCAGCCGGCCAGCAGGTCAAGCGCCAGTGACATGGCGCGGGAGCCCGGGTCAGTCATAGAACGGTGGCCTCGGCAAAGGTCCTGGGGCGCGGGGCGCCAATAGCACCGTAGCGGTTGCACCGGCTAGGCGCGACTCACGCGCCGTCCACCCGCGGCATGGGCGCCAGTCTACCGGCAATGGCGAGCAGATGCTCGACTTCGAAGGGCTTTGCCAGATAGCCGGCCGCGCCGTGCTGCTCCGCCTCGACGCGGGCGCTGTAGCCGGCGGTCATGTATACCACCGGCACATCGGGGTACAGCAGCCGGAAGGCGGCGTGAAACTCCCAGCCGTTCATCACGGGCATCGACAGGTCCAGCAGCACGAGATCGGGGCGATGCAGGCCGGCGCACTCTAGCGCCATGTGGCCGTTGACGGCGCTGACGACTTCGTAGCCCTCAGCCCGTAACACAGTCATGACAAAGCCGCGAATACCTGGATCATCATCGACCACGAGCACACGGCGTTGGGTAGCTACGAGTGGCATCGTTGCGACGTCCGTGTGCGGCAGCGCCGTCCGGCTGTCCGGCGCGGCGACGTGTCCGCGGTCTGTCCCGGTAACCATAGCGATCCGGCGGCCGCCCGCACCTGCGGTCCACAGACGAGCGAGGCGCCGCGCTGTTTCGCACCTGCAGATCAGGTCGCGTTGCATATTACTATCGTTCTGCGCTGTGACAACGTCGATAACTCTTATGGATTAGGATGCGCCCGTAAGCATGTGAATAGTGAACATAACGCCAGCGAGCACCGCGCACCGAGACATAAAAAGAGCCCGAGACTTTGTCCCGGGCCCGAGAGCGCTGGCTGCCTGCAAACCGTTAGGCGATGACGTCCACGAACTCTTTCTTCAGCTGCTCGCGGGGCGGGTCGATGTAGATCGCGCCCCAGCCGCACGATTGCTCGCACAACCGGCAGCCGGTGCACTTGCGCTCGATGACGGTAGCGATGCCAAAGAAGTCATCGACTCGGTCACCGCTGCTGTCCAGATACAGCGCCTCAAACGGGCAGACATTGATACACAGCTCGCAGCCGGAACCGATGCAGTTCTCCTCGATGACGATGGCCTTGGGCCACTCCTTGCGACGGAAGGTCTTACAGACGTCGCCGATGTCATCGATGATCGCCTCCGGCGGGCAGACGACACCGCAGGCGCCACAGTCAATGCAGAGCTTGGGATCGATGACGTGGATCACGCTGCGGCTGCCGGTAATGGCGCCGGTAGGGCAACGGTTCGTGCAGGCGGTGCAGCCGATGCACGTCTCGGTGATTTCGTAGGGCACGGGCGAACCTCCGGCGGGCTTTCCCAACGTCACGCTGGCCAAACCCGCTGTCAGTATATCGTTGCTGGGCACAACGGAAAAGCGATATGCCCGGCTGCACGCATAGCACGTAAGCGAGTAGCCATTCTGTCTTCGGCACGGCGCCGCAGGGCCGTAGCAGGAGCTTGACGCGCGTTGGTACACTCTGCCGGTATTTCATCCACCACATGGAAGGAGCGCCCCCGCCTGTGAGACATCGATGGTTCCCCATTCTCGCGCTGGTGACGTTGGCGATTGCCGCCGTGCCGGTCCACGCTCAGACGCCCCCTGCCCGGTTCTTCGGCGCCATTAGCCTCGATGGCAGCCCCGCGCCGGCCGGCACGGAGGTGGTTGCCTACATCAACGACGTCGAGTGCGGCCGCGCCACGACCACTGACGCCGGCCGCTACGTGCTCGATGTCAAGTCC
Organism: Chloroflexota bacterium; assembly: GCA_963170165.1. Taxonomy (GTDB): domain Bacteria; phylum Chloroflexota; class Dehalococcoidia; order CAUJGQ01; family CAUJGQ01; genus CAUJGQ01. The sequence continues at coordinate 4,594 of CAUJGQ010000138.1, read as the reverse complement.
AGCGCCACGCAATCCGGCTGCGGCGAGGAGGGCTCCTCCATCCGCTTCACGGTGAACGGCGCCAACGCGGATCAGACCGGCAGTTTCCAGCTGGGGCACTTCATTCCGCTTGATCTGACGGCCGCCAGCGGGAGCGCGACACCGCCGCCCGCCGCGCCGCCAAGCGAAGGGCCGCCACCAAGTGAGGAGCCGCCACCGGCCGAGCCGCCGGCCGCCGATCCGCCGCCGAGCGATGAGCCACCTCCGGCCGAGCCGCCCACCGAGTAGTTCCGTCCTTACAGTGATTCTTCGGGGAGCCATCCGCTGGCCGGGTGGCTCTTTCGTCATCCTCAGCGTGGGTAGGGTATGCTTGCCCACAGCGCCGCGGTGGTACGGCGGCGGCAGAGGAGGGTGATCGTGCCGGTTGCGGCGATAAACGGCATCAACGTGTACTACGAAGACCACGGTAGCGGCCCGGCGCTGGTGCTGACCCACGGTTACAGCTCCAGCAGCCGTGCCTGGCAGGGGCAGATCCCTGCCGTTACTCAACGCTACCGGCTGATCACCTGGGATATGCGTGGTCATGGCCAGACGGACAGTCCGGAGGAGCAGTCCGCGTACAGCGAAGCTGCGACCGTTGAGGATTTGTACCAGCTGCTCAAGCTGCTTGGTGTGGAGCGGGCCGTGATCGGCGGGCTATCGCTCGGCGGGTACATGTCGCTGGCGTTTCACCTGGCGCACCCAGAGATGGTGCAGGCGCTGCTGTTGTGCGACACCGGCCCTGGATATCGCAATGATCAGGCCCGTGCCACCTGGAACGAGACGGCCTTTCGTACCGGCGCCCGCTACGAGGAGCGCGGGTTGGACGCACTCGGGCGCTCCGCCGAGGTGGAGGCGGCGCGCAGCACGCATCGCTCCGCCGCCGGGCTGGCCAGGGCGGCCCGCGGTATGCTGGCCCAGTTCGACGCCCGCGTGATTAACAGCTTGGAGACGGTTACCGTTCCCACGCTGCTGGTCGTCGGCGCCAACGATCAGGCCTATCTCAACCCGATTGACTACATGGAGAAGAAGATCCCGGGCGCGCGCAAGGTGGTGGTGGCGGATGCCGGCCACTCAGTCAACATTGATCAGCCCGAGGTATTCAACCAGGCGGTGCTGGAGTTCCTGGACAGCGTCGCCAGCAAGTAGCGCCGGCGACGGGGCGTGCGCATTGCGTGGATGGGATGCGATCACGCAATGCGCACCGGAAGTGCGGGTGACGGCCCGCCCGTTACGGCGTCACGACCTCGGCGCTGGCGCTGATCACGCCGGTGGGGAGCGTGGCAAGCTTCTGGAAGGCGGACGCGGACAGATCAATCTCGTTGGGTCCCATGCCGCCGGTGTCGCGCACGGTGACGACAATACAGGCGCCGGTGCTGGTGCAGACGCGCAGGTTCGTGCCACACGGCCAGGTGTTCGTCGCGGCGATGGTGGCGTCGGCCGCGCGGTAGACGCCGCCACAGGCCATCCGGCCGCCCTCAAATGAGGGATGATAGTAGCGCACGAGAATGCGTGTGCTGCCCGCGCCGTTGACTTCCGTCCGTGAGGCCGTGCCCAGCCGCTCGCCGCTGCTCTCAAAGCTGAGGTAGTCGGCGCTGACCCAACCCTGCTGTTCACCGGCCTGGACCAGTACCCAACCGTCGCTGGTCGCCTGACCGGTGGCCGTCAGCGCGCTGCCGCCGGCCAGAACGCCGGCCACATCTGCGCCGTCATGCGGTGCGGTGCGCAGGTTGAGGCCGTCCGGTGGGAGCACGGTGGCCTTGCGCGCAGCCGCGGCGGTTAGCTCGTCGAAGGCGAGGAAGCTCCCGAGCACCCAGCCACGCTTGCCGCGATAGACGGCCGGATACCAGTTATCGGCGTTGGCCTGGCCGGTGATGGCAAGGCGCGTACCGCCGGGGATCAGGACCAGCGCGGGCTTGTCGGTGCCGGGCGCGGCGCGCAGGTTCAGGCCGTCGTGCGGGACGACGACGGCGAGTGCGTTGGCGTGCGCCGAATGCCCGGCTACGGCGATCAGCACAGCGACGGCGAGAGCGGCGAGCAGGGCGGGGCGCATGAATCGCTTGGGCAAGACGGCCGGGCAATCAGGGGCTACCGGGCCGCCGGTCGTTGCACGATACAGAGCGCACTCGCCTCCCTTCGTAGGTATCGGGCCGGGAAGTACCGGCCACCGGCATCCTATCGATGGCCGGAGACCATCCCGGCTCGGGGAGATCCGTATGCCGGGTCCGAATTACGCCGATTCTTCGGAGCCGACTGATTAGTTGGATCTCTCGGGGCATTGTCACGAGAGTGACCGTTTTAGGCAAGCGCAGATGTGGGAAGCTGGTTGGCTGCCAACCGTGCTCAACGACGCTCAATGCCTCAGAAGGCTGTTAGACGAACATAACGCTTCGGTTTGGTTAGTTTCCCGATTCCAGCCCCAGCCGCCGATAGGCGACACCCGTATTCCGCAGGTAGAAATCGGGGCGAAACAGCCCAGCCAGCCCCTCCGCGCCCAGCAACCCCGTGATACGCGGCTCGGCGGCGGCGAGTTGCTGAAGCGGTGTCTGGCTGTCCATCGCGCGTTGGGCGAGCGCCTTCACCAGGTCATATGCCTCGGTGCGGCTAAGGCGCTCGGTGGACAGCAGGGCATTAAGCAGACGCGAGCCGTAGATGCCGCCGAAGGTCGCCGTGACGTTTGCCGCCATGCGCTCACGGTAGACGACCAGCCCCTCTAGCACCTCAGCGGTGAGCCTGGCGCTGTACGAAAGGCAGCCGAAGGCGTCTGGGAACGTGAAGCGCTCGGTGGAGGAGTGGGAGATGTCGCGCTCCAACCACAACACGGCGCTGCCCAGCTCCTCCTGAGCCGCGCTCCACACCCGCCGGGCCAGTCCGCGAATCCGTTCGCAGAGCTCCGTGTTGCGCTTGTGCGGCATCGAGCTGGAGCCCTGCTGCATGTCTGCGTCGAACGGCTCACGCACCTCGCCCAGATCGGTGATACCTAGCAGGCTGAGGTTGGTGGCGATCCGGGCGAGCGTGGCGGCGTTGACGGCCAGCAGCGACACCACCTCGGCGTGGCGGTCGCGGCTGATGACCTGGGTCGGCGCGGCATCGGGCTGCAGTCCCAACCGCCGTAGCGTCGCCTCCTCCATCTCCGGTGAGATAAAGACACTGGTGCCCACTTCGCCAGCGAACTTGCCGTAGGCGATCACCGCCCTCGCCCGTGCCAGCCGTTCGCGACAGCGCTCACTCTCCGCAAACCAGCCGGCCACCTGACGGCCGAAGGTCTGCGGTACGGCATGCTGGCCATGGGTGCGGGCGATCTGCAGCGTCTCAGTGTGCTCGATGGCCAGCCGCTGCAATGCCGAACTGACGGCGGCGAAGTCGGCATCAACGAGGTCCAGCGAGCGCAGGATCTGGAGCGCCAGCGCCGTGTCGAGCACATCACTGCTGGTGTTACCGCGGTGGATGACGTTGCCCAGTTGTGCGGGCAGGCGTGCCTGGACGGTGCGTAGCAGCCGGTTGGTCTCATGGCCCTTCGCCTGGTTGAGGCCGGTGATGTCGTCTCCGGATAGTTCGAGCGCAGCGCGAATCTGCGCGAGCTCGTCGGTGTTCGGGCTGCCCGTCAGCTCGTGGGCCGCTTCGGCCTGAGCCAGCCAGATGCTGGTCTGTGCACGGAAGTAGCCCTCCGGTGACCACAGTGCGGTCAGTTCCGGCACCTGCTCGGCATAACGGATCGGTAGTGGCATGGGGTCCCTTCATGGCGCCGCTTCTCGCGGCCCGCGCACAGCGTAGCAGCGTTGCAGCGAGCGGTCAGCTATCACGGCGATGGCTGTCAGCGGGCGACGAAAGCCCCCTCTCCCGCGTTCGGGAGAGGGGGTTGGGAGTGAGGGTCTCCCCTGCCATCCGAGCTTAGCCGCCGCGCAGCAGCGACAGGGCGCCCTGCGGCACCTGGTTGGCCTGCGACAGGATCGACGTGCCCGCCTGCGACAGGATCTGCGCGCTCACCATCTTGCTGGTCTCTTCGGCTACGTCTGTGTCGCGGATGCGGCTCTCCGAGCTGCTCAGATTCTCGACAGCGACGCCGAGCGAGGCGATCGTGTGCTCCAGCCGGTTCTGCAAGGCGCCGAGGTTGGCACGGTTGGTGCTGACCGTCTGGATGGCGGTGTCGATGGTGGCCAGCGCTGCCTGCGCGCCGGCCTGTGTGGAGACGTCAACCGTCCCACCGAGCAGCGTGGCTGCATTCATGTTGCCGATGGAGACCGTCAGGACCTCGGCGCTGCTCACTCCACCGATACCGGCGCCGATCAGCAGATCGGCCGACCCGGCGCCCTGGGTGACATCGAAGGTGTTGTTGGCAACGATGCTGCCCGCCGCCAGCGCGTTGTTGGTCGTTACCACCACGCCCAGCTGCTCGAAGCTGACCGCCTTGGTGCCGGTGGTGGCCACCGTTACATCGATGGACTGGGCGTTGCCCAGCGTGTCCGCCACCGTCAGCTTGACCTTGCCGGCGCCGGAGCCGGCGGCGGTGGTGATGGTGTAGCCGGTGGCGACGTTGGCGGTGGTGGCCTGGATGCCGTTGACGCCGTTGCCCGAG